>JAOMBT010000022.1 GCA_028344675.1 Acidimicrobiaceae bacterium | reverse complement strand
CTATGTTGGCTTAGGCCTATTAATATTTTTTGGCGTTCAGCAATATAACGCATCTGTAAATGCACCTGAAAGTAAATCATTTACAGTTTTTAAAAATGATATACAGTCAGGCTCCGTTGCAGAAGCAACAATAAAAGAACAATCTAATCTCGTTGAATTTAAATTGTTTAACGATGATAAGGTTTACCAAACTGAATATCCAGAAGGTTTTGAGGGAGAGGTATTTCAAATTCTTGTAGATCAAGATATAGTTCTTAATACAGATACTGAACCAGCAGGCTTACAAGATTATTTGTTTGCTTTTCTACCTTGGCTATTTCTAGCTGCATTCATGTTTTATATGTTTTCACAAGTAAGATCCAACGGAAACCAAATTATGCAATTTGGTAAATCAAAAGCAAAAGAACTTGATGAAGAATCACCCAAAGTTACTTTTGCTGATGTTGCAGGTGTTGAAGAAGCAAAAGAAGAACTTGAGGAAATTAAAGAATTTTTAAAATCTCCTGAGAAATTTAACAAACTTGGAGCAAAAATACCTAAAGGTGTGCTTTTAGTCGGCCCACCAGGAACTGGGAAAACACTACTAGCAAAAGCGGTTGCGGGAGAAGCTGAAGCTCCTTTTTATAGCATCTCTGGTTCTGACTTTGTCGAGATGTTTGTGGGAGTAGGAGCAAGTAGAGTTCGTGACTTATTTAAAAAAGCTAAGGAGGCTTCTCCAGCAATAATTTTTAGATTGATGCCGTCGGAAGAATGAGAGGAGCTGGTCTTGGGGGTGGGCATGATGAAAGAGAGCAAACTTTAAATCAACTGCTTGTGGAAATGGATGGTTTTGAAGCAAACCAGGGTGTTATTTTAATGGCTGCGACGAACAGGCCAGATGTCTTAGATCCTGCATTATTACGACCAGGTAGATTTGATAGACAGGTAATTGTTGGTAGACCTGATTTAGCAGGCAGAACTCAAATTTTGAAAGTTCATGCAAAGGACAAACCTTTAGCTAAGAATGTAAATTTTGAAACTTTAGCCAAACAAACTCCTGGGTTTACGGGTGCAGATTTAGCAAACCTTTTAAATGAAGCCGCACTACTAGCAGCTAGAAAAGATAAAAAAACTATTGGAAATGTGGATATTGAAAACTCTATCGATAGAGTTATGGCAGGTCCTGAAAAGAAAAGTCAAGTTATGACTGAAGAAGAAAAGAAAATAATTGCTTATCATGAGACTGGACATGCTCTTGTAGGTTGGGCTCTTCCTCATGCAGATCCTATTCACAAAGTTACCATAATACCTAGAGGAAGAGCATTAGGTTACACGCAAGCTTTGCCTGACAGAGAAAAATATCTTTCCTCAAAAGCAGAATTAAAAGATAGGTTGGCAATGTTAATGGGAGGTAGGGTCGCAGAGGAGTTAATATTTGCCGATCCAACTACTGGTGCATCGAATGATATTGAAAAAGCAACTGACATTGCAAGACGAATGGTTATGGAGTTTGGCATGAGTGACAAATTAGGACCGATGCTTTATGGAAAAGGCTCAAACGAAGTATTTCTAGGAAGAGATTATGGAAGACAACAAGATTACTCTGATGAAGTTGCTTCTTCAATTGATGAAGAAGTACGTAATCTTTTAAATGACGCCCATGTAATTGCTGGCAAGATATTAAAGAAATTTAAAAAACAAATGGATGCGATGGTAAAAGAGTTAATGGAAAAAGAAACATTGAATAAAAATGACGTTGCAGAGGTTTTTAAAACTATTAAAAAAGTAAAAATCTCAGGGACAGGAAAAAACTTAAAACTAGCATAATGGATGATAGTAACCAAACTAAAATTGACATTCAGAATGCTCTCGCAGAGTTTATTAAACTTAAAACAACCAAAAGTACAGATGAAGTTTTAGATTTATCTAAAAAATTTTTAACTCAACTTGATGAAAAACTATCAAGCAAAACATCAACAGTAGAAATATTCAAACATTTACAAGAAGTTGAACACAGTCAGCCTATTTACCTTAATGGAATTAATTTTGTTAGTTTGTGTGAGCATCATTTGCTTCCATTTTTTGGCACTGTAGACATAGCTTTATATCCTCAAAAAAAGATTGCTGGAATATCTCGCTTTGATGATTTGGTACGCCATCTCTCAGACAACCTAACGATTCAAGAAACTTTGACTAAAAAAATAGCAAACGAAATAGATAGCACGCTTAACCCTAGGGGAGTATTTGTAAGAACTAATGCTAAGCACTCATGCTCTGGGTTTTTAAATAGTGGAGATTCATTTACAGATGTTATAACTACTTTTGCGACAGGGATTTATGAAATAGACCATACTCTAAGAAACGAAGCACTCCTGAATTTTAAATAGAAAGTCAATTTTGGACTTAGATAAAACTTTTATTAGAAATTCTGAAAATATTCTAGGAATAGTCAACCTCACTCCTGATTCATTTTCTGGAGATGGACTTTATAAAAAAGAAAATGAATTAATAAAATTACTAGATTTTGCTGAAAAAAATAAAATTAATAATTTAGATATTGGTTGTGCATCTTCAAAACCCGGATATGACAAAGTTGCCACTAAAGAAGAAGTTATAAGACTGAATTACTTTTTAAATCTTATGAAAAGTAATTTTACATTATCAATTGATACCTCCAACCCTGAAGTTGCAAAACTTGCACTCAAAAATAATTTTAAAATTCTAAATGATGTCAATGGATTTCATGATGACGAGTTAATTAATACTGCAATAGAATATCAATGTAATGTCATCATTGTTCACAGACATCCGGATTCAAAAAGCTTACATGAGAAGATGAACTATAGAAATAATTCAGGTGAAGTTTTAGAACATTTAGAACAAAGGGTGAGCTATGTAATTGATAAAGGTGTTAAAAAAGAAAATATTTACATAGACCCAGGATTAGGATTCGGCAAGTTTGAACAAGATTCTATTGATTTATTAATGAATATTAATGATTTAGTTAATGATATACCTGTAGTTGTTGGATATTCTAGAAAAAAATTTAGTAAGAAATTAAAACTCAGTAAAAAAGAAATATTTGAACACTGTATTAATTCCGGAGTTACGTTAGTAAGAATGCATCTTACAAATTAGTAATTGGTGTAAGATATTATTAGCTTATGGAAAGGAAATATGGCAGGCTTAAAACCAAATGACTTTCATTGGATTATAGAGGGAAAACTAGCTGTATCAGAATGTATAGGTGGTGGTGGCTTAACCCCTCGTAAAATTAGAAGAGAAGAAGAGATTCAATGGCTTAAAAGTCAGGGTATTAATGCAATATTTTCGTTACTCGACACAGATTTTAATTTACAAAACTATCAAGAAGTTGGATTTAGAACTTATCACTATCCTTTAAGTGAAGAAGTGCCAGCTGAATCCTTAGATATAATATTTGAAGCTATTAAAGAGGCCCTCTTAGATAAAGAAAGAAAGTTATTAATACATAGAGAATATCTCGACGAAGAAGTGCCCGGCATACTTGCAGGATATTTAATATATTCAAAGCTTTTAGATGATCCAATACTTTCTAGAACAATTCTTGAAAAAATACTTGAAAAGCCTCTATCACCAAAAGCCATAGCATTAATACCATCTGTTTAGTTTATGTCTTTTGACATAAATATCACAGGTATTGAGGCATTTGGCAAACATGGTATTTATGAAATTGAAAAAAATAATGAACAAAGATTTCTAATAGATATTTTCTTGACTATTGATAATCTTAAGGATGACAATATTATCAATACAATTAATTACGAAGATTTAGTTGATGACTCTATATTATTAGTCCAAACTCAATCTTTTGATTTAATCGAAACATTATCAAAA
>JAOMBT010000021.1 GCA_028344675.1 Acidimicrobiaceae bacterium | reverse complement strand
GGGCTGAAGTCTTGTTGCTTCACCTCCTACTAATAAATAAATTTCATTCATCTTCTATAAGAATAGAAAATAATTGCGCAACATCATCATCTTTTTTCAAATTTAAAATTTCATTCCATACATGATTTGCTTTTTTTAGCGAAAAAATACTTTCCACATTTTGAATAAATTTTTCTTTTAATAAAGGGATAGCTTCCTCTCGTCTCGATGGGTGGCCAATAGGGTTTTCAATTGTCATTTGTTCAGAACGAGTATTGTCATTATATAAAATTTCAATTGAATTTGATATATGTCTTTTTGAAAATTCATAATATTTTTGCGTAAATTTTGGCTCTTCCTGTACGTGAATTTTCTTTCTTAATTCATTTATCTCAGCTAAGCCAGAAAAATTATCCTCATACATTTCATATTTTAGATCTCCATACAAGAGTGCCGCAGCAACCATATATTCTAAGCTGTGGTCTCGGTCAGAAGCATTTTTTAATTCCTTTTTATTTGAAATAATTCTTACAGCAGGCTCATGTGTGTGTACGTTTATTTTGTCGAGTTTAGCTCTATTTTGGTTAAATTCTGAACTGAGCTGGGTTGCAGCTTCAACCGCTGACTGCCCATGAAATTCTGCAGGATAAAGAACTTTAAATAAAACATTTTGGATAACCCAATCATCTAAATCTTTCCCAAAACTTAGTCCTGAATTTTTCATAAATGTATTCTCAAAACCCCAATCTTCTTGATTTTGGATTGTGTCGTATATCTCATCTTCTGTGCCGCTAATTTGTGATAGTTCAATACCTCGTTTTGCAGCATCTGCTGCTGCCCAGCTCTTCCTTTTACCAACATTTGGAAAGTGTCTATATGCCCTTAAACTAGGCCCATCCATTAAAATATTATTTACAGTTCTTTTTAAGATGTCACTGTTTCCGCCACTAAGTAAATAAGAGAAAACAGATCCTGATGCTAATTTGACAAAAAATACATGATCAAAACCCAATTTATTTAGAGATGTACCTAAGCAAAGTGAGCCTTGTATCTCGTATGCTTTTGTTAAAGCAGTTGTAAAATCAACAAATTTATAATTGTGATTTTTTTGAAAATAGGTGTAAATTGTGCCAAAGTTATCGGATGGGTGGCCCCATTCTTTTGCTAAAAATGTATCGTTGTAATCAAACCATCTTGTTAAGACAGTTAAGTACCATGTACTATCTAATATAGAATTAAAATTTTTAACTGTTTTAAATGGATTATTAAATACCTCTACTGAAGTCTCTCCAGCTGCAAAACTATGAACATTGTCATAACTACTAGCATGAACGATGCATCCAATTGTATCTAAGATGGCTATTTTTGCTGAAAAAAAATGATTGTCTTCGTTTTCTAGATGGTTAGATAAGTAATCTAAAATTTGAACATCTAAATTATTTGATTCCAAAAACTATCTTTCAGAGGGACCAATATACTTAGCAGCTGGCCTAATCAATATATCTTGCTCTCGTTGTTCAAAATAATGCGCAGCCCACCCTACAGATCTACCTGCAACAAATATTGGTGTAAATAAATCAATCTCAAACCCAAGTTCTGCTAGAAGCAAACCACCATAAAAATCAACATTTGGGAAAAGATTTTTTTCAGTGTCCATAATTTCATCAATCTTTTTTGCTATTTCGAATCTATTTTTGGAAAAATCATTATCAACTAACTTTTCCACCCAGTTTTTCACAACTGGACTTCTTGGATCTTGAACCTTATACACTCCATGCCCAAACCCCATAATTTTTTTCTTTTCATCAAGAAGTGCATATATTCCTTGTTCAGCCTCATCTACTGTATTAAAACTATTTATTAACTCAACTGCTCTTTCATTTGCTCCACCATGCAATTCTCCTTTTAAGGTTGCTATACCTGAAACAATTGCGCCAGTTAAATCTGCTCTTGTAGATGCGGTAACTCGTGTTGCAAAAGTTGATGCATTAAAACCATGCTCAGCATAAAGGATAAGCATATCGTCTAATGCTTCAAGCATTTCATCACTAGCATCATTTGGCAAAAGTGAACTGGCAACCAAATACCTTTCCGAAAGAATGCTTGTATCAGATTTATGATAAGAAGCAATTGCAAAACAGACAGTTGCACTAATTCTTGCCGCAAGTTCAATTTCTGTATCAGAGTCTATTTCTTCACCGCCAGATACAATAGTCCTAAGTAGAGCCATTGGGTGCATTCCAGCCGGTGGGTGCAAAGATTTTAGATCTTCAATATATTTTGAAAGTGCTTCATCTTCAATTGCTGCATTGTAGAATTTTGTAAATGCTTCTTTGAACTCGACACCATCTAAAGAGTCTTTAATTATAAGAGATGCAACTTCTTCATAAGTATTATTCTTAGTTAGTTCAATTGCGTCGTAGCCCCTGTATCGAAGTGAAGTACCTTCTTTTCCAACTGTTGAGATAGAGGTTTCTCCAGCAACAACTCCTCTTAAGCCTGGTGAAAATTCCATATTCTTAATTGTACAATATTGTTACATATAAGGATTAGTATTTTTATATGGCACAAATCCATAATTTAGAAATTAAATCAAGATTCGGTTCCCGATATGTTGCAGGGTTCTTACTTTTGCTATCTAGTTTTATGTTTGCAGCATGGATTGGCTTTTTTGTTTTCTTACCTATCAAATCAGGAATGGAAGTTGTTACAGACCTTGAAGAAAAATTTCTTCCTAGAGCTGAGGGTATGGTACTAAACTTTGTTTCTTTGTCTGAACCTTCTGTCATATATACTTCTGATAATCAAATTCTTGATGAGCTACATGACGGATTAAACCGCGATCCAATTGCATTAAGTGAAGTGCCTCCTTTTGTTATAAATACACTGTTAGCTGCAGAAGATAGTAATTATTATCAACATGAAGGTGTAGACTTTATTGCAATTCTTAGTGCTGTACTCGATAACCTTAGAGGTGTTACACGTGGTGGATCTACAATTACTTCTCAAGTTGCAAAGCAGTCATTTGTAGGTGATGAAATTTCAATTAGAAGGAAAGTTGCTGAAGCAGTAGTTGCAGCAGAATTAGAAAGAAGATACACAAAAGATCAAATTTTAGAGTATTACATAAACTCTATCTACTGGGGTTCAGGAGCATATGGGATCCAATCCGCTGCTTATGAATATTTTGATAAGACTGTTCAAGAACTGACATTAGATGAGGCCGCAACACTAGTGGTCATAATAAGAAGTCCTGCTTATTACAATCCTAGAAAATATCCTGACCGTGTATTAGAAAGACGTAATGATGTGATAAATATAATGCTTAAAGAAGATTTTATAGTTGATATTCAGGCTAGGTCAGCAAAGCTTGCTCCACTTAATGTAAAAGAAAGTAAAAATTTTGTTGCACAAGCTGAACACGTTGTTGCTGAAGTAAAAAGACAACTATTAAATGATCCTCAATTTGCTATTTTAGGAAACAGTAAAGAGGAACGAAAAAAAGCAATTTTTGGTTGTCCCTCAGATGATACAAATTGCTTTGGTGGTGGTGGTTTAAAAGTGTATGTAACACTTAACTTGTCTCTACAGCAACATGCAAATGAAGTTTTGAATACATGGGTGCCCTCTGATCCTGATGAAGAAAATCCTGATGAACCTCGCCCTACCGGAGTAATTACACTCATAAACAACTACACAGGAGCAATTGAAGTAATGTCATCTGGCATACCTTTTGAAGAGGAGCAATATAACTTAGCTACACAAGGAAAAAGAAATCCTGGATCAGCTTTCAAACCGATAACTCTTTTAGCTGCTTTAGAGTCGGGTTCGAAACTATATAGTTATCGAGATTCAAGAAGTCCAGTTGAGATAAATTGTGGCTATCCATGTGCTCCTGATGGAATTGGAGAAAAATGGGTTGTTAGAAATTATGGAACTTCAATAACAGCAGATCGATACCTGAACAAAATAGATGCAAAAGATAGATCTATAGAGCTCCAATGTTTTGACTTTCACATAGAAGAACTAAAAAATAAAGACTTTATAAAACAATTTCCACTTGGTTTAGATTTAGAAGAATTTGAAACCGATGAAGAGAAAATGTTAGAGATTGCTAAAGCGCTTGGTCAATATGACGAAGAAGGAAACTTAATTATCTATAGAGAATTAGAGGATGGTG
>JAOMBT010000020.1 GCA_028344675.1 Acidimicrobiaceae bacterium | reverse complement strand
TCCTTAAATCGCAATTTTGTTTTTGAGATATTATCCAAATTTCTTCAAATGCTGTAATCATGACATCAATTAATTTTTCATGAAGTTCTTTTTCTTTCCACAAATAGTTTTGAGTATTTTGTACCCACTCAAAATAACTAGCAGTAATACCTCCCGCATTTGCCAATATATCAGGAATAATAAAAGTTCCATTTTCTCTCAAGATTTTATCTGCATTTAGCGTTGTTGGTGAATTGGCTCCTTCAATTATCACATTCGCTTTTATTTTTTCAGCATTATCCGATGTAATTACTCCTCCAATTGCTGCCGGTATAAGTACATTACATTCTAATTCTAAAATTGGTTCATCATAAGGCTCTCCACCACTAAACCCTTTTACCGTATTCGTCTTTGCAATATGTTTGAATAATTCAGGTATGTTTAAACCTTTTTTATTAATTACAGCACCACCTAAATCGTTAACAGCAATAACCTTTGCACCTCTTTCGTAACAATCAAGTGCTGCATACCTACCTACGTTGCCAAACCCTTGAACAACCACTTCAGAATCTTTTAACTCTTTACCTATTTTTTCCATAGCGGCTTGTGCTACTGCAACTGCTCCTCTTCCAGTAGACTCCCTTCGTGTAATAGAGCCGCCAATAGATACTGGTTTGCCTGTGACAATACCTGGTTGTGGCGAACCAATAAAGTTACTATAAGTATCCATAATCCACGCCATAGTTTGTTCATCAGTTCCTAGATCAGGCGCAGGAATGTCTTTATCAACACCAATAATAGGTAATAATTCCGCAGTATACCTTCTAGTAACTCTTTGCTTTTCTGAACGTGTTAGTGGATTCGGATCAATTGCAACCCCACCCTTAGCTCCACCGTAAGGAAGTCCAACTATCGCTGATTTCCAAGACATTAAAATAGCTAAAGCTGTTACTTCACCTAAGTTAACATCTGGGGCATATCTAATACCGCCCTTTGTTGGACCCATGGAAAGTACATGTTGTACCCTGTAACCCATTACGGTCTCAACCTCATCATACTCATCTCTTCTGAATGGAAATGATACTACAAGAGACCTTTGTGGTAGTTTTAGTCTTTCTCTGATATTTGAATCAAGATTAATTAAATCAGAGACCTCATCATATTGCTTGATGACTTCTTTATACATATGTGAGTCAAAGAGGTTTTTTTCAACTATCACAACCTCATAATATATAGTTTTTTAATAGAAAGATTGAATTATTTATATTTTTGTCACACCTTATCTGTAAGTTATAAATTATGAAAGATAGAGAAATAATGAATGTATTAAATTCAGCCGGTATAAAAGCAAATTTTATTTGTTCAGACCATAATGACAGTTGCAATTGTCATAGAATATATGATGAAGCAGCTTAATTACAGGAGGCGAACATGAAAGACTTAATTTGGGATATAGCGAAAAGTGGCGAAGAAGAATTAGAAAATACCGACCTACAGGCTATTGAAGAGCCTAAAGAATTGTTTATTGCAAGAGGAGTTTCTTTAGAAGCGAAAGATAGTACTTATAAAATTAATAAATTTGTTGATAACAAAATTGCAATAGATGTCGAAGAAAAAGGCGCTATAAAAATTGCGGATACTGTTTTTAATTATTCAAAAAGTTATAAATCTAAAACAATAGATATTAAAAGCTTACTTAATTGGGCAACTGATAAAAAATTATCAGATAGTGAATTAGAAAATTTAGTAGCGATATGTGGTACAAGTTTTGTACCAAAACTAAGAGGTTTAGATGCTGTAGCTGACAAAAAAGGGATGGATAAACAATTAGCACGAGATACTTTTATAGAAAAACAGTGGGATGATGAACCAAAATTACAAGTGATTAAAACTAATAATGAAACTGCTCCGGTTTGGGCTAAAGATCTTAAAGAAATGGAGAGAAAGAAATGAAACAACTATTTGAATTATCTAGAAAGTTTCCAAAAGAGTGGATAAAAAAAGCACCTAAAGGAAAATTTGGAAACTATGTTCCACATCCTGTTATTACACAAAGGCTTTTAGAAGTCTGTGGACCATTTAATTGGGAAGTTGTAGAACTAATAAGACAAGAAAAAACAGGAAGTGTTGTTGGGTGTTTTGGAAAGTTAACAGTCGAAATTGATGGAAAGCCTGTAACTGTAACTTCAATAGGAGATGTAGAACACGATCAAAAAAATGATGGTTCAAATGCTAAGCACGCAGAATCAGATGCTTTTAAACGATGTGCAATGAAACTAGGTTTAGGTTTGCATTTATGGGCTGGGGATGAATATTACCTTGATAAACAACTTGAAAAAAAAAGAGAAAATAAAAAAATTAATCTTCAATCAGCCTAATTTATAATCTTTCCATTTTTTGAAGTTAATACAAAGGTAGAGGGTCCATCATTTATTAAACCTACTTGCATCATTGAACCAAATTGGCCTGTTTTAGTTTTTATTTTTATAGAAAACTTCTGAACTATCTTATTAAACATCTCATTAGCGATATCTGGATTTTTAGCGTTAACAAAAGACGGCCTATTACCCTTTAAAAAATTAGCACCAAGTGTAAATTGACTTACTATTAGAACTTCACCTTTCACATCAATTATTGATTTATTCATTTTAAAATTTTCATCTGAAAATATTCTAAAATTTAATATTTTATTTATCAAAACATCACCATCTATATCAGTATCTTCTTCTTCTATTCCCCAAAATATCAGAAGTCCCTGAGATATTTCAGAAATTTTAATAGAATCAATTTCAACATATGCGCTTTTTACTCTCTGCAAAACAACCTTCATAAACTATAATTTAACACATGCAACTAGACAATAAAACAATCAAGATGGCAACGGAACCGAATTATGCTGCTCTAACTACTTTATTTAAAAATGGCGTTCCTCAAACTCATGTAATGTGGGTCGATACAGATGGTGAAAATATTTTAATTAATACTGAAATTCATAGAGTTAAATACAAAAATGTAAAAATAGATCCTCGAGTTACCGTGATGATTTGGAAACACGATAATCCATTTAAATTTGTAGAGATTAGAGGAGAAGTAATTGGAGAAATTACTGGCCAAGAAGCTAGAGATAATATTGACAAATTATCTGAAAAGTATTGGAACAAACCATATCCATTCCCTATACAAACAGAAAGAATAGTATTGATCATTAAATCAAATAAAGAAGTTACATTTAATTTAAAAGACGAAGATTTCGAATAAGCTATTCTTTATTGTATTTGTAAAAACCTTTACCGGTCTTTACACCTAAATCACCTTTAAGAACCTTGTCTTTAAGAAATGCTTTTGGTTTATCTCTAAGATCACCAGATTCTTCAAACTTTTTTAATTTGGCATAATAATGGATGTCTAGTCCGGAATAGTCTGATAGTTCAAATGGTCCTAGTGGGTGGTTTAATCCTTTTTTAATTGCAATATCTATATCTTCAAATTCTGCGATGCCTTCATCATAAAGTTCATAAGCCTCATCAACTAATGCTGCGAGCATTCTATTAACAATAAAACCAGGAGTTTCTTTTTTTAGTACCACAACAGATCGGCCCATATTTTTACTAACAGTTTTTGTACGTTCCAAAACATTTTTAGAAACATTGTCAGGGTATGAAATTTCAACTAAATCCATCCTTATTGGAGGATAGAAAAAATGCATGTTTATAAATCTCTCTGGATAATCACAGTGCTTAGACAATTCAGAAGCTTGAATAAATGAACTATTGGTAGCCATAACGACATCTTGTTGCATAAAACTTGAAATCTTTTTAAAAATTTCCAGTTTTATATCAAATCTCTCGACAACCGCTTCTATCACGAAAGACTTATCATCTACAACTTCATCAAGTGAATATTTAAGTTCTAAATTATTGTGATATGCATCTAAATTATCTTTAGAGTAGATACTTTTATCAATTAAGTTTTTTATATTATTCTCAACAAATTTAAATCTGTATTCTAGATTTTCTTTATTTTCGTCATAAAGACTAGTTTCGTATCCAGCCATAGCAGCTAAGGCAGCTATTTGACTTCCCATTTGCCCGCCGCCTATAACTCCTATTTTTTCATTCATGAATGTTTGTTTATCTCTCTTTTTGCGATTGATCTCAAATGAACTTCATCTGGGCCATCAGCAATTCTTAAAGTCCTTGCGCCAGCTGCCATTCTGGCAAGAGGTGTGTCTTGAGAGAGCCCCATAGCTCCATGTGCTTGTATAGCTTTATCAATAACATATGATGCAGCTTCAATAACACCAACTTTTATTGCTGAGATTTCTATTTTTGCTTGTTCCTTGCCTACGTTATCAATTAACCATGCGGTTTTTAAAGTTAGTAATCTTGCTTCTTCAATTTTTATTCTTGACCTAGCTATCCAGTCTTGTACAACCCCGTGATCAGAAATTTTTGTACCAAAAGTTTCTCTTGACATGGTTCTTTTAATCATGAGTTCTAATGCTCTTTCAGCCATACCTATTGTTCTCATGCAATGGTGGATTCTTCCAGGACCCAATCTTGCTTGAGCAATTTTAAAACCCATTCCCTCTCCACCAATAATATTTGTTTTAGGGACAGTTACATTTTCAAATTTTAATTCTGGGTGGCCGGTGTATCCATCATCATATCCATACACGTGCATTGGTCTTACAATAGTGATTCCCTCTGAATCCATAGGAACAAGAACTTGACTTTGTTTTGTATATGGTGGGTTTTCTGGATTAGTCACACCCATAAAAATACAGATCTTTGCACGGGGGTTTATTGCATTTGATGTCCACCATTTTCTTCCATTAATAACATAGTTTTCTCCATCAGCAACTATCGAACTTGAAATATTAGTAGCATCAGATGATGCAACATTTGGTTCAGTCATAGCAAAACAAGAGCGAATTTCACCCTCAAGTAGTGGTTTTAACCATTGATCTTTTTGATCTGGGGATCCAAACTCTGCAAGAATTTCCATATTTCCAGTATCTGGAGCTGAACAATTAAATACTTCTGGTGCCCACCAACTCTGACCAGTAATTTCAGCTAACGGAGCATATTCAACATTTGTAAGTCCTGCACCATATTCACTATCAGGTAAAAATAAATTCCAAAGGTTTTGATCTTTTGCCTTTTGTTTTAACTCATTTAATAAATCAGGAATATGAAGAGGATCTCCGGAATCAACAATAGCATTCTCATAAGCTTGCTCATTAGGAAAAATATATTGATCAAAAAATTTTCGAAGTTTTTCCTGAAGCTCTAAAGATTTCTCCGAATAATTAAAATCCATTGTTTTATTCTATCAATTAACTTGAGTCCGAGAGAATTATTTCATAAGATATTTATTAATGGAATTTTTTGATAAAAAAATAAGAGATTACATCTCTTCAAATACGGATTTGAGTTATAAATTTAAATTTGAACAATTCAAAGTAGGCAGATCAAACATTACTTATAAAATTTTTGATAATTCAAGTGTTTTTGTCTTAAGAAGACCTCCTTTTGGGAAAAAACTTGAGTCCGCCCACAATATGCAAAGAGAATTTAAAATTATTACTGAATTAAGTAAAAACAATTTAAAAGTTCCAAAACCAATTCTTTTATGTATTGATCGGATGGTTTGTGATGATAATTTTTACATAATGGAGTATGTTGATGGCGAGACAATCGCTGATAATATTATTGCCGAAAAATATTCGACTTCAGATAAAAAAATTATTACAAAATCATTTATATCGACTCTTGCAGAACTGCATTCTTTTGATGTAAAGCAATCTAGCTTAAAAGATTTAGGAAAACATGAAAACTATGTAGAAAGACAATTAAATAGATGGAGTAAACAATTTAATGCTCAGAAAGTAAGAGAAATAAGTGAATTAGAAATTGCTACAAAATTACTTTTTGACAATATGCCATCTCAACAAAAAGTGAGTATTGTTCACGGTGACTATAGATTAGATAATGTACGAATAAAAAATAATTCAGTAGCAGCAGTTGTTGATTGGGAACTTTGTACTTTAGGAGACCCCCTAGCTGACCTAGGAACAGTAATTGCTTCTTGGGCTAATAAAAATGAAAAAAATACTCCATTTATTTATTCACCTTCGTTAAGTGAAGGTTTTCCAAGTAGAGATGCAATATTAACTCTGTATGAAGGCAATTCTGAGCTTAAGCTTGATGAAATTGAGTTCTATGTAAGACTATCATTTTGGAAACATGCAATGATCATGGAGGGTGTTTTTGTTAGATATTCATTAGGTTAT
>JAOMBT010000002.1 GCA_028344675.1 Acidimicrobiaceae bacterium | reverse complement strand
TGTTATTAACTATATAATAAAGTACTTTAATTTTCAAGCTTATTCAAGTAAAATTTTGCGAGGATGATTCAAGTTCAATTAAGATACTTCCAATATATTCTATCATTAGCCATCTTTGCTGGCATTGTAATTTCTAGTACACCTTTAATATCAGCATGCTTTGTCGGACTAACACTTATATGGCTTACTGAAACGCTTATTGCCCAGTTTGACATAAATACTGAAAAGTTTTATGTCGTACTTGTTCTTCTGCTCATCGCATTTTCAACTGTGAGTATCAAGAGTCTTTCTCCAGACACAAGTTTATCTTATCTTTTTTCTGGGCTATTAATTGTGACCTTACTGTATTTTTTACTTCAGCCAGATATCAATCTTTTTAAAGTTGGGAACTCTTTGTTTGCAACAGTAATTGCCATGTTGGTCAATGGCTTTATTGTTGATCGTGCATTTCAAGAAAATATTATTTATGTTTCCTTCATGACACTTCTTTTATTGTTTTTAAAAACCTTAGCAACTTATTTCAATGTTCAATTTGGAAACTTTCAATTCTTCTTTAACTTCTTTTTAGTATTCATTATTTTTTCAGGAATAAGTAGCTTTTATGATTTTGTAATCGTGAATATTTTAATAGCTGCCTCAGCAACTGCACTTTTTACAACATTCGTAACATTTATGTTTATAAAAATAAGATCTGAGTACAAATTAACATCAAAGCTATCAGATCAGATATATATATTTGATTATCTTTTCGCTTTTATTTGTGCCCTCTATATTGTTGACTCACTAAATATTGTAAATGGTTTATTCTAGAATTTGTGAAAGAACAGATTCTAAAATCACCATTTGTAAAAAAAGAATTTCTAGATTTAGTAAATCAAATTCTTGATACCGCTGAAGAAGAATTTGATAATTTTGCGATCTCTAATTGTTCTATTGTAAATATTGGGAGTAGGGAAATAGTTGACTACAGGCCAAGTGTCGCAATTGATTCAACTGTTATAAAAGAAAATAATATAACAAGTATTAATTTTGACTCATTACATTTTTTTCAAATTCAAGATTTAGTTAAAGAGTTAAAGTATAAATCTGTAAGAATTAAAAAATCAGATATATCTGTAAATCTTGCTTTACCAACCTCATATGAAGATTATCAAAAAAGCTTAACAAAAAAAAATAGACATGAGTTAAAAAGAAAGAAAAGAAAATTTGCTGATGAAATTATTTCTTCAGAGTTGAAGCACTCTAATAAAAAAGATATTTTTAATATTTTTATCTCACAACATCGACAATCAAAAGGGGAGAAAGGAGAGTTTATGACTAAAAGGTTGGAAACTTACTTTAAAAATCTTTTGGAGTTAGAAGGTTGGAAAATTTACTATCTAGAAACAGACAAAGGGATACTTTCTACAGCTTTTTGTTATGAAAATGAACTTGGATGCTACCTCTACAATTCAAGTAGGAATAATGAATTCAACTCAATAAATCCTGGTATTGTCATAAATGACCTAATTATTCAGAAACTTATAAGTGAAAACATGTCTTTTTTTGACTTTTTAAAGGGTACAGAAAGATATAAGTACGATTTAGGTGGAAATTCAGTTCAGTTATATGACTTAATGATGAATATATGAATATTTTACAAATAAGTTATCATACAGCCCCTTTTAGTAGTATTGGTCAATTTGATTCAGGTGGACTAAATATTTATGTTCAGCAAATTTCAAAACATCTTTCTCAAAAACACAAGGTTACTGTTGTAACTGCTGAGAAGGCTGAAAGTTTTAAAAATCAAAATTTAGAATTTAGGTCACTAAATTTATTCGAACCGGAAATTTCTACTGAGGACAAAGAAGTCCATTTAATTGAATTTATTAAAAGATTAGAGGAAACATTTGCCCTTAAAGATTTTGATATTATCCATGCTCATTATTGGATGTCAGGATTAATTGCAAAAGATATTTCAAAAAAATTTAACATTCCTTATATTTTTACTTCTCATAGCCTCGCAGTTTTTCTTGAAGGCTACAACAAAGAGCGTGCGGATTGCGAAAAAATAGTAATGTCCTCATCTCAGTTTGTGACTGCATCAACCAATTATGAAAATATTTTGATTTCTGAGAGTTACAAAGTTGACAGAAGAAAGATAAAACAAATAAACCCAGGTGTTGATTCTGAATTATTTTCACTAGATAAAAGTATAAAAAAAGAAAATATTTTTTTATCAATAGGCAGAATACAGGAACAGAAAGGTCAGATAGAAGCTATAGAGTTTTTTAATACTTTTAGAAAAATAAAAAATGATTTTAAATGTTATTTTATAGGTGGCCCTAGTGGTATTTCAGGAGATGATTACTTTTTAGAGCTTAAAAAAAGAGTAAAGGAATTAGATTTAGAAATGCATGTAGACTTTCTCGGCAATTTATCTCAAAGTAAGATTGTTGAACTACTAAATAGATCAAAGGTGTTAATCCATAGTTCGCTGTATGAAACGTTTGGCCTTGTTGCTATTGAAGCTCATTCAGTAGGTGTTCCAGTAATTAGTATTAATCAAGGCTCCTTCAAGGAAATTATTACTAACAACATTAATGGTTATGTTGCAGAATCATTTGAAGATAAGTACTTAAATGAATTTTTATTAAAAATATTTAACGATGATAAATTTAGTAATTATGTTTCAAAAAGTGCAATAAATAGCTCTAAAAAGTATGACTGGAAAAATACTTCAAAAGAATTATCAAATCTATATGAATCTTTAATCTAAAGAATTAAGAAATATAGACAATTCCCTTACATACATTTCTGGATCGGCATTCCAAGACGTAACGTGTCCAACATTCTCACTACGAATATAGGTAAAGTTTTTGTCTCTGGATTCCGCTATTACGTCTGACATTTCTACAGGAACCCACTCATCATCATCTCCATGAAATAATAGAGTAGGAATATCAGAGTTAATTACAGCATCTCTAAAGTCCATAGAGTCAAAATCTATTCCGTATCGTAATTCAGTTACGACTTTAAAGTAACTGAAGAGGCCCTGTGGCAACCAAGGAAATCTTGCTGCACCATTAACTTCTACACTTTCCCAAAAACTTATTACAGGCGCTTCCAAAATAATTCCACTTATTTTATTTGTATCATTGGAATTTTCTACCCATGAAGATACTGGACCCCCACCACCACTAATACCCCATAAAACAACATTATCAGTAATTTTTCTTGCTTCGTTAATTGCTGCATCTATATCCTTCCATTCTGATACACCATACTGGTATATTCCTGATGGATCTTGTGGAAGCCCTCTATCATTTCTATAGGAAATTACCATTGATCGAAATCCTTCATTCATTAAATCTTTTGCTCTTAGTTGTGCAAAAACCTCTCTTGAATAATCTCCTCTAAAACCATGAACAAAGATTACTATTCCGTTTTCACCTTCAGAAGTTAAATAAGCTGGGAAATCACCTATATCAGATTTATATATAATATCTTCATAATCGAGACCTACAACTGACATAGGTGTATAAACGCCTTGTGTTGCTTGACCAGACCAACCTGATGTTCCAAGAATTTTATAGACTCCACTTTCTTCATCTAAAAGAAGCCCTGAAGATGAAGAAACCCTATCTCCCTTAACAAGAGATCCGTTAATTTGTACTAATTCTCTTTCAATAATATTTCCTTCAGTATTTATTATTTTTCCAATAACTCCTTCACCATTTTGACCAATGATTCCATAGATACCATTTTCAAGCATTACTCCCCACTGTTCTTCCTCAACATTGAGACTTATAGAACTAGATGATATTTTTTCGACAACTACCCTGTCTTCTGCAGTACCAACATCTTGAGTATCAGCGAATTCTGGATTCAAACCAACTTCATATATAAGACCAGAAAAATACCACCCTGCACCAATCAGCAAAAAAGTTAATAGCGAAGTTATAGATATAATTAATTTTTTCATTTGTTTAATTCATTACTGAAAAACTCAATTAGTAAGTCTGCAAATTCTTCAGGATAATCATACATTACTCTTGTGTGACCTACTTCATAACGATGAATCTGTGTTTCTATCCCATTACTTATTGCTGATTCAATTAAATCATCCGTATGGTGTGGTAACACCCTGTCACTTTGTAACCCATTAAAAATTAAAATTGGCTGTTTTTTACTATTTTCTAAAGAAGCTGCCGGACTATTTTCTAATAAATCAATTCTCTCAAAAAATAAAACATAGTGATATAAAGGCTCAAATAGTATTGGCGGGAACCCCTGATAAGTAAGTTCTTCTCTTACTAGAGTTTCAAAATCAAATGGAGCATCAACCAGTGCCATTGCCTCAAAATTATTTGATTTAGCTGGAGTCAAAAGCGCAACCAAAGCGCCAAGAGAAGATCCATAGATACCTATTTTTGATGAAGGGATGTTTTTTTCATCAATTAACCAATTTATAGAAGCTACAACATCATCTGATTCTTTCTGACCAGCTGAATGATGACCATCTTCGCATGTACTGTCACCATGGTCTCTCATATCTATAGCTAAAACATTAAATCCATTCTTATAAAGCATTCCAGCAACTAACAACATATCCGGGGAGTATTTACTACTTGTAAGACCATGTAGAACAATTATGGTGGGACCATTATTTTGGGATTCCATCCACCAAGAATTTAAAACAACATCTGTTCCCTCCACAGGAATATTTACAGTTTCATAGCTATCGATAAAGTATTGAGAGGGATTCCATGATACATTTTTTTCTGCAAGTGAAAATTCGTCTGGTCTATTACTTTTATCACCTTCCCAAACTTCACAAGTTACTGACGCTGCTTGACTATAAACGTAGTAACCAGCAAAAAAGTAACCACTAATAAATAGTGCTAAAACAAAAGCAATAATTTTTTTCATAAGGTTCCCATAACATATTTAGAATACACAAGAAACAAAATGTAAGTAATTCATATAAAAATTTATTAAGGTTTTTTCTTATCTTATAATTGATTTAATGAAAAAAATTATATCGTTCGCATCTGATTTTGGATTGAATGACGGATCTGTTGGTGTAGTAAAAGGTGTCATAAATAGAGTAGACCCTGAGATAAAAGTTAATGATATTTCTCATGGCATTCCTGCTCAAAATATAAAATATGGCAGTTTATTACTCATGAGAGCTATTCAGTATATTCCACAGGGAGTTCTTCTTGCAGTGGTAGATCCGGGAGTTGGGACAGAAAGAAATCCCATTGCGATAACAACCGATTGGGGAGTAATGATAGGTCCTGATAATGGATTGTTAAATCTTGCCTGTGCAACAGTTGGTGGAGCAAAACAGGCATTTGCTTTAGAAAATGAAGATTGGATAATTCCACATGAAGGTAAAACCTTTCATGCACGAGATATATTTTCTCCTTTTGCTGCTGCGTATGCGTCCAATCAGTTAAAGATTGAAGAATTTGGAAAAGAATTAAACTTAGAAGACTTAAAACAGTATTTGATTCCTCTTACTGATATTTCTGACAAAGAAATAAAAGGGGAGGTTCTTTATGTAGATCACTTTGGTAATTGTCAAACAAATATATCACCAGAAGAATTAAAAGAAAAAAATTTTCAGGTTGGAGATGTAATAAACCTCACAATTGACAATCATGAACTTAAAGTAAAATGGTGCGAAGCCTATGAAAATGATAATGAGAGAGACATAGGTATAGTTGTAGACTCATGGGGAATGGTTTCATTCTTCGTAAGTAATGGAAATGCGAGCCAACTTCTAGATTGTAAAGATAGTTCTAAAGTTAAGATTAAAATTGAAAATTCAAAGTTGAAAGTTCGATAGGGCAATGGACCCTGCAATAAAAATAATTAAAATTAATAAAATTACAAATACTAACGTCCAAGGTCTCATCACATAATATTACATGTCAGAGTTAATTTTTGTCACATCAGATTCATGCCAGTTATGCATAAAAGGATTTAATAAAGTAAAAGTTTTTAGGTACTTTGCGTCTATAAAGCAAGTAAACGTTGAAGAAGGGTATCAAGAATATTTGTTAAGAATTCCAGTTTTGTTAAAAAATAATGAAGTTATTGAAGAGGGTATCTTTTCAAGAATAAAAATATTAAAAAAATTACTTTTCTAAATATCGATTGGTCTAGATTTGTCTCTAGTTAAATGTTGTTTCTCCAAGTATTCAATAATTTTATCTGCTACATCAACTCCACTCGCCCTTTCAATACCCTCTAAACCTGGCGAGGAGTTTACTTCAAGAACTAAAGGCCCCCTTTTAGACTGAATTAGGTCAACCCCAGCTACTGATAGTCCAAGAACTTTCGCTGCCTTGATTGCGCTATTTTTTTCTTGATCAGTTAATTTATAGTCTTCGACTCTACCACCTAAATGAACATTAGATCTAAATTCACCAGGCTTTGCCACCCTTTTCATTGATGCTACAACTTCATCACCAACTACTATCGCACGTATATCTTCACCATTTGCTTCACTAATGAATTCCTGAATAAGAATATTTGCGTCAATTTTTTTCATTGTCTCAATTGCGCTAATTGCAGCACCCATTGTTTCTGTTAGAACAACACCCCTTCCCTGTGTTCCTTCTAAAAGCTTTATTACAAATGGTGGCTCACCTACAGTATTTAAAACAGATTCAATATCTCTTGAAAGATGAACATAACCAGTAACAGGCATTTCTACACCGCTATTACCTATTAGCTGTAGCGCTCTTAATTTATCCCTAGACCTACTGATTGAAGCTGAAGAGTTGGCTGACAAAGAACCCATAAGTTCAAACTGCCTAACAACAGCTGCTCCATAGAAAGTCCATGTTGCAGCAATTCTTGGAATTACAACATCATAATTTATTTCTCTACCTTGAAAAAATATTCTGGGTTTTGCTTTTGCTATATTCATATAACATCTTAAATAACTAACAACTTCGGTTTCATGCCCCCTTTTCTTTGCAGACTCATTCAATCTGCTTGTTGAGTAAAGTGTTATATCCTGGGAAAGAATGCCAAGCTTCATTATTATTTATCCCGGTTTGGATCCGTTAGAAAACTTATAGAGGGGTTTACTACCCATCTTCTGCCTAATGCTTTTCTACCAATTAGCATTGTGTAATCCATTGGACCTCTGTCTGTGAGAGTAAGTTCAATTTTTTTTGAAATTCCATCTACTAACAATGTAGTTTTTATATAAGGCCTTCGTTCAACCTCTCCATTAGAACTTTTTATTCTTTTAAACCCAGCTAAGGGAGCAGAAGTCTTCCTCACGGTATTGTTTCTTTTCATAATTTTGAAGTTAACATACTTTACTCCACTTTTTGTCGAATATTTTATTTCTGATGCATCTATTGAAGCTAGATTTGCACCTGTATCCATCTTTGCAATAACATCTTTTACTTTTAAATCTGGTAGAGCTGCATGTTCCTTCCAACCAACAACTCTCTTTTGTCTTTTTTGTTGTGCCATTGTTATAAAATAACGTAAAACAAGACTGTACTAATAACTAATAACCCTAAGTGAAAATAAATTACTGGAAGCATAAAAAAATTGTAATTAGGTTTTCGAAAGAAACAAACTACTTTTCTTGTAGAAATTCTTTTTCACTTGATATTTTATTTTTTTCAGCTTTTTCTTTTTTTAAATATAAAAAAAATGTTGCTGAAATAAAAGCAATATGGTGAATAATCATTAAATTTATTAAAGACCTTAGAACAACTGCCTCACTCCACATAACTATGAAACCAATAGTTGTTATTATTCTTAAAATATTTGATAAAAGAATTGCACGTTTATTTTTTGAAATAGCAAAAAACATATATAAAACGTTTATCGCAAAACCAGGAAGCATTACAAATTTAAACCATACTAGATCATTTGTTTGAAAATTAGCTCCAAAAATGTCTGATACTAATTGCGGAAAAAAGAATCCAATTAATGCTCCTGAAGCTACCCCTAGGCCATCAAAAAAGGCAAATATATATAATGATGAAAATTTTTTCATTGATGAATTACGGACTCACTGCTTCTGTAGTTACTTCTTCTTCCTCTTCTTCGGTTTCAATAAGCCCACAATCAATTAACACTTCTTCAGTATTTCCACCGCCAAAAACAACTCTTTCAAAAACTACAACTGCATATATTTCATCTTCAGTAAGTTTTCCTTGAAAGCCAGGCATACCTCCTATGGAGACTGTGTCTTCTGCTCCATAAGTTGGACCGACTTCTGCTTGCCATCCTGCAGAACCTAACTGTATCCATTTTGCATGATCTGCACATGTTGGAAAAGTTGTATAAAGGGCTCCACCTGTAAATGCAGGTCCAACACCTCCACCTCCACCTCCACCATGACACCCAGCACAAGCAGCTGCACCTGCATACACTTCTTGTCCTAACGCAACGTAGTTGATAGTGTTTGTTGCGGCAACTCCTCTGCCTTCGTAAGGTGAGCCATCACAATTAACAGCCTGTTGGGATTTTCTATCAATGTTTAGCATGCCTCTTTCACCACATTCTTGAGTGTTTGATGAACTGACTAAACCAATCAATATAAATAACGGAATAACAATAAAACTAAAATTTAACCATTTAGGCAAAAATGGCTCTGGGTTACTTTTTATACCCATTGTTTCATTAACAACTGAATAGGAATTTGTAATTTTTTGAGTCACAGATGCAGAGATGGTTTCTTTTGGAGCTTCTTCAACAGGAGCCTCTTCAGCTGGCTTCTCTTCTTCAACAGGAGCTTCTTCAATAGGAGCCTCTTCAGCTGGCTTCTCTTCTTCAACAGGAGCTGAAGTTACTATACTTTCTCCACCTGCCCAAGAGTTGAGAACTTCATCTACAGTCTTGCCTGATGCAGCAGCTCTTGCTTCAGCAGACCTTTGAACTAAATCTATAGGAGCTTTTAATATTTCAGCTACTTTATTGACTAACTCACTCATTTGCTCCTCCTAATGATAGTAAATAAGTTACGAGGTAGTCCAAATCCTCTTTGTCAAGGAATTCATAATTAGGATGTGGTATGTCTCTATTTACAGATGACGAATTGGATAAATATCTCCCTAACCACTGGGTATTATTAGTTGGCTCTCGAAGGCTATTTGTAGATAAATCTGGGCCGAGTCGAATATTTCCAATATTTTTTATTAATGCTTTATTTGCATACTTATTACTTAAAACTTTTCCATTTTGTGTATCTGGGATTAGGGTTCTTACATTTTGCGTATGACAAGACTGACAGTTTAATTCACTATAAATTTCTGCCCCCCTCAACACGTCCGCAGAAACTTTTACAGTATTATTTAACGAACTCTCAACAATTGATATTGACTGATTTTTTGGAGTTAAAAATGCAAATACGAATGTAAATATTGCAATTGATAATACACCTGTAATGAAAGCCAGAGAACTTTCTTTTTTTAACTCGACTACTTCGTCTACTACTTCTTGCACCATTTCTTCAATAGGAGCCTCTTCAGCTGGCTTCTCTTCTTCAACAGGAGCCTCTTCAGCTGGCTTCTCTTCTTCAACAGGAGCTTCTTCAATAGGAGCCTCTTCAGCTGGCTTCTCTTCTTCAACAGGAGCTGAAGTTACTATACTTTCTCCACCTGCCCAAGAGTTGAGAACTTCATCTACAGTCTTGCCTGATGCAGCAGCTCTTGCTTCAGCAGACCTTTGAACTAAATCTATAGGAGCTTTTAATATTTCAGCTACTTTATTGACTAACTCACTCATTAGAAAAAACCATTTCTTCAACAGTTGTGATATCGCCTGAACTAACTGCTCTAAGTATTGAGATTAAAAACAACATTGACACACCTAGTAACAGCAATGATATAAATGTATTTGCAGAGTAGTTTACTCCTACTAAATTCCAAACTATGTTGAACCCTTCTCCGTAAATAGCTGGAGTACCAGCATTTGCCGCAGCATTCCATGAATATCCAGAATTAACACCTATTAAGAAATTATTCATTAAAAGAAATAAATATGTAATCTTGAAACCGCTAAACACAAGATTTTCGAGTAGTGAGTACTTTACAGTTCTTCCAAATAGTTTAGGAACTAAATAATAAGTAAGAGAGACAGAACCCATAACAAGAGATCCATAATATCCATAAGTAATAACATTTTGAAAGTTTGTTAAACCAACCAATGGAAGTAAGTTTTCAAAACTAGAAACTATATGAAGAACATTTGTCAGTAAAAATAATAAAACTGAAAAGTTCATAAGACTACCGGAGCCGTTAATCTCGACTTCTCTTGTCTGCACTGTTTTTACATAATTAACAGCAAATGCAAGCAAAGGAATTAATAAACTTAAAGAGAGATAAATAGAGACATTTTCTAGCCAATTTGGCAAAACAGATCCAAAATAGTATTTATAACTCGTCCATGGAAGTAAAAATAAGAATCCCCAAAAAGTAATTGAAGCAAGAGTCTTACTAAAAAGTGTTGCATCAATTGGCTTCGTCATGAGGAAATGAATAATTGCTAAGTATATAAATGAAATACCCACATATATGTGAGTTGATGTGTACAGGGATGTGATTAAAAGGGAGTCAGTAAAAACAATTAATTCACCGCGTGCTACTAATAGTGATAAAAAATAAAAAACAACTGCTCCATAGATAAATTGAGCACTTGAAAAAATAGCAGACTCTTTCTTTGCTAATAAGTTAAGAGAGGCCAGTCCAAATAAGCCAAATGCTACAAGAATTTTTAATAAAAGTACAACAGAACTACTTCCAGTCATGTTTAAGTTGTCCTGGTAAAAAAAGCTAAGAACAATATCTAAAAATTCAGTACCTACCAATCCAAGTAATGTTAGGAACAATAGTGGAAATAAAACCGCAACACGCCCCAGAGATTTTGAAAACAAATAGGTAAATGTTAAACAAAATATTGTTACAAAAACTAAACCAAAGCTTGTTTTTACACTTAAACGATCTAAAAATCCGTAATTAAAAATTTGATTGTTTGGTAGTAAATTTGCAAAAGTAAAATAAGAATCTTTTATGAATGTGAGGAATGAAGACAACAGGAGGGTAAGGGGAAAAATCAAAACAAAAAGTTTTGAAAGCTCTTGTTCATTTTTTGGAAATAACTTAAGTTTCATATATTTAGTAAATATTCAATTTGACTTTACTATTATATTGGAAAAAAGTGCATTGGTATTGTCGAAAAATGTTAAAAAAAGATATCTAATCAATTTATAATTTGTCCCCAACATACGATATTATATATAGGTAAGGTTTGAGGAAATTTGATATATACAATTTATAAATTTAGATTCAGAATAGGTTTTATCTCAATCGTCTCAGGTATTGGTGGAATGACCATTGGTATATTAATTGCACACTTTGCTGGCTTTCCTGAAGGGGAGATTATAGATTACTTTAACTGGATGCCTAGGGGATGGCTACCTCAAACTATTGGTCAACTGTTGGCATTTGGTGCTAGTCAGTTATTACTTCTTGGGATGGTGCTTATTGTTTGGAATCAAAAAGAATTAACTTGGGCAAAGGCTACTTATTTTTCATTTATAGTTTGGGTTGAGATGGCTATATTACTGGGTATAGTGCCTTCAGAGTGGCTAAACCTTGCTCAGGGACCTTTAGAGTGGACAGGTCAAAGAGACTTTATTAATTTTCCACCAATACTGTTTTTAAATAACGAAATTGGAATAAGTTTTGCAGCTTTAAAAGATTTGATACAAGCAGGAATTTCAACAAACTTCCTTATAGCTGGATGTGTCATTGCTTATTTGATTCAAGACATCAACGATAAAATAGAATCTTCAAAATCAAGAATTTCAGACTATGGTAAAGAAGTTGTGAGGGCTGAGCAAGATGGCTAAATCCGAAGTACTTATTGAGATGCCAGATTTTGAAAAAAAATACAATCTTGCAATGGTTGATGCTGAAAAAGTTTCATCAAGAGTGAGGCCAAAACAATTTTTACATATCGATGAATCTGAGTGTATTTTGTGTGAAGGCTGTGTGGATATATGTCCATGGAAGTGTATCCATTATTTATCAGTTGATGCAATTGAGGATTCAATTAATGTAGAGTCACCTGACGAAAGTGAATCAGCAGGTTTTTTTGTAGTAGATGAAGAAGCTTGTACAAGATGTGCACTATGTGTTGATAGGTGCCCAACGGGAGTTATATCTCTTGGAAAATTTTCAGGATCTTTAGCTGACCAAGCTGTTGAAAATGGCCTCTATACAGCTCCTTGGGATGAAGACTCTGGCCAAAGAAGTGACCGACACGGTTATATATATGGAAGGCTATAAAATAACATAATGCAGAAAATGACATTAAGAGAAAGATTTCAAGAAACTAGAGCAAAAGCTAGTGATGGCTTCAAAGGCGGAAAGCTTATGTCAAGTATTTTTCGTCCTGGTTCACCATTTCGAAAAGGATATGTAGACAGTCCAAGAAACAGATCCTATGTTGTTATGAACAATGTTTTATATCATCTACATCCGGTAAAAGTCAAAAGACATGGTGTTAGGCTCTCTTATACTCTATGCCTTGGGGGTCTTAGCTTCTTCTTATTTATTGTTCTGACTATTACAGGAATTTGGCTAATGTTTTATTTCCGACCTACTGAGCTAGCTTATGTTGATATACAAAATCTTCAGACAACAATTGCTTTTGGCTCATTAGTAAGGAACATGCACAGATGGGGTGCTCACTTGATGGTTTTAGTTGTTTTTCTACATATGTCTCGTGTTTTTTATCATGGTGCTTACAAGGCACCAAGAGAATTTAACTGGGTTATAGGGGTTATTTTACTGCTCCTTACTTTACTACTGTCATTTACTGGTTATCTATTACCTTGGGACCAGCTTGCTATTTGGGCTGTAACCGTTGGTGGCAATATGGCTGGATATGTCCCGGTTGTTGGTGCACAAGTTAAGTTTGGTTTGTTTGCTGGACTTGAGGCTACAACTGCAACATTATTAAGATTTTACGTTCTTCATGTTCTCTTTTTCCCATTCATAATTGTTATATTCATGGCTGTTCATTTCTGGAGAGTAAGAAAAGACGGCGGAATATCAGGACCGTTGTAAAAGTATTATGGTAGATATTCCAGAACATTTATTGCAAAGATCAGCAGAAGCTAGAGCTAAAGCCCTTGGTATAAGTATCGAACAAGCTATAGCTGAAATGAAAGGTCAATCAGACCCAACAGTTATTTCAAAAGAACCGGAAGTAAAAATTATTGACGAGACTCCACCACCAGCAGCTGAGACTCCAGCTAAACCAGCTGATGCACCACCACCTCCAGCAAAAACAATTACACCTTTAAAAGAAGAGCATTCTACTGAAACAACAGAAAAAGTTGCAGAAGTAAAAATTGAAGAAAAAATTCCAGCAGCAGAGACTCCAGCTCCAGCAGCAGAGACTCCAGCTCCAGCAGCAGAGACTCCAGCTCCAGCAGCACCTGAAGAAGTAGATTTTGCACCAGAAGTTAAAGTAACTCAAAGATTACTAACTGTTGTTAAAGCAAAACCTATTCAAAAACCTGTTAAAGAACCAATTGATAAAGTTAATACATGGCCTCACTTAATGCTTCCTGAATTTGTTGCGCTTATGGCAATGACAGCTTTTCTAATATTTTTATCTGCAATTTTACAAGCGCCATTGTTAGAGGAAGCTAATCCAAATGTTACCCCAAACCCTGCAAAAGCTCCTTGGTATTTTTTAGGATTACAAGAGATGTTATCTTATTGGGATCCCCAAATAGCTGGAGTCATGATTCCAACAGTTGTTGGCCTTATACTATGGATGGCTTTTCCTTATATAGATAGAAATCCTGAGACACACCCATCAAAGAGAAAATTTGCGATTATGTTTTATACCTTCTTTCTAGCAGGAGCTGGAACTCTTACTATTATTGGAGTGCTTTTTAGAGGCCCTGGATGGAACTGGGTATATCCATGGATTGATGGAATTTGGTTTGATGACTTGCTCGACTGGATTCACTTCGAATGAGTATAGTTCAGCTATCATTTGCAGCTTTTACAGTAGTTGGCCTCTTAAGCATTTTAGGTATTGTAGTTATAGTTACTGGACGAGGTCCAAAAAATCTAAATTGGAAAAAAAATGTTGATAAGAAAGCTTTAAAAGAAGACAAGTCACAAAGTAGATTCATAGAACCAGATTTACCAACGGGAGAAACAGAAACAATAGTTGATGAGATTGAAGAGCCAGTAGGAGAGTCTGATGGTTCGGTAAAACTTGAAGAGAAGGTTGTCTACGAGGAAATATCTGAAGAAGAAGCAGGTGTAACAAGAAGACAGTTCTTAACAAAAGCTCTTAGGATTTCCTTTGGTGCATTTGCGGGAATCCAAGCAATTTCATGGCTTGGTTTTTTATGGCCAAAGGTTTCAGGAGGATTTGGTTCAAAAATTGATGCTGGATCAATTGAAGAAATTAAAGACCAATTATTTCAAGCTGACGGTTCTGTTATTCCAGCTTTTATACCTTCAGCAAGAGCATATGTACTTCCACTAGATGAAGGATCAGCCTCTAATTCTCAATTCTCTTCAGGCTCTACAGTTGCAGATGGCTTAGTAGCTGTTTATCAAAGGTGCGTACATCTTGGATGTAGGGTTCCATGGTGTAATTCATCTCAAGGATTTGAGTGCCCATGTCATGGGTCAAAATATAATATGATAGGAGAGTATTTTGCAGGACCAGCACCTAGGAATCTTGATAGGTTTAATGTTTCAAATGTGAACGGCAGATTCATTATTGACACAGGAACAATTGTTGAATCACCAAGAGCCCCAGGAATGACTGTTAAGTATCCCCAAGGTTTATCTTGTATAGCTTTAACTACAGAGGAATAATAATTGAGTAGCTCACTTCTTATTACACTCATTGCGTTAGGAATAATTGGCGGCCTTGCTTTTTTCGTTTCTGCTGGCTTTAGAGGATCTGGAAAAGTTTCAGATTATGCACCAAATTTAACAAAATATAGAACAGATGATGACTTAGAAACTAAAACTTTAGACAGAACTTTAACTGTTGCTGTATTAGTTGCATCACTGCTAACAATCATGATTCCTCTTTACTATCTTGGAGAACAAACAAGACAAGAGGGTTTTGTTGAAGAGTTTGATGAAGTTTCTATAGAACGTGGTGAGCACCTATACGAAGAGTTTGGTTGTGGAAATTGCCACGGAGTTGATGGATCTGGTGGTGCCGCATCCTATGTTGAAAAAAGAAGTGGAATAAACGTAACCTGGCAAGCACCAGCTATTAATAATGTTTTTTATAGATACGATGATGAAGAAGTAAGATACTGGCTTATATGGGGTAGAGCAAACTCTCCTATGCCTGCCTGGGGTCTAAAGGGTGGTGGTCCAATGAATGACGGACAGTTAGATGACTTAATTGAGTACCTTCATCATTTTCAAATTTCTCAAAATGAAGAACTCTCCACTATTGATATGAACATAAATAGTTCTATATCCAGACTCGAAACTTCTGAACTATTAGTTGAAAATGAAATTACTAGACAAAAAGAATTAATTCAAAGTGTTAAAGATGCACCGTCTAAATTACCAGTTGTAGAAAAAGCAGTCCAAGATGTAACAGCTCTACTTGAAAAAGAGGGGGGTATTGACACAGACGAAGACGGATTAACAGATTCAGTTGAGATAGATATATCTACTTACAGTTCAAACATTAATGAGATCCTTGGCACTTCAATTCTTAATCTAGACCCAGATAACGAACAGTCTATTCCAGGAAGAAAAGATAAATCTATTGCAAATGGTTTCTTGTCTCAACTTGAATCAGAGCTTATTAATATAAGAATAGTTTCAGATGGATATGATAAATTTTTAAACGAGGCTGAAACGGGATTAGCTTTTTTAGAGAAAGCTCTGGAAGAAAAACTTTGGGAAGTTTCTTATGAAGAGATTGCCGAATCTACATTTGATGGAGATTTAGATAAAGCTAAAAGAGCCGTAGGTTTGTTTAATGCATATTGTGCAAGATGTCACACTGCAGGTTATTCCGCTGGAGTTGCTTATACAAAAGAATTAGGTTCAGGAGGTTTAGGACCCGCTTTACGAGCTGGAAGGGCAAATATTCAGTTTAAGCAAAGAGAAGACCTGATAGACTTTATTGTAAAGGGCTCTGTTAATGGAAAAGCGTACGGAGTGAATGGTGTAGGTGGAGGAAAAATGCCTGGATTTGGTGCAGTATTACCTGAATCTGACATTGCCTTGATTATTGATTACTTGAGAGGAATGAAGCAAGATGCGTGAAATAATGAGATCACTGCTTTCATCTAATTTGACGGTTACTGGAATTATCATGTTCGCTGGTTCATTAATAGTATTTTTAGGTTCTACCTTTTTATTAAACGCTACAAATGTTGGAAAAAGATTAGCTTTTTTGATTACGGGTGCAGGAACATTTGGCTGGCTAGTAATAAATTCAATACTATTTCTACTCTATGCCCCTAGAGGTCCAGCTCCTGCAAGTATTGATGGATTGAATGCTTTTGAAATAAGAATCCTCCCATTAACTTTTTTAATAGGTTCTTCAATATTATTTATAATGTTTCTGTTGGCTTTAAATCGATTTGAACAAGAACAGATTGAAAAGGAAGAGCAAGATAAATAAATGGTAACTATGACACAGATTTGGTTTATTGCAGCCGCTGTTCTATTACTTGCTGAATTACTAGTTACAACTTTTTTTATGCTTCCCTTTGCAATCGGCTCATTTTTTGCTGGAATTGTTTCTTTAATTTCTGATAGTCAGAATATTCAACTTGGAACATTTGTAGTTTTTAGTATTGTAGGGGTTTATATTTCTATAAAAATTTTTGGTCCAAAAAAAAATAAATCAAGCGATTCCAAAAATTTTAATGAAGGTACAAACAAATACATTGGTAAGTCATTTGTTTCAACTTCTGAATTAGATCCATACACATCCATATCCCAACACGTCTTCGGTGATGATTGGCAGGTTGTTTCTATCAATCAACGCATTCCTACCAATACAGTTGTAGAAGTTAAAAATGTAAGTGGTACAAAATTAGAAGTACAAACGAAGGAAGGTTAGGATATAACTATGGATTTTATATTTGGATTACTTAGTTGGGTTGTAGGAATTGTACTGCTTGGTGTGGTGCTTTTTAGAATTTTTAGAATAATTAGACCATTTGAAACTGGTTTAGTAGAAAGATTGGGTAAATACAACAGACAGGCAACACCTGGATTAAATATTGTACTTCCTGGTCTTGAAAGAATAATTATTGTTGACATGAGAGAACAAGTTATTGACGTACCACCTCAAGAAGTTATTACTAAAGATAATGTAACAATCACAGTTGATGCTGTCATATATTATGAGCCAACAGATCCAAAAAAACTTGTATATAACGTCGGGGACTTTATTCAAGCAGCAACAAAATTAGCTCAAACTAACCTAAGAAATGTTGTTGGTGACCTAGAGTTAGATGCCGCTTTAACATCCAGAGAAACTATCAATACACAGTTAAAACTCATTTTAGATGAAGCAACTGACAAATGGGGAACGAGAGTTGTTAGGGTTGAAATACAAAGAGTTGATCCACCGCAAGATGTTCAGGATGCAATGAATAAAGTTATGAAAGCTGAAAGAGACAGAAGAGCGGCTGTTACTGAAGCTGAAGGTGAAAAGAGAGCTGCAATTCTTTCTGCTGAAGGAAGAAAAGAGTCTCAAGTTCTAGATGCAAACGGTGAAGCAGAAGCTTTAAAACAAGTTGCAGATGCACAAAAATATGAAAAAATTGCAATTGCTGAAGGTGAATCTGAAGCAATTGAAAAAGTCTTTGCAGCGATTCATAAAGGTGATCCTACAAATGATTTAATCGCAATTAAATATTTAGAGTCACTAGAAAAGGTAGCTGAAGGTAATGCTACAAAAATATTCCTACCAGCTGACCTATCAGCGACTCTAGGTAGTATTGGTGCAATTTCTGAGTTATTCAAAGACGATAAATCAGAAAATACAGAAGAGTCAAAAGAATCTACTGAAGAATAAGTAAACACCAATAAGAATTAGACAAACTCCACTTATATTATTAATAATTTTTTTTGATCTTAAAGATGAATGACCAAAAAAATAACTGCTTAAAAAAGCATATGTTATATCTGCAACAAGATTTACTCCAATAGTCAAGATCCCCAAATAGATGAGTGATTGAAATATATTTGAAGCACCTTCTACAAATATTGGCAATACTGATAGGTAAAAAACCCACATTTTTGGATTAAGCAAATTTAATTTCATGCCAGCTTTAAACGATTCCGAAGCCACCTCAGGAATATCTGTAATAATTTCAGCTTTAATTGTTTTAATTCCTTTATAAATGATATAAATTATTCCAACAATATATATCGTTGTCAATATTCCAGGAACTAAACTGAATACAAAGGCAACCACAGTTGCAGTTATTAGAGTAATGAAAACAGCTCCACTTGCTGCTCCAGCTGCTACTTGTAGTCCATTTTTTCTACTTTTTTGAACAGATTCATTTACTATTAAAGCAATTATTAAACCAGGGCTAAAAGCTACGCTTATTTGCAGAATCAAGAATTCAATTGTAGAAATACTTGAAATCACTACCTAAGGCTTTGTTTTAGTAGGCTGTAAAACATATCTCCATGACAACGTTGTACAACTTTTACTTTTGGAGCTTCAGGTTCAAGATTAAGAAAATCAAGAATACAACCTCCTCTTGTCATCCCATCTCTTGTATCGACACGAACATTAACTTCTACAGACTGACTAATAATATTATTGTCTAAATAAACAGCCATAGCCAGAGGGTCAGGTAAGTCATAGCTATCTGTACCGAATATGTCTTTCATCATTTCTCTTAAAACAACCTGAATGTCATTTGTAAATGATGAATATTTTGTTCCAATTGAGTCGATTTCTTTAATCTTATCTGAATCAATCATTGCATCATATAATGATGGATCCCAACCAATGACTGTTATGGGTATGCCAGAATTTAAGACAATATCAGCTGCTTCAGGATCAACCCAAAAATTATATTCAGCAAATTTCGTTACATTGCCAAGCGCATTTGAGCTACCACCCATAATGTAACAATGCTTAATTTTTGAAAGCTTATCTTGATTCTTTCTAACGAGTTCTGCAATATTAGTCAGTGGACCAAGAGTGACAATTTCAATTTCATTTTCATCTTCTAATACTCTTGAATAAAACTCTTGTGCCGTTTCTTCTTCAATTTTATTTCCTTCTGGCTTAATACCTATATCACCAAGGCCATCAACTCCATGGACATGTTGTGCTGAAGTAGAATAGTTTTCATAGCTAAGAGCTATTTTGTTAGCTTCATCAGTTTTATAAACTTCTACGTATTCTCTTTCAAGAGGTTTACTTGCTCCCCTATAAATTGGAACACTTACATCACACAGTTCATTAACAAAAATAGTATTTAGAATACCTTGCTCAAGAGGCACGTTTCCTGACACAAGCGTTACACCTAGAATATTTTTTTCAGGCAGATTTTGGTACGCCATTAGAATCGCTACTGCGTCATCAGACCCGGTGTCTGCATCAATAATTAACTTTGTCATGATGTCCTAACTCTCTTAATTTCTGGAACACCTTGTGTCATTACAACATCACAGTCTTTGTATTCATTTGATATTTGATTTCCTGTGATAATAAGTAGTTCTAGTAAGGATTCTTTTTTTCCAGAAGATGAGCCAAATGTTGGAGAGCTATTTTGATACTCCTTTTTAATAACTTCAAAAAGTTCTATTGATTCAGATTTATTAAATTTATCACTTAGCTTTTTTCTTGTAGTAACTTCAAAGCTTTTTCTGTGTCTTCTTGGGAGTTCAAATTGCATAAATGTATTCTAACTAAATTATTTCTTTCTTTTGTAGTGATACTTCATAATCTTTTGAATATTTAACAGTGTCAATTTCTTTAAAGTTAAATTTTTTATGGAATTCAAAAGATGGAATGTTCACTGAAGGTAGTAAGTTAATTTCCGCAGTCAAGTTTGAGATAGAGTTATCTTTAGAGAAATTAATAATGTTTGAGTAAAGTTGACTGCCAAGGTTTTTATTTCTATATTTTGCATTAACAGCAATTCTGTCGATATATAAGAAATTGCTCACCCTATTACTAATTTCTTTAAAGTTTTTATGTTCAATTTTTTCCATATATGATTTTGTAATTTCACTATCTTGAAAACATATCACGAATCCAACAACAAAATTATCAATAATTACACATTCGCTGTAGTCAGAGTTTTCAAGTGAATTGGTTAACCCTTCTAATGATCTAGAACCTACATTTGGAACATTTTCCTCATTTAATTGATGACATTGTGCAATTAAATCATTATTTATTGATTGAAATAAAATATCTTTCATAACTAAAAATATACATTTAATGTATAAAAATGTAAACTTATCATATGCCTAATAAACAAATATTAATGAGCTCACCTGAGTATTTTAAAGTAGAATATTCAATTAATCCATGGATGGTTAGCGGGACCGAGGTTGATTTAGATTTAGCAAAGCATCAGTGGGAAAATTTAAAGACAACAATTGAAACTGCAGGTGCTGAAGTAAAAGTTGTTCAACCAAATGAAAATTACCCAGATTTAGTATTTACAGCAAATTCAGGAATAATAAACAAAAACGATGTTTTGATTGCTAACTTCAAATACGAAGAAAGAAGAGGGGAGGAAGAGCTTTACAGTAAGTGGTTTAAAGATAATGGTTACAATGTAAGTCGCATACCTTCAGAATTTAAATTTGAAGGAAGAGGTGATGCTTTTGTTTATGGAGATTACTTAGTTGGTTCATACGGTATAAGAAGCGACAAAGATGCGTTACTTTATATAGCAGATCAGTTTGAATTAGAACCTGTCCTTGCTGAACTTGCTCAGGAGAAGTTTTATCATTTGGATACTTGTTTTCAGAATTTTCCTTCTGGAGATGCAATTTTCTATCCAGATGCTTTTGTGGACAAATCATTAAGTACTTTCGAAAGCTTGTTTAATTTAATCCCTGTATCAGAACATGATGCGAACAAACTAGCTTGTAATGCTGTGGTAATAAATAACACAGTAATATTTCCAAATAAAGATATTGAAGCAGTTAGTACTGTCCAAAATCTTGGTTTACAAGTAGAAATTGCAGATGTATCTGAATTTCTTAAATCTGGTGGAGCCTGCCAGTGTCTCGTCATAGCATTAAACTAAAAACAATATGTTTAAGAGATTATTTAAAATAGCGTTTTGGCCTGTAAAAAAAATTCTATTTCTTCCATTTAAATTTTTGTTTTACACACTAATTATTTTTACAGTCTTAATTTTATTTTTTCAATACAGAGCTGACTATGATGTTGACACCTCTCCACTGACTAAAATTGAATACGAAAATTGTATTGATGTAGTTGATAGTTATGAGGTATCTGTCAATTTACTATCTGAATATGTTCAAGAATTAGATAGTTATCAAAGAGAGTTCCTAGAGGAGAGACTTCCTGATAACCTACAAATACTTTTAGAGCCACAAGCTATTGAACCTGATCAGTTTGAAGGTATTAAGGGAACACTTAGTACTTACTTGCAGGGCGGAAGAATTCCAGGGTTTAACGGGAAAGCATTACTTCCACAAGCAGCAAGTTTATGTAGAGGTGGGTTAAGTTAAATCTTCTATACTTGCGTTAGTTAAATTGACAAGCGTTTCTGGTGAAAGAAAAAATTTACTAACTCTATTACCTCCACCAATGAAAACTTTATCTCTTTTCATAACATTTTTATCAATATAAATTTTAATATCTTGGGGAAGACCCAAGGGACTTATGCCTCCATAAATTTGACCTGTTATTTCCTCTGCTTCTTCTCTTGATGCAAAACTTAACTTCTTAGAATTCAATACGGCCTTTCCCTTATGATTCACATCTAGGCGATCAACCCCAAGGACACAAAATAAAGCATAAAAGTGTTCTGGTTTTTTTGATTTTATTAAAATTGCATTACATGCGTCTTCAATTTTATATCCATAATGATCACAAAAGCTCTGGGTGTCTGAGAATTCGTCCATACATTCAAAAATTTCAAGTAAATCTTCATGTTCTTGAAACAGATTGCTAACTGATTTATGAATATCAACCATATCATCAATGATATCTCATCTTATTATGTACACTTCTTATATGGAATTTAAAACAATAATCGAACCTTTTAAAATCAAATCAGTTGAACCTATCGCTATTACAACTCCCGAACAGAGAAAAGAATTTCTTGAAAGGGAAGATTGGAATTTATTTGGCTTGCAATCACAAGAGGTAACAATAGATTTATTGACTGATTCTGGAACTGGCTCAATGTCATCTGAACAATGGGCAGCTATTATGCGAGGAGATGAAGCTTATGCCGGTTCACATTCTTGGCAAAGATTTAATAAGGTATTGTCTGAATTAACAGGATACAAACATATTATTCCAACACATCAAGGTAGAGCTAGTGAGAAAATTCTTGCAACCATAACTGTTAAAGAGGGAGACATCATTCCAAGCAATAGTCATTTTGATACAACAAGAGCAAACTTTGAGGCTGCTCTTGCAACACCATTAGATTTATTGTGCAAAGAGGGATTAGATCTTTTAACACCAGCACCCTTTAAAGGAAATATAGATTTAGAAAAATTAGAAGCTTTACTAAATAGTGAGGATGTAGATAAAATTCCATTTGTTTTAATGACAATTACAAATAATACAGGAGGAGGTCAACCTGTATCAATGGAGAATCTTAAAGCTGTAAAAGCACTTTGTGAAAAACATAATAAACTGTTTCTTCTAGATGCTTGCAGATTTTCAGAGAATGCGTGGTTCGTTTCTCAAAGAGAAGACTCTTATAAAAACCTTGAGATAAGAGAAATTGTCAAAGAGGCATTTCGCTTAGCTGATGGTTGCACCATTAGCTTAAAAAAAGATGGTTTTGGAAATATTGGAGGCGTTCTTGCGTTTAATGATGATGCCCTCGCAGAGGCAGCTAAAAATGTATTGATATTAACTGAAGGTTTCCCTACATACGGAGGACTTACAGGAAGAGATTTAGATGCTCTAGCTCAAGGTTTAATAGAAATTACAGATAGAAACTATCTTGAATATCGTGCACGATCCATTTCATATTTAGCAGACAAAGCTCTCGAATATGGAATACCAATCGTCCAACCTGCTGGGGGACATGCACTTTATATAGATGCAAAAACATTTCTTCCTCATATTCCTCCACATCAATATCCAGGCCATTCACTTGCATGTGAGATATATCTTATTGGTGGTGTAAGAGTTGTAGAGCTCGGTACATTAGCATTTGGTGTTGCAGGAGAAGACGGAAAAGATGACACTCCCGCAACACATGAGTTAGTAAGACTTGCTGCTCCAAGAAGATCATATACACAAAGTCATTTTGATTATGTTGCTGAGGTTCTTGAAAAACTAGTAGAAAATAAAGATAACTTAAAAGGGTATGAAATAACTTACCAGCCAAAGCTGTTGAGACACTTTACTGCCAAGTTAAAGCCAAAAAAGTAAATTAAAAACTTTACCGTTTTAAAACACACAACTGTATTATTTATGAAGAAGCTGTCTTTTTAAGAATTAGTGTTGCAACACTATAAGCTTCAAACAGCAGAAGAGAGGACCTTTCATTCTCTCTTTTTCTGTTTTTAGGAGGCAAATATTAATCTTCAGACTGAAGTTTTTGTTCCTTTATTGGACTTAATCCAGTTTCCTTTTTTTGCTTGTAAGCCCTATCAAATGTTTCTAATTGCCATCCATCCATTCTTGATCTACTTATTTCTATAATTTGTTTTTGTTCTTCGTCCGTAAATTTTGACCATTTTGAAATTTCGGGAGTTGTTCTTGCACACCCGTAACATAAATCGCTATCTGGGTCTGTAACGCAAACATTTATACAGGGTGAAGTTGTTGCCATGGGAATTATGTTAATTCTTTAATTAGATTATTTGTAGCTATTTTAAGTGTACCTTTTGGGTCACTGAGACCTGCTTCTCCACATTCAAAAATATTAGTAAATAATTTCTTACTCTCTGCTTTATATTGACCTCCTAAAAAGTAACTATTGCCATTAAAATTTTTTAAAAGCTCACCAATTATTTTTCCCTCAAAAGACGATTCGTCAAATTTACCTTCACAAAAAACTCCTATTTCATATTCTTTTATTTTTTCTGTAAGGTTTGTTGTTTCCATAAAATATTTAGAGCCGCTATCAATTTCACAGCCTAATATTTGATGTAAACAAAAAGATAATCCTCCAGCTGCTCCTGTGAGTTGTTCGTATGGGTTTAGCTCAAGAGAAAGCTCTTTTGCTAAAAGTCCTATCAGCCTTTCAGTTTCATTTTTGTGTTGTTCTATGAATTCACTACTCAAACCCTTTTGAGGTCCAAAAATGTCATATGCTGAATTTTGTCCAAGTAATGGAATCGTTGTATCAGTAAGTACTTTTAAGTTAATATCAGGGTCAAACTCTTTAGTTTTCACACTATTGATTAGAGGGAAGTCTTTTGGTGTAGGGTTATTAATCTTTTCTCCATTTGATAAAAAATCAATCCCTAATTTGCTTAATAGACCAACTCCAAAGTCAACAGTTTTAGATCCACCTGTTCCTAAAATATTTACCTTTTGCAAAACTTCACATAAGGAAGCAGAATTTATTTCCAAGGTATCTTTAATCGAATTAATTCCAATTAATTGAGCAGTTTCAAAATACTTAAGTCCGTTAATATTTAAAGATTCAACCTCAACCTCTGTTCCATCACAATTGTAAGATCTAAAAGCTTGATATTGTTTAAAACCATATTCTTTAAATATCTTTGAACTGTTTTCACCCCCATCTGTAACACTAAAAAACTCAGCATTAATACTAGAAGCTTGAAACACATCTTTAATTATGCCCAGAGCTTCTTTTGCAGTTAATGTTCCTGAAAATTTATCACTAAAGACTGCAACACTCATGTAAGTATTTTATTTAATTCTTAGTAAGTTGTCAGCATATTTAAACTAAAGAAGTATGAAAATTGGATTTATAAAAGACGTTGATGGATATAGGGCTCCTGTACATCCTGAATCTATTGATAAATACACTTCAGATATTCATTTAGAAAAAGGGCTGTTTGATTATCTTAATTACAGTGAACCTAAAAATGTAAAAACTATTTCTAAATTAAAAGAACTCGATATTGTTGCATGTGTTGAAAACATAGAAGATAAGGTAGTAAAAAATTTAAAAGAGGGAGCTGTTCTGATTGGTATATTTGATTTTGATAAAATAAATGAAATTAAAAAGTTAAGACCAGATATTAAAGTACTTAGTTTTTTTAAACTACCAAGAATTTCAAGAGCTCAAAATTTAGATGCACTTTCCTCCCAGGCAAACTTACTTGGATACGCTGCAGTTTTGAGAGCAGCAAAAGAAACATCAGACGTTGTGCCTATGATGACAACTGCTGCAGGAAATATTCAACCTTCTAAAGTGTTAATTCTTGGAGTTGGAGTTGCAGGTCTTCAGGCAATCGCAACTGCTAAAAGACTTGGAGCTAGAGTGTGGGCTTTTGATATTAGAAAAGAAGCAAAGGATCAAGTAGAAAGCTTAGGAGCCAAATTTGTAGAAGCCAGTACCGAAGCTCAAGATAGTGTGTATGCTCAAGAAGTCTCTGATGAAGAAAATCAGAAGATTCAAGAAGCCTTAAAAAAACAAGTTATTGAAAGTGATATTGTTTTAACATTTGCCCAAATACCTGGAAAGAAAGCACCAGTTTTAATTGAAAAGTCAACTGTTAACAACATGAGAGAGAACTCTGTCATTGTTGATCTAGCAGCTGGTACTGGTGGAAACTGTGAAGGTACAGAAGTAAACAAAGTTGTAGAGATAAATGGTGTTAAAGTAGTTGGCGAAACAGATATTTTGAACACTGTTAAACATGCAGCCACAAAACTTTATTCAGAGAATGTAAGAAATTTAATTGAGCTGTATTTAGAAAATAGTGATGATGAGATTTTTGTAGAGATGAGTTCTTAATGGAAGCAACTTTCTTACTTACATTGTTGATAACTTTTTTAGCTAGCTTTATTGGGTATGAACTTATATCTAAAATTCCACAGACATTACACACACCACTTATGTCTGGTTCTAATGCTATTTCTGGAATTACATTAATAGCAGCTATCATTATTTACCCTGAAGTAGGAGATTCAGAAATACTTAAAATAATTATTTTAATTGCAGTAGCTTTTGCAACACTAAATATTGTTGGTGGATTTTCCGTAACTGGTCGAATACTAGAAATGTTTAAGAAAAATGATTGAAATAATATTACTTGTCTCATCTATTTTATTTATCTTTGCTTTGAAACTCTTTGGAAGACCTTCAACAGCACATAGGGCAAATACCTTTGCTATGTTGGCTATGGCACTAGCTGTCTTTAGTGCTTTTAATTTTGATTTTTCAAAATATGATTCTGCTTTTTACATCACAATTGTTGTTTCCGGACTTCTTGGAGTTTTAATATCAAAACGAGTTCAGATGACACAAATGCCAGAACTAGTTGGTTTATTTAATGGTTTTGGTGGAGGAGCTTCTGGTGCAATTGCCTATGTTGAGCTCTCTGGTAGTTCCTTACCAATTTCTGTTGTTTTTGTAGCTATCTTTTCAATGGGTATCGGAATGTTTACTTTTTCTGGAAGCTTTGTGGCAGTAATGAAACTGCGTGGCAAACTAAATAACTTCAATAAAAAATTGGCAGATATATTTTCAGTATTTTTCCCTATCATCTTAGTAATTCCAGCTGTTTTAGAAATGGATGACCTTTTAATGGAATTTATTATCTTGGTTGCATTAATTGCTGGAGTTATAAGAGTTGCCGTCATTGGTGGAGCAGATATGCCAGTTGTCATCGCATTCTTAAATTCGCTATCTGGAATTGCTGCAATGTCAGCAGGGTTTATTGTAAATAGTATTATTTTGATCGTAGCTGGCGCCTTAGTGGGCGCATCAGGAATAATTCTTACACTCCTCATGTGTGCTGCAATGAATCGTACGCTTCGAGACGTTCTTAAAGGTGGTTTTGGCACTACGACTATTAACAATGAATATGAAAAAGATCCAATTAGTACTTCACCAGAAGATGTTGCAATCCAGCTAAGCTATGCGGAATCTGTAGTTATTGTTCCAGGATATGGAATGGCAGTAGCTCAAGCACAGGCAGCAGTTAAAGAATTAACAAATACCTTAAAAGATAAAAACATTGAAGTGAAGTTTGCTATTCACCCAGTTGCTGGAAGAATGCCCGGCCATATGAATGTACTCTTAGCTGAGGTAGATATTGACTATGAAGATATGTTTACCCTAGAGGATATAAATTCTGAGTTTTCCTCAACGGATGTTGTAATAGTGCTTGGAGCAAATGATGTTGTGAATCCATTGGCTAGAACTGATGAAGAATCTCCAATCTATGGAATGCCAATACTAGATGTTGATTTAGCCAAGCAAGTCATCGTGATAAAAAGATCTATGTCACCTGGTTATGCAGGTATTGCAAATCCACTATTTATAAATGACAATGCAAAAATGCTTTTTGCAGATGCAAAAGAGGGTTTAGAAAATATTATTAAATCTTTTGAACTTGTCTAACAAGAATTAAACTCCGAATACATGATTAACGGTGATTATTTTTCAAAAAGAGAGTTAGCTAAAAAAGCTATTTAATTGCTTTTGCTAAGTTAAGGACATCTCTCATAGTTTTTACAATCTCATCAGCTTTGTAGTATTTTCTGAATAGTATTTTTCTCGAATTTACAAAGTTGTCCTCTATTTTAAGTCTTCGAAGGTTTTTTTTAGATTCTTCAACTAGTTCTTCATTTCGCTTAATAAACAAATCTATTAGGTGTTCATCATCTCCATCAAACTCACCTCGCCAATTAATTTTTAATCCCATGTCAAAACTTTCTGGAAAATAAGCAAAGAAAGATACATATGTTGTTGACGACTTACCGTGACTTCTTGTATAGACCTCCACTTCACAGTTATATCCATCTAATTCACCAATTATCTTTTTTTTCCTAAATATATTTTTTGAAAGTACAGGTGTAAAACCTAGTACCTCAGAAGCTAATGTAAGTGCATTATTTATTCGTTTATTTGATGAAATAATCAGCCACACAATACCAACTACAAATAAGGCGGGTACTCCTATTGCGATTACTTCTCCCATGACTTCATTGTATAAACATATATTATTATTAAGCAGTATGGAATTAATTAATTAATTTATATGCAGGAAGTGTTAAAAAATCTTCAAACTCTATATTTATAATTAGATCTTCAAAAAGAGTACCTGCCTCATCCAACATTTCACTAGTTGGAGTTAAATTTTTAATTTCTTTTAATTCCTCTTCTATTAGTTTTTTTATAAATTCAATATTTATTTCAATACCACTATCGGTTACGGCATTGTTGTGTACCCATTGCCATAATTGTGAACGTGAGATTTCAGCAGTTGCAGCATCTTCCATTAAATTAAATAAAGCAGCTGCACCCTGACCGAGAAGCCATGATTGAATATATAAAATTCCTACTTTTATGTTTGTACGAATACCCTCTTCAGTAATAGAGGAATTTTTAATATTGAAGTCTTGTAACATGTCATCTGTAATTACATAATCAGGAACATAACTAATTTGGTTATCAGCTTCACCAAGATGTTCTGAAAAAATATCCTTACAGATTTTTACAAGATCTGGATGTGCAACCCAAGAACCGTCAAACCCCATTTCAGCCTCTCGAATTTTATCATTTCTTACTTTTGTAAAAGCTTCTTCGGTGATATCAGGACTTTTTCTATCAGGAATAAATGCTGACATACCTCCAATTGCATGTGCACCACGTTTATGAAGACTTTGAACTAGTAACTCAGTGTAAGACTTCATAAATGGAACGGTCATAGTTATCTGAGAACGGTCTGGAAATATCACACCTTCAACTTCTCTGTGTCTCTTTATAGCGCTAAAAATATAATCCCACCTACCAGCATTCATGCCTAAAGAGTGGTTTTTAAGACTATATAAGATTTCATCCATTTCAAATGATGCAGAAATCGTCTCAAGAAGAACAGTTGCTCTTATAGTACTTATTGGTAAATTCAACTCTTCTTCAGCAAGTGTAAATACATCATCCCAAAGCTGAGACTCTTCGGCTGTTTCCAGTTTAGGAATATAAAAATAAGTTCCAATATTATTATCTAATCTTATTTGAGCATTGTGAAATATATACATACAAAAATCAAACAAGCTAGCTGATACAGGCTCATTATTGTAAGTAACATTTTTTTCGTCTAAGTGCCATCCTCTTGGTCTTACGAAAAGTGAAGTTGTAGAATCCTCATTAAGAGAATAGGATTTCCCTTTTTCTTTATTCTCGAAAGATATTTCTCTTTTATTAGCATCTATTAAATTAACATGTCCATTCACAATATTTTCCCAAGTTGGTGATGTTGAGTCTTCAAAATCAGCCATAAAGACATCTGCACCAGAATTGAGTGCATTAATAATCATCTTTCGATCGACAGGACCAGTAATCTCAACATTTCTATTGGCTACATCCTGTGGCGGTGGAACTACAGTCCATTCACTATCTCTAATAGAAGTATCTTCTGGAAAGGAGAATCTCCCTCCATTAGAGATAAACTCTTGGGTTTTATTTCTTTTTTCTAAAAGTTCTTTACGTCTTTTATCAAAAGAAATAATAAACTTTTCAAAAAATTCTAGTGAGTCATCATTAATGACACTTTCTGAGTTTGTTGAATCATTTATTTTAAACATTAAAATTGTTCCTCTTCTGTAGAACCCTTAAGAGCAAGTGTTGAAGCATCTCCATCACTTATGATTGTAGAGATTGTATCAAAATAACCTGCACCCACTTCTCTCTGGTGTTTAACAGATGTAAATCCATCTTTCTCTAATGCAAACTCTTTCTGTTGAAGTTCAACATATGCAGACATATTTCCACCTTTGTACTTCATTGCAAGTTCAAACATAGATGTATTAAGAGCGTGAAATCCTGCCAAAGTAATGAATTGGAACTTATACCCAAAAGAGCTTAATTTCTCTTGAAATGTAGCTATTTCATCATCTGAAAGTGATTGCTTCCAATTGAAGGAAGGTGAACAATTGTAAGCTAATAATTTATCAGGGAATTTTTCATGTATTGCATCAGCAAACTCTTTTGCAAACCCAATATCTGGTTTTCCAGTTTCACACCATACAAGATCAGAGTACGGGGCATAAGAGAGACCTCTACTAATTGCAGACTCTGGACCATTTTTTACTTTAAAGAATCCTTCTGAAGTTCTCTCACCTAATACAAAGTCACTGTCGATCTCATCAATATCACTCGTGACAAGGTTTGCTGCCAATGCATCTGTTCTTGCAATTATTACAGTTGGAACACCCATGGTGTCAGATGCAAGCCTTGCTGAGGTAAGGGTCCTAATGTGTTGACTAGTTGGAACTAATACTTTACCGCCCATATGTCCACATTTTTTTTCCGCAGCTAATTGATCTTCAAAATGCACACCTGCAGCTCCAGCTTCAATAAATTTTTTGGTTAATTCAAATACATTAAGCGTTCCACCAAAACCTGCTTCACCATCTGCCACTATTGGTACAAGATAATCAATACTGTTATTTCCCTCTACACGATCTACTTGTTCTGCTCTTAATAGGGCATTATTAATGCGTTTTGCAAGTGTTGGGGCACTATTGCTTGGATAAAGTGATTGATCTGGATAAGTTGTCTCGCCAAGATTTGAATCGGCAGCAACTTGCCATCCACTCAAATAAATTGCTTTGAGACCAGCTTTTACCATTTGAACAGCTTGATTACCAGATAAAGCACCAAGTGCTGATATCCATTCATCCTTTTTGTTTAAATCTTCAAAGAGTTTTTGAGCACCATTTTCCGCAAGAGTATGTTTAATTTCTACAGAGTTTCGAATACTTATCACATCTTCAGCACTGTAGTTCCTAGTAATACCCCTCCATCGAGGATTAGTATCCCAATCGTTTTTTAGCGATTCAGCATCTAAAAAATTATTCTCCATCGTAAAGACTCTCATAAAGATCTGACTTGGTCTTATGTATATTGTTAGTCTTTCTATGGCTACTTTCTTGTTCTTTCATTTTTTTCCTTCCTAAAATAAAAAAACCGGGCATCTGCCCGGTATCAAAAAATGTTGCATAAGGGCATTACATATGTATGTAAACCACCACTTTCACAACGTTTAATTTTTGCATATAAAAAAAATAGCACAGTTAAGTAGTAAATGTGAAAATTGAGAGCTTTTTTTATACATTTTTTGCATAAAAGAACCAGCTCCAGAAATCCCTATTTCATATTTGGTCTTTGCAAGATTCTGGGCTGGCTCTTGAAATTTTTATAGTGTTACCGTACGTCTAGTAACACTCTCCTAAATGATCCAGCTTTCCCCCTTGTAGCTAATTTAACTCTAGAGGTATTTTGCACAGGCTGTATCTTAAATATACAATATGCACAAGCTATAGTTGTTTGTGAAATAAGTATGTGTTATAATATAATCTTGTCTGACTATATATTTTTAAAAATATAACGATCAAAAACTTCCATTTTCTTTTGCCAATCGTTTTTGTAGTAATACTGTATTGTTGCTGCGACTGATGACAATAATGCATTTCCGTCTTGAGGCGTAAAGCAATAACCTGTGAGTACATTATCTTTTACATGAAGTGACTGTTCTGCGACAATACCATGGGATAATAGCCTACCGTGATAGCCATGATCCCTACCAAAAGAAAACACTTTATTCGATGACATTTTCTCTGTACTCATTAAAAATTGATTACCTCTTAGGTTTTCTATAATATCCTCAAATTGAATTTGATCATTAAAATTTAACGTAAACCAAAGAGTGTGCATATATTGTGTTGGTAATTTAATTGCTGAAGAAAAAAGGTTTAAATCTTTTCCTTCTTGTGCAAACAATTCATGTACATCTCGTGCATGATGTGTTCCAAATTCTTGATTTGTATGCTTGGTAATTGTTGGTGAAGGAGAGAAAGAATCATTTTGAGATACATCATTTGCTCTTCTTAAACACACAAATCTTCCTTCTGCCAATTCACGATTCTGGTCTAATGCAAAAGCTTTAACTATCGATGCAATGTTATGAGTATTACAAGATGCAATTAAATATTTATTAGCTTGATTCTCAAGGATTTCGTTATTTATTCCCCAAGCAAAAAAGGAACCAAATCCATGTTCAGATCCCTGTGCTAAGTACCTTTTGTTTTCATCAAGAGAGGAGTAAATATTATCCCAGTTATTGTTTCCACTTGGTGTGCAGTCAATAATTACATCAGCATCCTGATATGCCTTTTCTACATCATAAATACTCGAAAAACCTAGTTCAGTAAAATCTGATAAGACATCTGAAGTTGATACAATTTGTGCTCCCTTTCTTAATAGAGCTTCAACTTTCCCTCTTTCATCCGATAGAGGAGTTCGTTTAAAAAATATAACATTATCTAAACCTAGTATTTCTTTATGTTCAGCTAAGAGACCTATGAGTGGTTCCCCTATTGTGCCCGTACCAATTACTAATACATTTTTAGACATTTTATTCCCTCCCTATATAATTAAAGATTAGAAGGGGAACCCACAAAATCAAAATATGAAAAATAAACTTATCTTTGAATTTTCAAAAGATCATACAGATGGGAATGCATCAATGGTCAACCTTCTTGGAGGTAAAGGGGCAAACCTAGCAGAAATGAGTAATCTTGGAATTTCTGTTCCACCTGGATTCACAATTACTACTGAAGCATGCAATTACTTTATGGAGAATAATGAGTTGCCAGATACTTTGGAGACAGAAATTATCAATGCTGTGAGTAAGCTTGAGTTATATTCAGGCCTAAGTTTTGACGGCAAATCAAACCCGCTTTTATTATCAGTAAGATCAGGTGGTCGAATTTCAATGCCTGGAATGATGGACTCTATATTAAATATTGGACTCAATGATGGAAATATCAATTCCTTAGTGGAGCAGTTTAATGATGAGCGTTTTGCATTAGATTCTTATAGAAGGTTAATTCAAATGTATTCAAATGTTGTTTTAGGCCTTGATTACAGTAGATTTGAAGCTGTAATTGAAAATAAAAAAAGAATAGACAATGTATCTTCTGACAAAGACTTCACTCCGGATCAATTAAATTGGATTATTGATGCATATAAAAATACCATTGAAAGATTTTCAGATGTTCCTTTTCCTCAGGACCCAATTGAGCAATTAAATGGTGCAGTAAAGGCTGTTTTCAGTAGTTGGCTTAATACAAGAGCTATCAATTATAGAAAATTTAACAATATTCCAGATGAATGGGGCACAGGGGCAACTATTCAAACAATGGTATTTGGTAACTTAAATGATGATTCAGGTACTGGAGTTTTGTTTACTAGGAATCCATCAGATGGTAACAAAGAACTTTTTGGTGAATACTTACTTAACGCACAAGGAGAGGATGTGGTTGCAGGAATTAGAACACCAAAACCTATATCTAAAGACAAAACAACACAAGGCTCACTTCAAGAAAAATTTCCTGATATTTATAATGAAATTTCTGATATTGCATCAACTCTTGAAAATCATTTTAAAGAAGTTCAGGATATTGAATTTACTATTCAAGATCAAAAAGTCTACCTTTTACAAACAAGAAAAGCCAAGAGAACTGCCCAAGCGTCTGTCAATATTGCAATAGATATGGAGAGTGAGGGAGTTGTAACCAAGGAAGAAGCAGTGATGATGGTTGATGCTGACCATATTACAAATTTATTGCACCCTCAATTTATCGAAAATCAAGATAGGGAATTATTTATAAAAGCTCTTAATGCGTCTCCAGGTGCAGCAGTAGGAGAAATTGTATTCGATACAGGCAAGGCTGAAAAGGAAGCAGAGAAAGGCAAGAAAATAATATTAGTTAGAGATGAAACAAGTCCTGAAGATATAAATGGTATGTATTCATCAGTTGGAATACTTACAACTAGAGGTGGAATGACAAGTCATGCTGCTGTAGTTGCTAGGGGAATGGGCAAGCCATGTGTTGTTGGAGCAGAAAGCCTTGCAATAAATATTGAAGATAAGAGTATTTCAAATGGAGATATTATTTTAAAAGAGGGTGATGTTATATCTTTAGATGGATCTTTAGGCGAAGTGTATACCGGTGCTTTAGCAGTAGAACCACCTAATATGTCCGAAAGTTTTTTAAAACTAATGGAGTACTGTGATGAATATAGAAAATTATCAATAAGAGCAAACGCAGAAACAGAACTTGACACTATTAAAGCGTTAGAGTTTGGAGCTGAGGGTATTGGACTTTGTAGAACAGAGCATATGTTTTTTGAAGGCGAAAGAATAATGCCAATGCGAGAAATGATTATGTCGGATACTTCAAATGGCAGAGAAAGAGCCTTAGATAAACTAATAAAATTTCAAATTAATGATTTTGAATCCCTCTTCAGTCTTTTAAAAGAAAAGCCCATCACGGTTAGATTATTAGATCCTCCAATGCATGAGTTTCTTCCAAAAAGTGATATTGAGATATCAAATTTAGCTAAAGAGTCAGGGGTAACAACTAGTTATATTCTTGAAATATTATTAAAGCTTTCTGAAAGTAATCCGATGTTAGGCCATAGAGGAGTCAGGCTAGGTTTAAGCTATCCAGAAATATACGAGATGCAAGTAGAAGCTATATTTAGAGCTGTTCACAACATTGCCAAAAAAGAAGCGATTACCTTGAGTCCAGAAATTATGATTCCTTTAGTAATGAATGCAAATGAGTTCAGTCAGATGAAAGATGTATTAACTGCGAAGATTAAAGAAATTGAACTAGAACTTAACACAGAATTTACCTACACAATGGGGACAATGATTGAACTCCCAAGCGCAGCTTTAAATTCAGAATCAATTGCTTTAGAAGCTGACTTCTTTTCTTATGGTACTAATGACTTAACTCAGACAACACTTGGGCTTTCTCGAGACGATGCGTCTAAATTTTTAAGTTTGTATGTTGAAAAAAAGATTTTTAATAAAGATCCTTTTGTTTCAATTGATCAACCAAGTGTTGGTAGCCTTGTAGACATGTCATCAAGAAATGGAAAGAAAGCCAATAGATCCCTTAAAATTGGGATATGTGGTGAACATGCAGGAGATCCTAATTCAATTTTTTATCTAAATACTTTGGATATTGATTATATTTCATGCTCACCATATAGAATTCCAGCAGCAAGACTAGCTGCAGCTCAAGCTGAATTGATGAAATAGATTAGTCAAAAAGTCTGAAAAAAAACTTAAGTATTAACAAATTGATACTCCTAATTGGATATAATTTCCCTATGAGTTATAAATTAATAAATAGATTAGATCCGCTTGTATATCTAGCTTTGGTATTGGTCGGATTTATTATGCCAGAAGTTGTTTACCGTTTATTTTTATTTGATTTCAATGCTGTATTAGCAGAAAATCAGGCAATGATTATTAGATCCATTGGCCTGCCCCTTTATTTTGCTGCAATGGCTTTTTTCCTACTAGGGGGTAATGCAGAAAATGGAAAACAATTAAACATAATAAGATACAGCGGCGGTTTAGGGTTGATTACTTTTGCTGTATTCACAGAATTTAATGGATTTTTAGCTTTTGGTCTTGTCGAAATAGGATTAGCAGTTGTAACAGGATCTCAAATTAAAAAAGAAGAATCTTCTGACGGTTACGCAACTGAAGATTAATAAAAAGTATTTTTTTGTGATACTTACGCAAAGTAACTTCAGTCAAATAATTGTAGGAAAAAATGATTTTAAAAAATAAAACCTTAGTAATCACTGGAATACTTACAGACAAAAGTATTGCTTATGCATCTGCAAAAATTGCTATAGAAAATGGTGCAACCGTTGTAGCTACAGGGTTTGGTAAAGGACTTAGAATTACAGAAAGAGCTGTTAAAAGACTTTCCGAAGATATAAAAGTATTTCCAATGGATATTGAAAATCAAGAAGAAGTCAATTCTGCAGTAGAAAGCATAAAAAAAGAGTTTGGAAGTATTGATGGAATTCTACATGCAATAGCTTTTTCACCTACTGAAGCTATGGGGGGTAATTTTTTAAATACTAATATCTCCGATGCAGTTAAGAGTTTTGAAATATCGGCTTTTTCATTAAAAACTTTAGCTACTTCATTTCAGCCAATACTTAATAAACCAGCATCTATTGTTGCTTTAGATTTTGATAATACACAAGCTTGGCCAGGCTACGACTGGCAGGGGGTAGCAAAATCTAGTCTGCAGTCAATAGTTCGGTACTTGGCATACTACATGGGAGAAAGTGGAGTCAGAGTCAATGCTGTTGCCGCAGGTCCACTTGCTACCACAGCAGCTAAAAATATACCTGGATTTTCAGATATGAATGAAGAGTGGAACAACAGAGCACCTCTTGGTTGGGATACAAAAAATCCTGAACCCGTCGCAAAGGTAGTCAGTTTTTTACTTTCAGATTTTTCTGAAATGGTTACTGGTGAAATTATCCATGCTGATGGGGGTGTACATTCTATTGGTGGATCAATGTTGCCTAACAAGTAAAAAAGACGACTTTATTTCTAATTCTCTCTAAAACTTAATTCTAGTAAATATTTTTAATGATTATTAAATCTAAAGTAATTGAAATCTTAAGTTTTTTTAAATACAAGAACTCCATTGTGACCACCAAATCCAAAAGAATTAGACATTGCTGTAGATAGGTCTTTTTCTATGGATATATTTGGGGTGTAATTTAAATCACATTCTTCATCTGGATTATTCAAATTTATTGTTGGTGGAATAATATTATTTTTTAAACTTAATAAGGAAACTAATGACTCAAAAGCACCTCCACCTCCAAGTAAGTGCCCTGTCATTGACTTTGTAGAAGAAATATTAATATCGTATGCTTTTTCACCGAAGACTGTTTTGATTGCAGCAGTTTCATTTTTATCATTTGCTAGGGTAGAAGTTCCATGAGCATTGATATAATCAATATCATCAGATGTTAGTTCAGCATCAAATAGTGCTTTCTTCATAGCATCAACAGCACCTTTACCACCTTCTGCTGGGGCAGTAATATGATGAGCATCTGTTGACGCACCATAACCAGCAACATAACCATATATATTGACACCTCTATTAATTGCAGATTCTTCACTTTCCATAATTAAAACTGTTGAACCCTCTCCCATTATGAAGCCATCTCGATCTTTATCAAATGGTCTACAGGCTCCTTTAGGGTTTTTATTATTTGTTGAAAGAGCTCTTATTTGAGCAAATGCACCAATAGTCATAGCAGTTGTTCCAGCTTCTGTTCCACCTGCAATCACCATATCTACAATTCCATTTTGAATCATATTTTTAGCTTCTCCAACAGCATTAGCAGAAGCAGCACAGGCTGTAGTGATTGTCAAAGAAGGTCCTTCGATACCAAATTTAATTGCAACTTGTCCTGTACTTGAATTAGGCATCAATTGTGTTATAGCTAATGGATTTATCCTAGAAGCACCTCGTTCATCGTATGTCCTCACTGCTTGTTCAGTTGCACCTATACCACCAATACCAGTTCCAAAAACAACTCCTACTCCATTACCCAACCTTTGTTCTGTATCAAGATTCGCATCTTTAAGAGCTTCTTCGGTTGCATAAATAGAGAGATGTCCTGACCGATCAAGTTTACGTGCATGTTGCTTTCCCATATATTCGTTAGCATCAAAATTTTTAACTTCACCTGCAAAAGTTACTGGAAGTTCATCTGTTTTAAATGAAGTAATATAGTCAATTCCAGAAATACCATTAATTAGGTTATTCCAAGTATCTGCGACATTATTCCCTAATGGATTTATTGTTCCAAGACCGGTTACGACGACACGTCTTTTAGACACGATTTAATTTATATTTTTGAGTGAAGTAACTGAACAGCTTGTCCAACAGTCGAAACATTTGCTAGTTCATCATCATCAATTTCTATTTCAAACTCATCTTCAAAGGCCATTACTACCTCAACAATACCTAGTGAGTCAATTTCTAAATCTTCTTCGAGTTTGGCTTCCATAGTAACTTTTGACTCATCAATACCGAGATCTTCTACAAAAAGACCTCTAACTTTTTCAAAAACTTCATTTAATTCCATAATTTTCCCCCATTATGTGGTTAAACCACCATCTACAGGTATCACTTGACCTGTTATATATTCTGACTCATCATTACATAAAAAAGCTACCACATTTGATATATCTTCTGGCTTTCCAATGCGTTTAATTGAAAGTTGTTCTATAATATTTTCCTTATTTTCATCATCAAGAAAAGATGTCATATCAGTCTCGATGTAACCAGGAGCTATAACATTTGATGTGATGTTTCGAGAACCTAGTTCTTTACTTATGGATTTAGCAAGTCCTATAAGCCCAGCTTTTGATGCTGCATAATTTGCTTGGCCTTGGTTTCCAGACATTCCAACAATTGAAGAAATAAATATAATTCTGCCCCATTTATTTTTCATCATTTGTTTTATTGCCCGTTGGGATGTGTAAAAACTTCCTGTTAAATTGGTTTGGATTACATTTATCCATTCTTCTTCCTTCATTCGAGGTAATATATTATCTTTTGTTATTCCTGCGTTATTTATCAATATATCTACAGACCCGTATGACTTTTCTATAGTTGCAAAAGCTTTATCAACTGATTCTTTGCTTGATATATTAACCTCAATACTACTGGCACTTCCACCACTTTCTTTAATCTCACTAACAACTTCAGCTGCTTTATCTTCTGACGTAACATATCCAACTACAACGTGATAATTTTTACCCAGGACAGTTGATACTGCTTTACCAATGCCTCTAGAACCACCGGTAACTAGTGCTGTTTTCATATAAGATCTTTTTTTTCAGGAATTTGATATTCAATAGCTTTTCTTATTGTGTCTATAGCTTTTCCATCAAAATCGGGCAACTTAGCATCGGAAGTATTTATTGGGGTTGTTCTTTCTCCAAGACGAAGAGCACAAGCTCCCCATGAGAGACCAGCACCAACAGCTGTAAAAACTGCTGTTTCTCCACCCTTTATCTCTCCAGCTTCTAGGGCATCCACTAATGCTGTTGGAATTGAAGCAGCAGAAGTATTTCCATACTTATGTACTTTTTTTATAGTTGTAGCGTTAGGAAGCTTTAGTGACTTCTCTAGTCCTTCAACTATTCTTAAATTTGCTTGATGAGGAATAAGAATATCAATGTCTTCTTTAGTTAAACCAGACTTTTCAATAACCTCACTAGATGAATTGGCCATAGCTCTAATACCACCTTTAAAAATTTCTGGCCCATCAAATGTCCAATGTACTCTAGCTGCTTCATCTGGATTGAACCTATCCATTGCTGAGCCAAAATTAGGGATTTCAAGGATATCTAATTTGTCAGAACTCATCCCATTAACAAATGAGTATATTTCACCCTCAGAGTGATCTTTACTCTCCTCTACAACTACCGCACCTGCACCATCTCCAAAAAGAACCGCAGTATTTCTATCTGACCAATCTAATAGCCATGTAATATGTTCTGAACCAATTACAAGGGCTCTCTTATATAGTCCGCTTTCAACAAAAGCTTTTCCTTGCTCGAGTGCATAAACAAATCCAGCACATGCAGCATTTATATCATAGACGGAGGCATTAACTGCCCCAATTTTTCTTTGTACGTGTGCAGCTGCTGAAGGAACAATACTATCAGGAGTACATGTTGCCAAAATTACAACATCAATATCCTCAGGTGTTAGTCCAGCGCAAGCTATAGCATGTTGTCCTGCAACAGATGCCATATCTGAATTGTTTACGTGACAAAATCTTCTTTCTTGAATTCCTGTTCTTTGTTGAATCCACTCATCTGACGTGTCAACAAAAACAGCTAAATCATCATTTGTCATAATATTGTCAGGTGAACATTTCCCCCAACCAGTAATTGTTGATTTCAAAATAACTCCTTTTTAAGTATTCAAAGAGTCTAACGAATTAATAATTCCTATTCCCTTACTAGATATAGACTTTTTAACCATCCCAGCAGTTACATTTCCAGGACCAATATGATACCAATATTCTGGACTTTCTTTTTTTTCAATCGTTATTATTTGTTTATGGAATAACACACTGCTGTCTATCTGCCTTGTAAGACGTTCTTTTACATTAGTTAATTCAACTAATTTGGCATCAACATTCATGTAAACATCGAACTTACCAGGTTTAAATTCTATATTTTCCAGTATTTCATGAACAGCTTCCTTGGCTGGAGCTACAACAGGTGAGTGAAAGGCCCCTGCTACATCAAGAGGAATTACCCTTTTTGCATTGAGTGCGTTCGAATTAGATTTTAAATAATCAATATCTTCATATTTTCCACTGATAACAATTTGTGTTGCATCGTTATAGTTTGAAATATTTATCTCAATACCTTGGGATTTTAACTCTTCAATTGACTGTAAAGTTTTCTCTAATTCAGACGACAGCACTGCCGCCATTGTTGTACCAGAGTTTTCAACTGCGCTTTGCATAGCTTCTCCTCTTACAGAAATAATTTTAAGAGCATCACTAAATGTTAGGTATTCACCTAAAGCTAAAGCAGTGTATTCTCCAAGAGAATGACCGATTGCTACAGTTGGATTACCAAGCTTCCTAATTGCTTCAAGCCCGTAACAGTAGGAAATAGCAAAAATGTAAGGTTGGGCAATATTAGTTTTTGTAATCTCTTCTTTGTCACTCTTTAAAACCGCATCTTTAAGAGACCAATTAAGTGTTTTTTCAAATTCATTAATTAATAAATCAGGGTATTTATCAAGTAGCTCTTCTCCCATACCAACTTGTTGGGATCCTTGTCCCGGAAACATTGCTACCCAATTCAATTTGAGACTTCCGATATTGCAAAGGCAATTGCAGCATTTTTTTCATGAGATAAAGATATATGTACATTGTCAATTTTTGATTTTGAAGCAAGGTCTTTTGCTTTTCCATGTAGGATAACTTCTGGTTTTCCACCACCTGTAATTTCTATATCCCTCCAATTCACTTGCCTCCATCCTTTACCTAATGATTTCATTACAGCTTCTTTACCAGCAAATCTAGCTCCCAATCTTTTTGATGGATCAGCAAATCTATTTGCATAAATTATTTCACTTTCTGTGAAACATCTCTTTTCAAATTTTGTTCGAGATTTATCTAGAAGCTTTCTTACTCTATTTAGATCAACTTGGTCAACACCTATACCAAATATCATTAGAATTTTACTTCTATTTCAACAAGAAGATCTCCTTTTTTTACAGCTTGAGCTTTTGTGACATTAAATACTTTTATTACCCCATTAATTGGTGAAGTAATTACATTTTCCATTTTCATTGCTTCTAGAACAAATAAGGAGTCACCTTTTTTCACTTTTTTCCCTTGCTTTGTCATGGTCTCCATAATAGTTCCCTGCATTTCTGCAAAAATGAGTCCAGGATTTTTAATATTCCCTGTTAAATCCATTCCAATTTTTTTTGGTCTTTGTGGTGCCAAAGTAGGGTTTGAAGAATCTTCAAGAGAAATATTTACTTTACTTGGCCTATCAGAACTAACTTCGTCCTCTTCAAGTTCTCTAATTTCAAAATTTTCCTCAAGAAACTTAACATGAATCTGGCTGTTAATAAACTCTTTAGTTTTTAAAATATCAGCTAACACATTAATAGTCGTAGGTATTCCCCCTATCACATACTCCTCTAAACATCTAATTCCTTTTGACCGAGCTTCTTCCCTCGAAACTCCCCATACAATTAATTTTGAGATTAAATTGTCGTAGAAATGAGTAATCTGAGTTCCTGTTCTTGCCCAGCCGTCAACCCGTACACCGTTTCCTGTTGGCTCTCTATATTCAGTTATAGTTCCTGGAGTTGGTAAGAAATTATTTGATGGGTCTTCAGCATTTATTCTGAATTCAATACTGTGACCTCGCGCTTCTAGTTCATAGTCTTTTATAGAATGTCCAAGGGCAATCTTTATCTGCTCTTTTACTAAATCAAGACCATACCTCATCTCTGTGACAGTATGTTCTACTTGAAGTCTTGTATTCATTTCTAAGAAATAAAAATTTTCATCACTATCAGCTAAAAATTCAACAGTCCCTGCATTTATATATGCAGAGTTAGAGGCAATCTTTAAAGTGTATTCTTTTAATTTCTCTCTTCCATAATCTGAAAGCCATGCAGGAGGACTTTCCTCTATAAGTTTTTGATTTCTTCTCTGGAGGGAACAGTCCCTCTCACCTAGATAAAGAACATTACCATGTTTATCAGCAAGAATCTGAGTTTCTACGTGTCGAGCTGGTTTTATAAATTTCTCTACGTAGATTTGATCAGATCCAAAATAAGCTTCACTTTCTCTTCTTACAATCTCAAAATTTTCAAGCAACTCCTTTTCATTATGGACAATTCGCAGCCCTTTTCCTCCACCACCATGCGCTGCTTTTAATGCAACTGGGTAACCAAAACTCTCTGCATCTTTTACCGCCTCTCTTTTGAGACGGGAAGGTTTTAATTGACCTGGAACAGGATTCAATCCAATTTTTGTAACTAACTTTCTTGATTCTATTTTGTCACCCATGGATTTAATAGTTTCTGGTTTAGGGCCTATCCACGATATACCCTTCTTCTCAATAGCCTTGGCAAACTCTGCATTTTCTGCAAGAAAACCATATCCAGGATGCACTAAGTCTGCTTTTGTATCTACAGCAGCTTTTACCAGTTTTTTTAAATTTCTATAACTATCAGCTGGTAGGGAACTGCCAAGATAGTATGACTCATCCGCTCTTTTTACGTGAAGTGAATCCTCATCTGCATCTGAGAAAACAGCTATGGTATATAGATCCATTTCTTTTGCAGATCTTATTATTCGTAATGCAATTTCACCACGGTTAGCGATAAGGATTCTTTTTTGACTCATAATTATTTCAGTCTGTACGCTACCGCTACTGCCATTATGGATTTAATAACATCACCAATTATGAACGGCACAACACCTATAGTGATTGCATTTGATACTGATGTATTGATAATTAGTATCAGGCCAATAACACCACAAATATAAATCAGGAGTGATCCAAGTGCAATTCCTATAATTGGTTTATTTGCAAATGGGAGTAGAAGTGGAAGAAGAAACAGGGTTAAGGAGCGAAGTGGAAAAGACAAGTGTAAGCAAAGAAGAAGTAGTAGAACAAGAAGAAATTAATCTTGAGGATCCCAAAAACACTATTTTTATTACGAAAAGGAATGGTAAGCAGGAGCCAATAGATTTAGAAAAAATTCACAGAGTAATTTTTTGGGCATCTGAAGATCTAGATGTATCCCCTTCTCAAGTGGAGCTAAATTCACAAATCCAATTCTATGACGGTATTACAACTGAAGAAATTCACGAAACTATGATAAAAGCAGCAGCTGATCTTATTTCAACTGAATCCCCTGATTATCAATACCTTGCTGCAAGACTATTAATATTTCATTTAAGAAAAAAAGCTTATGGGCAGTTTAAACCACCTTCTCTGTATGAACAGGTCACAAAAATGGTTAGTGAAGGAAGGTATGATCCTGAGCTATTAACAGATTATACCGAAGACGAATTTTCAACTATGGATGGATTCATAGATCACTGGCGTGATATGAAATTTACTTATGCTGCAGTAAAACAGCTCGAAGGAAAGTATCTTGTACAAAATAGAGTAAATGGAGATGTTTACGAAAGTCCCCAATTCATTTTTCTTCTTGTGGGTGCTTGTCTTTTTTCTAAATATCCAAAAGAAACAAGACTTGATTATGTTGAGAGATTCTACAATGCTGCATCAACATTCAAGCTTTCTCTACCAACACCTATTATGTCTGGAGTCAGGACTCCAACACGTCAATTTAGCTCCTGTGTTTTAATTGAAACTAGTGATTCTTTGGATTCAATTAATGCCACATCAGGGGCAATTGTACGTTATGTAAGCCAAAGAGCGGGAATAGGAATTAATGCAGGAAGAATAAGGGCAATAGGTAGCCCTATACGTAATGGTGAAGCGTTTCACACTGGATGCATACCGTTCTACAAGCATTTTCAATCAGCAGTTAAAAGTTGTTCACAAGGAGGAGTACGAGGAGGAGCTGCCACTTTGTTTTATCCCCTTTGGCATTACGAAGTTGAAGATTTATTAGTATTAAAAAACAACCGTGGGGTTGAAGAAAATAGAGTTAGACATATTGACTACGGTGTTCAATTTAATAAAACAATGTACGAAAGACTCATAAAAAATGAAGATATTAGTCTGTTTAGCCCCTCCGATGTCCCAGGGCTTTATGACGCATTTTTTGAAGACCAAGATAAGTTTCAAGAACTGTACGAAATTTATGAAGCAGATCCAGACATAAGAAGGAAAACAATTAAAGCCGTTGAACTTTTTTCATTATTTATGAATGAAAGAGCGAGTACTGGAAGAATCTATCTTCAAAATGTTGACCATTGTAATACCCATGGAGCATTTGATCCATCTGTCGCTCCAATTAGACAAAGTAACCTATGCCTTGAAATAGCTCTTCCTACTAAACCACTCAGTAATGTCGACGATCCAGATGGTGAAATAGCACTATGTACTTTATCTGCATTTAATCTTGGGGTAATTGAAGATTTAGAGGACTTAGAAGATACAGCCGAATTAATAGTTAGGGCACTAGACGGCTTATTAAGCTATCAAGATTATCCAGTTCCAGCTGCAATTAATTCTGGAAAAAGAAGGAGAACCCTTGGAGTTGGAGTGATAAACTATGCGTACTATTTAGCAAAAAATGATGTTAAGTATTCTGATGGTTCAGCAAATAATCTAACACATAAACTCTTTGAATCTATCCAGTACTACTTACTGAAAGCTTCCAACGAACTAGCAAAAGAACAAGGAGCATGTGAACTATTCCACGAAACAAACTATGCAAAAGGGCTCTTGCCAATAGATACCTACAAAAAAGATGTAGATGATATATGTGATGAAAAACTTCACTTAGATTGGGAGCAGCTCAGGACCGACATTAAAGAACACGGACTAAGAAACAGTACACTAACTGCTCTTATGCCTGCAGAAACCTCGGCTCAAATCAGTAATGCTACAAATGGAATAGAGCCACCAAGAGGTTATGTCTCAGTCAAGCAGAGTAAAGATGGAATTATGAAACAAGTTGTCCCGGATTTTGAAGAGTTGAAAGATAAGTACGAATTGTTATGGAATATTCCAGACAACAAAGGGTACCTAGAATTAGTAGCAATTATGCAGAAGTTTGTTGATCAAACTATCTCTGCTAATACAAATTATGATCCTAGCAAATTTGAAGATGGAAAATTACCACTCCAAAAAATGATTCAAGATATTTTAACAACCTATAAATTAGGTATTAAAACACTCTACTACCACAATACAAGAGATGGTTCTACCGATGCACAAGCAGAAAAAGAAGTAGAAGCTGAACAGAAGGTTGTAGAGACAACAGAAGAGATTTCTACCAATGAGGATCAATCAGATACTTATTCAACAACTTCAGATAAATATGGAGCGGTAGATTACATACAAGAAGATCCAGATGATTGTGGAGATTCTTGTAAAATATAAGAAAGCGAGGAAATAATGGCATATTCTACATTTAGCCAAGAAAAAAATGATGCACTCAAAGAACCAATGTTCTTTGGCAATCCAGTAAATGTTGCAAGATACGACCAACAAAAATTTGAAATCTTCGAAAAACTAATTGAAAAACAATTAAGTTTTTTCTGGAGACCAGAGGAAATAGACGTATCAAAAGATCGAATTGATTATGGCAAAATGTCTGATCATGAAAGACACATCTTTATTAGTAATCTTAAGTACCAAACACTTCTTGATAGCATCCAGGGAAGGTCACCCAATGTAGCTTTACTACCATTAGTTTCACTTCCTGAGCTTGAGACATGGATAGAAACATGGGCTTTTAGTGAGACTATTCACAGCAGAAGCTATACACATATAATCAGGAATATTACTAATGATCCATCCTTGATTTTTGATGATATTGTCGGAAACAAAGATATTGTCGAAAGAGCAGAGTACACATCTCGATACTATGACGACTTAATTAACTATCAGCAAGCATATAACCTTCATGGTGAGGGTGTGCACAAAACAGATGTTGGTGAGCTTGATATCAATATGCATGATTTAAAAAGAAAGCTATATATGTGTTTGATGTCTGTAAATGTACTTGAGGCAATAAGATTTTACGTGAGTTTCGCATGTAGTTTTGCTTTTGCTGAACGAGGCTTAATGGAGGGAAATGCAAAAATCATAAAACTAATTGCACGTGACGAACAATTACATCTCTCAAGCACACAACACATGATTAATCTTATAAGAACAGGTCAAGATGATCCCGAAATGGCAGAGATTGCTGAAGAATGTAAACAAGATGCGGCTGATATGTTCAAAGAGGGTGCAGAACAAGAAAAAGAATGGGCTGAGTACTTATTTAAAGATGGCTCCATGCTTGGACTAAATAAGGAAATCTTGTGTCAATATGTAGAATATATTACTGATGTAAGGGTAAAAGCTGTTGGAATTGATCCAATCTTCAATATAACAAAGAATCCTATTCCTTGGATGAAGACCTGGTTAGCTAGTGACACAGTTCAAGTAGCGCCACAAGAAGTAGAGATAAGCTCCTATTTAGTTGGACAAGTTGATAGTGAAGTTAACGTTGAAGACTTAGGAGACTTCGAGCTTTAAATTGCATGAAGTCCGATGAAACAAAAGTAACTGTCAAAGTTAACGACTCAACAGAAATCGTTTGTAATAAAAATGAAAATCTACTTCGTGTTCTTGAAAAAAATGGTTACGAAATTGAATATGAGTGCCAAGAGGCACACTGTGGTACATGTAGAACTATTATGAATGAAGGTGAAGTTGAATACACTTATGAACCTGTAGCTTACATTGGTAAAAATGAGGTCCTCCCTTGTTCTGCTATCATTAAGTCAGATTTGAACCTTACTATTGAGTGGTAGATTAGGAATTATGTACGACGTAATAATTATTGGAGCAGGACCTGCTGGCCTAACTGCAGCATATGAACTTTCAGATTCTGGTAAAAAAGTACTCATACTTGAAAAAAAACCTCGAGTTGGAGGCCTTGCTGAAACAAAAGTCTATGGAGATTATAGATATGACATAGGTCCCCATAGGTTTTTTACTAAAAATAAAGAAGTCTATGATTTATTCCTTAAAGTGCTTGATGATGATGCAGTTGCAGTAAAAAGAAAAACCAGAATACTCTTTAAAAATAGCTACTTTGATTATCCTCTGACTCCACTGAATGCTTTATTTGGTTTAGGAGTTTTTGAGTCTATTACAATTGGTTTTTCCTATATAATTGCAAGACTAAAAAGCTATCTTCGTATTACAAAGATTAACAATTTTGAAGACTGGGTTGTTGATAGGTTTGGGAGAAAGCTTTTTAATAATTTCTTTAAAAATTACACAGAAAAAGTTTGGGGTATAGATTGTAAGGATATTGGCTCAGATTGGGCAGCACAAAGAATAAAAGGTCTAAGTTTATCAACTGCAATTAAGTTTGCTTTATTTCCAAACAGTAAAAAGAGACCAAAAACTTTAGTTGATAAGTTTTACTATCCAAAGCTGGGTGCTGGGATGCTGTGGGAGAAATTTGAAGAAATTGTGACAAAAAAGAATATAGAAGTTTCAAAAGAAAAAACTGTAACTGATGTAACAACTACAGATAAAGGTTTCATTGTTTCTTTTAAAGACAGTGAAGGTAATGAAAAATCTGAAGAAGCAAAAAATATATTTTTTAGTAATCCTCTTTTGGAGTTTATAGATATCTTTGATGGTAGTGTTCCACAAGAGGTTATAGATTCGGCAAAAAGTTTAAATTATAGAAATCATATAAGTGTTCATATAACTGTTGATAAAAAACTCTTTGATGACAACTGGATATATATTCATTCACCAAATGTAACTATGGCAAGGATTGCCGACTTTACTAACTTTTCAGAAGAAATGAGTGTTGAAGGCAACTACCCCTTAACTCTTGAATACTTTTGTTTCGAAAATGATGAAATATGGAATAAACCAAATAACGAAATAATTGAATACGGGTTAAAAGAACTCAAAAGTATTTTTGATGTTGAATTTAATGTAGTCCACTCTGCAATTAGTAGAAGCCCCAAAGCTTACCCTGTCATTAAAACAGGTTATCAAGTTCATATTGATATTATTAAAGAATGGCTTTCGTCACTACCAAACATAACTGCAATTGGAAGGTCTGGAATGTTTAAATATAATAATCAAGATCACGCAATGGCAACTGGGTTGTATGCCGCTAGGACTCTAATGGGTCATGGAAATTTTGATCCTTGGGAAGTTAATATTGATGGCGAATATCACGAAGAAGTTTCAAATAATTAAAAATTATTTTAAATAAATTCAAGACATACAATATAATAGATTTACTTAGGGCGCTTAGCTCAGTCCGGCAGAGCGCTTCCCTTACAAGGAAGAAGTCACAGGTTCAAATCCTGTAGCGCCCACAAGGGTTTTTCAGAAATATACCCTACAAAAAACCACTCAAGCCCACATTTTGTAGAAAAATTAAAACCTTTTGTAAAGCCTATAAACTAAATAGATGACAGTTGAAAAAATTAATATTGATATGATGTCGTGATAAACCATATCTACTCCATAATTATCTAACATTAAAGTCATTCTTTCTATTGGAGATACAAAAAATTGTGGAGACTTTGCTAACTATTCAGAAGCTAAAAATTGGTTCGATACTTATTTTCCATACTATGGAGATGTTGCAAATCTAGATGGAGATAATGACGGTGAGCCTTGTGAGTCATTACCTGGAGGGCCATAAAGCTCAAACGCACATAAAACGTACAAATTATTTAAAAGTTTAGATTCTCTCTGATAACTTTTAATTGTTGCTGATTGTAAAAGCAAACTGGTCAAGATAATAAACACTGTGAGTTGATTTGGTTCCGAGCGTTACATTTTCTAATTCACTATTATTTTTAAATATTAATTCAGATACACCATCATTTATCTTTACATGCTTTAAAACATACCTATATCCACTTTCCCACACATTGTTAGTAAATATTGGTGTCGAAGATACTGAAGAGATGGATGAGGTGTACTTATATTCATTATTATTTGGAGTAAAAATAATTTTTCTTGAAGCTGTTGCTTTTGAACCAGTAGGGAACATGTCGAATTCTAATTCAATATATTTAATTTCATTACTTCCAGAGACTATTCCAGCAAAATCAAAGCTAATTGTATCTCCTGCAGAGTAAGTTGCTTCCCTAGGTCCGAGATTTAAAAACTGACCATTACTTGGATCTGAAGCAAATATGTCGGGAAATATATAATCCTGAATCCCTTGATATAAAGTAAATTTATCATTAGCGATATTTACATCACCTCTACCAGCATCAATAGATCTTGCTGTTGATTCACCCTTTTCTCTCCATGAATAAACTTTTATAAAATCAAGTGAATATAAATCTTTTGGACAGGAGTCAGATATTGTAAACTTATTTGGCACACCTTCCTTGCCAAGTGAAACTGAAAAACTATATCCTTTCTCACCTTTAAAAAGTGCATAACCTCTCACGGCTTTCATATCTGTGTCTGTAATTAATTTCTGCACAGCGGTTCCGATACCATGAATTTGTTGTAGAGAGTTACGATATCCTCTTTCAACGGTAAGAGTCTGATTAGAAATCTCTTGAATTAACATAAATTCGTTATCAAGTAATACAATATCACCAACTGCATAACTACTATCACTTACAACTGTTATTGAGGTTGTTGTTGTATTTATTTCGTTAGATACTGTTGAAAATGAATTGAATCCTGTATCCATAATATAAGTAATATACATTTCAGAATTATTTGCAACAAATTCACCGTTACTTATCAAATTTTCTGAGGTGTGAAGCCAAACATTATCAAAAGAACTAATATTTACATCATTTTGAACTATTGGAGGTCCAGCTAAAAATTCTCGTAAACCATCGGCTTTAACTATTCCCCCAGAACCATTATCAGCATATCCGTAGAACCAATAACCCTGAGTCAGGCCATCTTTATTAAAAGTTGCCTTAGTAAGTCCACTACTGGTTGAAATACTTATTGGATCTAAAGTTTTGTATGAAGAAGTAAAGGGTTCAATAAAATAAAACTTAAAATTTTCATCCCCATTTCCGTTAACTTCAACTGTGAATGTTGAGGAAGTATTCGAAGATATCTGTGTTGAAACACCCGAAGTTAGAGATGGTGGAGATGGGTATAGGTTATAAATACTAGGGAAACCGAGATCAGTTCGTTGATTTTGTTCACCGTACAACGGTGCTATGTTTGAACAAAAGGTGTTGTTTTCATTTTGAGTAGTTAAAATATCAGCGAAGTTCCCACTTTCAGGAGAAACCATGCCTTGAAATCCATAATCATAGGTGGTAGCTATCACTGTTGTAGTAGTTGTTACGGGGATTGTAGTAGTTGTTGTAGTAGTTGACTCGGTTGTATTCTCTTCACTGATAATAGTTGTTGAAGTAGTTGAAGTAGGAGAGGAAGTATACTCATTTATTCTTTCCTCACAACCAGTGTATGAATTCATTTTTCCATATGTTGTTGGTCCCAAATCTCCATCTATTGTGATGCCAACGTATGCTTGAAATCTTTTAACAGCCTCTCGAGTCTGGTTGCCTGATAGGCCATCCTCAGTTCCAGCATCAAATCCATATCTATTAAGAAAATTTTGAACATTCTTTAAATCATTAAAATTAACACTCTGATTGTCCTCGGGGATACAGCCATCATAAGTTACAACTGTGGTTGTGGTTACTGAAGTTGTTGTAGTTGACAATGAAGTAGAGGGTGTGTCAATTGCAGGTGGTAATGAAGTGGAGACAACTGTTAGTCCACTTTCATTATTATTGCCACATGAAACAATGAAAATAAATAATATATATCTAAAAACTTTCATAATAACTTCCATATTAATCATGTTATATATACGTAAACAATTATTAAATTTTTAAACAGGAACTGCTATCAAATCTAATCCAATTTTTCGAAAATCATTTAATATAATTTTTGGTGAAAGTTGTTTACCAAAATAAACAAATTTGTAATTATTTTTTTCAAACACTTCTACTAAATATTCTACTTCTATTTCATCCAACAATACTTTATTAACTTCAATTAAAATAGTCGGTCGAAACTTTAACTTTTTATTTATTACTGACATGACTTCAGCTTCGTATCCGTCAACATCTATTTTTATAAAATAATTTTTATTTGCATCGAAATTAATCTCATCCAAATTACTAGATTGAACACCTTTATAGTCTCCCTTTAGCCCATAGTAAATATTTTGAACCTTAGGTCCTTTATGTATGAGAGGATAGTTGCTTGTTATTTTATCTACGTTGCCAAGCCCTACAAACTTGTTGAAGGCTTCTGATTTTGACTCCAGGTTGTTCTCTTTTATATTTTTCTTGAGATTCTTATAGTTCTTTTTTTCAGGTTCATAGGAAATTATTTTTTCAATCTTTTCTGGGCATCTTTTTAAAAGACCAATGGTAAATGTGCCAATATTTGCTCCAATATCGATTACAGTTGTCCCATTGTTTATGTACTTACTTACTTTTTTAACATTATGCTTTTCAAAACTTCCTAAAAGATACAGACTTAAACCTACGATATCATTAAGAGGAGTGTGCCACTTTATCCCCTTACGGGTGAATTCATTGATGTCTATATTTTTAAAAAAACTTATGAAAATTAACAAATATTTTGCGATGAATATCTTTAATTTAGTAATTAATATCACATATAGATTGTAATAATATGAAAAAAAACCGAACTCGAGTTTCACAATTTATTTTTAGCTCTTCTTTATTATTTTCAATAATTTTAGGTTTGACATTTTATGACTCTACTAATGGGACGGACTTTAATAGGTACTACAGATATATTGAATATTTTTTGGGTAATGCTGAATATACTTCCAGAGAACAAGGGGTTTTTTATTTTTGGACAGTATATAAAGTTGCAGAGATAGGATCAGTATTATCTAATTTACCTGACTTTCAATCGCTAATTAATATATCAATTCAAATTTCAAATACAATTTATTATTTGTTTGGAGCATTCGGTTTTTTTAAGCTACTAAGGTTTTATAAGTTTCAAAGTGAAGATATCTATATGGTTTTAGCTTTTTTAAACTTTTTTCCACCAATATTTGGAGCAAGGTTAATAATGAAACCAGAAATATTGGCTTTTTCACTTCTTCCTTGGATTATTTACTTTTTAGAAACTTATCTGGAATCAAAGAAACTTCTTAAACTTATCTATCTAATTCCATTAATTTTATTAAGTTTTACAGCCAAAGCCTTTATTACAGCTTCTTTAAGCTTACTTCTAATATTAAAATTTCTTCCTAAAATTAAAGAATTTGATGTAATGCACCTAATTTATTTTATTATTCCTTCTTTAGTTTTATGTTTATTAATTTTTTATAATGACTACAAAATAAATAACGTGGGCTTTTTATATCATGAACTAGTAGAACAATACAACTATAAAGCTACCTTTAGTTTAATTTATAACTTTGATCTAAATCAATTAATTAATAACCCATTTAGAGATAATATGAGAAATTCATTTTTTGGAATAACGTTGATAGATTTATTTGGAGACTATTTTGAAAGATACTGGGACCATGGTCGAAGTCTTTTTTTTAAAAATCGTATCGAATCAAGTAATTATGATTTAAATTTGGTTCGTAGATATGTATCTATATTAGTTTCTTTAACATTTATTATTCTTTCATTGTTTGCAAGCAAAGGTAAGAAGTTTAAATTATATTCAAGATCATATTTTCTTGGAATATTTTTAATATTATTAACGGCATATGGGTTTTTTGGAACATATTTTAACCCTGATAAGGGAGATACCCTTAAAACTCATTATTATTCACATTTATTAGCCTTGTCATTTATTTTTATACTGATTGAATTAATTCAAAAGAGAAAGCCTGTTTTTAATTACTCAGTGTTTGCACTTTACTTTTTGATTATTATATTTATCTTTGGGTTTCCATGGTCATTTAATATTGATTTAAAAACTGCAGTATTTAGCCAATTATCATACTTTTATAATTTATTAATTTAGATTTGAAAATACTTAAAATATTTTATTTTTTGAAACTATTTCTACTGTTATAAAGTATGTAAAAAATACTAAGCATGGCTAAATACAAAAATAATCTATTGACCGGAGGTGTCCTATCCACATAATCAACTGATTGATTTTTGAAATACCCTCCTTCAAGATAATGTAAACATTCTGCATATCCTGTAACTGTTACCGTATTTCCATCAGTGTCTTGTAAATTAACGTTTTGAAAAAATTCATCTGCCTGAAATATTAGGTACCCATCCTCGTGTTCAATTGGTTTATTGTATTGATTGAATGAGCCACAAGTAGCAAGCTGTTTTGTTAAGCACTTAATATCAAGATCTTTAATATTCTCAAAATAAGAACTGACGAAACGACAACTTAATGTTGTAGAAATTTTTTCACTCAGTGTCTCGTTAAAATCAGCTTCATAGTTTTTAGGAAAGCCAACTATAAATGAAAAAGCTAGGAAGATAAAAATAAGAAAAATTACATGTGTTTTTTGTTTTGTTTCATTCAAAAATTTTATAACTATAAATATGAATGAAAAAGCTAGTAAAAAGAAGTAGTAATGTGTTTTTACTGTATCTCCTTTGTTTGGATTAAAGTGAAGACCAAATACCCCAAGTGATGTTAATAAAAGTATTGCTATACCAACTAAATAGACTTTAGTGTATGGAGAGTGCTTAAATGATTTTCCTTTTATGAAAGTTGATATAAAAAATACAATTGAAAAAATTACTGAGATGTTTCGTCTTGGATAATCTAAAAATGAAACCACCTCTCTTCTATTAGAAATAAATAAACTTCTTTCATGATCCCAATACCGATTAAAGTAATCCCCGAATAAATCTATAAAGGTAATTCCAAAAAGAGACCCTGCGTGAACATTCCTAAAAGGTTTTAAAAATAAATCGCTAATACTGAGGGTATAAATAAATGAAAAGCTTGCTTTATATCGATATGACTCTAGTTCTGGATGAGAAAGCATGCTTACAGAATTAGCATTTAGATTTTCTTGATATAGAAAGTATGACATTATTGTAAAAATTGTAATGGCAATTCCAATATCGAAAAATTTCAGTTTTCTAATCTTGTTGAAGTAAATAAATAGAAGTGATGAAGCTATTAAAATAAAAACTGTTCCTTTACTTGTTGCAATAATTGCCAATAGTGGGACAACACTCAGAAGGTGTGAAATTTCTTTGTTTAAAAAGTATTTATCTAAACCTATCAAAATCCAGGGAAATATTGCAAATGCAAGCATCTCAGGTTTCATTATTAACCTCGCACCAAATACAGGTGGGAAAAAGTTTAAAAAGGATAGGGAAATAAAAATTTTTGTCGTATTTATCTTTTTGGTTTTTAGAAAAATAAATAAACCTAATAATCCAATTAAATATAAAATAAAATTTCCCATCTGAATAGCAGAGCTGTATATAAACTCCCATTTATCGGCAATATAATACTGATCGTAGAAGTCAATAAATAATGATATAAACCAAAAATAAAATAAACCTTGTTCTCTAGACGTAGTTTCTATCGACCCCTTAAAATATTCAATATATCGAAAATAACGATAGAAATCAGTTCCATCAATTGAGTTATAAAAAATTTCACCAATACTAAAAGTAAAAATTAATGAAGAAAAAAAATAAAAAATTGAAAAAACTTTAAATTTATTTATTACCACGTACTTTCCTCAAAAATTTTTTTATTTGCATTACTATAAATTTATATAATATGACTTCAACATAAAGGATAGCTTTAACTCAATGAGTTTTATAAAAAAAAATATGATTTATAAATTATTATTTTTAATAATTGTTGTATTTCCAGTCAAGGGTTTAGGTTATTTATCTGGAATCCCATATAATTCAAAAACTTCATTTTTATTATTATTATTGTTAGTTTTATGTATTTACAAGATAGAACAAAAAAATTTAAAAATAAGTTATCTATTTTTTTCAATTTTATTTTTTGTAAAAGTATTTTTTTTAGTTAGCACACCAAATTTGTGGTTAATTTGTGTAGATGACAGCTCAACTCCTGTCCAAAATAGTTTTACATATGAATACTACGACTCAACATGTGCGAAAAGTTTTAACAATTTAAATTCAATTTTTACCGACAAAGTTGAAAAAATTGAATTTAAAACTCTTGATGAAAATTATCAATGGCTGGGTGCTAACTCTTCAAATTTTCCTTTAGGTTTTTTAAATCACTCAAAATTTAATATTTATGAACTGAGACGAGATTGGCTTCCTTTTAAAATGAAACTTTACAAAGAGCTAGATAAAAATACTTCCCAGTTAGAAATTAATTACATAGGAGAAGTAACTGTAAAATTTAATGATGGCTCAACTGGCTACGGGATACCAACTAGATATTGGAATGAAAATACAGTTACTATTGACGTACCAAAAGATGCTACTCATGTAATGATTAAATATTCTTATCTTGAGTGGAAAATTAAGCATATACCAACATTAAAAAGTGGCTACCCTTATGAAAAATTTGCCAAATTAGTAATAACAGAAGACGGGGGTTCGAGAGTAAGTACTAATTTTTATTCCTTTATAGTAATTTGTGCATTCGTTATTTTTAATTTAAAAAATATAACGAGAAATATAAATAGAAATTATTTGTTTTTGTTTATATTGACATTTGTTTTGTCTTTAATTTACAATTTTGATATTTCCCAGAGTAGATTTATAAAAATTTACGCTTACTTATGCTTACTTTTAATCTACCTCTATTTCAACAATTCAAAATTCTCCTACTTTAATTTCGTACAAATTTTCATACTCCTTTCATTCATAATCATTGACTATCCATGGAATACTTTTGATTTAATTGTTAAACCTGGAGGATCTGACAGCTTAACATATGAAAATCAAGCAAGACTAATTTTTGAAGGAGATGGACTTAGAGGGGGGTCAAGTGTTTTCTTATATTCTCCTGGCTACAGATATTTTCTTTACTCACTTCATTTAATTTTTGGGGATTTTTGGAATGTTGTATGGATTGCCATGCTTTCATTGTGTGTAAACCTTATATTTCTATGTTCAAAAAATATTAATCCTATCTCCTTTCTCTTTGTAATATTTTTAATTTCAGATAATGTAAGAAATATTTTTCTATATGGAATGTCTGAAGCAAGTTCGCTAATGATATTTTTAATATCAATTTACATGCTGAAAAAAAATAAAATAACAATAGGAGTTTTCGTTCTTGCACTTGGTGTACTCATTAGGCCAGAAACTGGTTTATTTGCATTAGGCACATTATTTTTCTACAGACAAAATATAACTTTTAAGAAAGGGGCTTCTTTCTTTTTAATTCTTTTACTTCCATTAATTCATAATTTATATTTTGGAAAAGAATTTGTATTGATTACTACTGGTTGGAACTACGGTAGAAATTTAGATTTTGACCTCGTAAAAAATTTAAACTATATAATAATCAACCCTTTTAATGAGAAAATATTGATGACGCTTGGACCAGAAATAATTTATATAGGATTCAGTATTTTTCTATTATCTAATTTAAATTTTTTAATATCAATACTCAAGAGTAGAACTTTTCAAAAAAATGATTTCTATATTCTAGGTTTATTGAATCTTATCCCATTTCTAATTTATGATCCAGAACTTTTCTATCCAAGACACATTATTATAGGTCTTTGCTTTTTATCTTTAAATAATCTTTACAATGATGAACAAATTAGAAAATTACTAAAAAAAGTAAAGGTTTTCAATTGAAAAATTTTATAAAAATATTCACTTTCACAACCGTTCTTTTTATCATTTTACTTCAATTTGATTTCTTGAAATTTACAAATATTTATTTCTTCGATGGAATTTATTTGTTACTTATTTCGTCATTATTTAATTATTATTTGTTAAGAAAAAAGGCAGTCAATACATTAATGATTATAGTTATGGTTTTCTCTATGAATTTTGGTTTTTTTGTTTTATTCCCTGTTAGTTATGAGAGGTCTGTATCTGTAAGTTTACTTAATAATCTTACGCAAGAAGTAGTGGATACCGTAATAACAAAGGATGAACTAAGAAATGAAATAAAAAAAATTACAAATAATGATACTTTTTTAGACAAGAGAATTGAAGAGCAGCTCTACACAGGATATATAGAAAAAGTTGATGGTGGATATAAATTAACTTCAAGGATTAAAAATTTTGTACTTCTACAAAATTTTATTTCAATACTTTTCAATACAAACTAATTCTTAATTAATTAGGACACCCGTCTTTCCAAACATCTTTAATTGAGTAATAAGAATTTTCATAATGATATTTTTTATCTTTACCTATATTTTCTCTAGCTTCAAAGTCTTTAAAAAGTAGGCCTTGCTCTAATTCAAAATTAAAATAGATTTCAGTAGCTTGATCTGGGGTATCTACATCATAAATGCTTATAAATAGGAAGTTGCTTAATAATGTAGAGATGAGAATAATCATTAAGAACATATTTTTAATTTTCAAAGAATTTAATATAAAAATGAATGCTATAAAAGCTGGTAATAAATGGCCCTCTTCAGTGGGTAGTCTTAAAAAACTTATTTGAAAAAGAATAAAAATCATAAAGAAATAATAATTATTGTATATATTCTCTTTTCGAATCTTAGTTAGGCAGATTAGTACAATAATAGAACCTACAATGCCTAAAAAATCTAACTGTTTCAAAACAAACCTTCCTAAACGATCAAGTAGTGAATGGTCTATGTTGGTCAAGTTCAAAACACATACGATATCAAAATAATTTGTTAACTTGCCTGAAAGAGATGAATCCCATAAATTTATATATCCTGGAATGTAAATTACTAAAGATAAAAATAAAGTGACAGCGGAAAAGTAAGCAATTCTTCTAAATTCAATTTTATTTCCAAGCAATATACCTACAACAACAATAAAAAATAAAAGATTAGATAATCTAATACCAGAAGAGATAGCTAAGAATACAGAAACAAAATATATTGAATGAGGTTTGTAGAGCGCTAAAAATATTCCTAAGAACCCAAACAATAAACCTGCATGATAATCAATAATAGATAAGCCGCTAATTAAATATATAGGTGATAAAACGGCTACGTAATAAAGTAAATAATTTTTATAATCTAATTTTAGGAAAAATTTATAAATCAAATAGTTGTTAGCAAGAACAAATAGATACTGACTTAAAATAAAAACGACTTCAAATTCTATATTTATAATATTTGAAATTGAGTAAAGACCTGTTAAGAAAAATTCATAAACAGGAAAACCTGGCGGCCTAGAAGGCAAGTACAGAGAATCTTTGTACAAGTTTGTAATAGTCCCAATTAATGCGTATGAATCCCAATCTGGACCAATTGTTTTTTGTATAACAAAAGGAACAAAAATTATTAGATGTATTATTGAAACAAGATAAAAATGTTTCTTATCTTGTTTCGACTTCACTTAGTACATTCCAAATTCAAACTAATATGTATCCCATTTGATTTATCCATATGTGGAAAATATGCCTGAGAATGATCATCATAATTAACTAAATCTTTGAAAACTATTGACCAGTCCCACTCTATAACATTATAAAATTTAGCTTCTAGCAGTACATCCGTTAAGCTTTGTTTGTCATAAACAGTTCTATGATAAATACTCTCATCACCAATATCCCACTTACCGTATAGAGGTCCAAGTATTTTATTCAAATCATTTGATTTTTCATAGACTTTAATCAATGAATTAAAATTAGGAACTGCAAGCCTTAAAAGTCCTCCTGGTTTTAGTACCCTATACCATTCTTCCAGTACATTCTTTACTTTATCTCTATCAAAGTACTCAATAACATGAGATGCGTAAATTTCATCTATAGAGTTGTTGGAAAATATATCTAACTTATCAACCGGTATTTCAAAATCTATATGATCGTATTTGACTACATCAATATGTGTAAAGCCTTCTATATACCTTTTACCGCAACCTAAATGTAATTTCATACTATCTTGTTATTGAAAAGATTCCTTTCAGTATTTTAGAACCGTCAATTAAAGCATTGACTTTTGTTTTACCAGCATATCTTTCTCTTTCTTCGCTGAGAATTTCAGTATATTTCAATTTATTTTGATGAACTTTTACAGGAAGTTCCAAACACAGTGTGAAGTCGTCAGATTGAAGATTAACTTTTTTTAAAATATCTCTATTAAACATCGGGTAAAAGAAAAGAGAATCTGTAATTTCACAACCAAATCTAAATCTAACAAAATTTGTAAAAAGTTTATTTCCAATTGCTCTAATAAATGTATCATCAGGACTCTTTGCACCATCTTTATATCTTGAACAAAAAACCGCATCTTGGTCTTTTATAAGACTTTTCATTTCATGTAAAGCTTTTGGATTGTATGAACCATCTCCATCCATATATGTTATATATTCTTTAGAAGACAGGCCTATGGCTTCTTTAACAGCACCTCCCCAACCTTCTTGTGACTGAGTGATAAATTTTACATCGTATTTTTCTGCAATATGTTTAGTATTATCTGTTGAATTTTTGTCGATAATAATAATTTCTCCTATGTTAAAGTCTTTTATTTCATCAAGAACATAACCAAGGGATTCCTCTTCATTGTATGTTGCAATAATTAAGGAAACATCATGTAATTCAGTGTCTTGTGTTTTCATTATTTTATAAATACTTTGTTGTCCATAAAGTTGAAATTTGATCAACGATTTCATTTATTTGATCTTTTGTTAAATTAGTAGAAGACGGTAACCAGAGGATGTTATCAGAAACATTTTCAGAAAATTCTAGATTCGTTTTCTCAACACTCTGTAAAAAACTTTGCTTACTTAAAGCTGGATAGGATTCTCTGGTTAAAATATTATTATCTTCAAGAGAAAGTTTTAAATCATTTCTTTCTGTTTCTGATTTGCAAATTAAATCTACAAACCAAGGAGTTTCGTATTCAAAAAAATTAATAAAATTATAATTTTCAATACTACTTTTATAAATTTGAAACATTTCTCTTTTTACTTTTACAAATTCATTAATTTTTTCAAATTGTGAAAGACCCAGCGCAGATTGTAAATCGGTTATTTTAAAATTAAGTCCAAATCCGTCATGCCAGTCACTTCTATCTTTTGATCTATTAAACGTTTTTAAATCTAAAAGATACTCATAAAGACTATCATCATCAGTTAAGACTAGACCCCCTTGGCCCATTGTGATTATTTTATGAGGTGTAAATGAAAATACACTTATACTTCCGAGTGAACCACACATCTTATCTTGATACCGTGAACCAAGAGAGTGAGCAGAATCTTCGATTAAGATAATATTTTTATCATTACAATAGTTTTCTATTGCTATACCGTCTTCTGTTCTACCATTTAATGGTACATATATAACTCCATCAAGCTTGTCCACTGTTTGTAATGACTTGAGAGACATACATAAGCGCTCATTAAGATCTATTATTACTGGCTCAGCTCCTGCCCAAAGTATTGCATTAATTGTTGCAATCATAGTTATATTCGGAACTGCAACTCGCTTACCTTCAGTAAGTCCCGCAGCAAGCAATGACAAGTAGATAGCAATGGTGCCATTAGGTACTGCAACTGCATATTTTCGACCAACAAAATCGGCTATCTTCTCTTCTAATTCTTTAGTTAGTGCATGCTCAGTTATCCATGCACCACTAGACATATAATCATTCACTCTCTGAATGTCGTCTCCAGAAATATTTGGTTCTACTTGATTAATTTTTTCTAACATTTACTCGTGTTCGATCTTTGTCTGGTCCATGATAAGGTCCATTTTTAACTTCTAAAACTTTTGAATCTTCTATCATTTCATATTCGTGAACCCCTTGATATTGAACAATCATCATTCCTGCTTCTACAATTGCAGAATCAATATAAGACGTATCCTCTTCGTATAGATTACATTTAATCTTTCCTTGTAAGACATATACAACTTCTTGTGTTCTGTATGAGCTTCTTTCAAAGTAATTATGAAAATGCGCATCTAAAATCTTATCTTTTTTGTAATTCCAAGTGCCTACTTGAATGAAAGATTTGTCATTAGTTAAAAAATCGAGACCTTCTGGAATATTTCTTATGTCAAAAATTGAAGCATATATTTCACCATTTAGGGTGATATGTTTTATATTTTTATCTTCCATGTGTTTCTTTATACCAATTTATAGTTTTTTCTATTCCGTATTCTAATTCAAACTCTGGTTCCCATTCTAAAAGTTGAGAACCCTTTATACCATCAACTTTTTTTTCGAGAACTCCATCAGGTTTATCCAAATTGAATGAAAATTTTCCTTTCCACCCAACCTTTTCTTTAATAATATTTGCTAAATCAATAATTGATATTCCTTTTTTTACTCCAATGTTAAAAAAATAGTGGCCGCTCTTTAGGTTTAAAGATTTCAGCAAAGCTCTTGCACCATCATGAACATATAACCATTCTCTTATTGGATTTCCTGTACCCCAAATTTCTACACTGCTTTCATTATTCATTTTTGCATCAGATATTTTTTTAACTAGGGCACCTAATGCATGAGATCGCTCAATATCAAAATGATCTTCGGGACCATACATGTTCGACAATATGACATTTGCAGAAGTAAAGTTATATTCGTTGAAAAAACTGTTACCTAAATCTACACACATTCTTTTTGACATTGCGTAGTTATAAACTGATTCATGTGGAGGCCCGTCAAAGAAATTATCTTCTTTATATGTATTTAAATGTCCTGGGTAGGCGCAGTTTGAAATTGGGTTTACTAGTACTGAAACTTTGTTCGAATTAGAAATTTGATAAAGATTTAAAGCCATTTTTGAATTTTCATACAGCATTTTTGCCGGAAATTTGTAGCCATAGGAGATACCTCCAACAAAAGCAGCACAGTTTATAACTGCTTGTGGTTTGTGATTTATGAAAAATTTATCAAGTTTCTCTATATTTGTTATATCTAAGTCGTTTTTTCCACGGATTTCAACTAATTCATGTTCATTATCTTTGAGTAATAATTTTTTTACCCATCCTCCAAGAAAGCCTTCGGAACCAACTAATAATACTTTCATGAGTTACAGTTCTTTTGGATGTTCCCAGGTTGGAAATATTAAATTGTCCTTTAATAAAGCTAAATCTTTTTTGGCTTCTATAATATCATGTTCAACCATAACCTTTACGAGTTCTTTAAAATCAACTGTAGGTTTCCACCCAAGTATTTTCTTGGCTTTTGTTGCATCACCCATCAAATACTCAACCTCGTTTGGTCTAAAGTATTTTTCAGAAACATCTACATAATCCTCCCAATTTAAACCAACAAAATTAAAAGCTGCTTCAGCAAATTCTTTAACTGTTTTTGTTATCCCTGTGGCTAGAACCCAGTCTTCTGCAGTTGTATGTTGCATCATTCTCCACATACCTTCAACATAATCTTTGGCATATCCCCAGTCTCTACTTGCATCAAGATTTCCTAAAGTCAATCTTTCTTGAACTCCTACAGATATTCTCCCTACAGCTTTACTAATTTTTCTAGTGACAAAGGTTTCACCCCTTAGTGGTGATTCATGATTAAATAGAATTCCATTTACTCCGAACAAGTCATAAGATTCCCTGTATATTTTTGTAATTTCATGAGCAAAAACTTTTGAAGCTCCGTAGGGGCTTTTAGCATCAAACAAAGATTTTTCATTTAAGCTTTCTTTACTAGTCCCTCCGAACATTTCAGATGAGGAAGCTTGATAAAATTTTACATCTTTATCAAGGTGCCTAATACCCTCAAGTATTGAAATAGATCCAAGAGTACCGATTTGGGTTGTGAATATTGGGTTCGAAAATGACACCGAAACATGCGATTGGGCAGCTAAATTGTATACCTCATCTGGAACAATATTATTAAGTAGGTTGGTTATTGAAGAGGAATCTAGAAGATCTGAATAGTGAAGATTCAGTTGATGATCATTAGAATATTTAGAAATTAAACCATCTATTCTCTCTGTATTTATGGATGATGAGCGTCTTACAGTGCCGTGAACTTCGTAATCTTTTTCAAGTAAAAGTTCGGCCAAGTAGGCTCCATCTTGACCTGTTATTCCTGTAATTAACGCTTTCACTATATATATTGTAATTAGGAAATAAATAACTTATTAAATTAATTGAATTAATTAGTATTAATCATGTAATGAAAAAAATAGGTCTGTTAGTTTACGGAAGGTTTCCAACTGAAAAAGCATACGGTTCGCATATTATTGATATTGCTAACGGGTTTATAGACAATAAAACTACTGTAACTGTTTACTACTCAAAAACAAACAACGATAAGACAATAGAAATATCTCCTGCACAGTATTACAAAAATTCAAGAATAAACTTCATAGAAGTCGAAAACTATGATTTTACTAAATATAGATTTTATAAAATTCTTCCGAGTTTTATAACAAAAATTATTTGGAATCTGGGTGCCAATTTATGGTCTAAAAATTTAAATTCCTACATAAGCATGGAAGATTACCTATGGTCAACTAACCCAAATATATTACTTAGGCAGGTGTCTTCAAAAGCTACGCTTATATACGAAAAGCATGGAGCAGGAAAATATATTCAAAAATATGTTATTAATAAACTCTCTAAGTATAAGAATGTAATTTTTGTTGGTACTTCACAAACTTCATTCAAAGAGCTTTACAAGCTTTCACCTGAGAAAACAATATATTTAACTAATGGTGTGAGTATCAATGACTACAAAGAAGAAAGTTCAAGAAAAAAAACAAATAAATTAAACATTGGATACATTGGAATGCTAGAAACATATGGTAAGGACAAAGGAGTAAGAAAAGCATTTAACGAATTGAAAAAACTTTCCACAGATTTTGATTTTAAATTAACTTTAATTGGTGGTCCTAGTAAAAAAATTGATGAAATTATTGAAGATTTTCAAGATAATGAAACCGAATTTGACCATTTGTACAAAATACCAAAATATGAAGTTCCTGATTATATGAAAAGCCTTGATATTGGAATAGTTCCATACCCAGATGACTATCACATGTCAAACTATGCTTCTCCACTAAAAATTTTTGAATACGCAGCAAGTGGTACTGTAGTTATTGCTTCAGACATAAAAAGCAATCTAGAACTAAAAGATTCTGGTTTAGGTATTGAGTATTTCAAACATGATGACTACGAAGACTTTAAATTAAAAATAAAATATCTTCTAGAGAATAAAAAGATTAGAGAACAACTTATAGAAAACTCTAAGAGGAATATACCCAACTACTCTTGGGAATATAGAAACAAAAAATTATTAGATTTTTGCGTCCGTAGCTCAATTGGATAGAGCACCTGACTTCGGATCAGGGGGTTGAGGGTTCGAGTCCTTCCGGGCGCGCAGAGATAAACTTTATAATCGCTTTAACTCTAAAGTCAATTGTTGACTTCTCATAATTTAAAGATTCGTTTTTTGTTATATTATCAATCGCTAAACTAATTGAATTTTTAAAACTTTCAAAATTATTTAAATCAAAGAAATAAACTGAATCTTGATACGGAAGAGATTTATGTGTTAAAGCATCTGTAGCTAGTACCTTTAATCCCGAGCCAATGTACTCATAAAATTTAAGTGGAGAAGTATGTCTTTGTGAATGGGTACTTTCAATATTAGTGAGCACTCCAATATGAGATATTGCCATTTCTTTGGATAGTTCTGATCTCTTTATATGTCCATGAATAAATAAACTCTCATGATTGTATTTATGTCTTAAATTTTCTACTAGTGATGTAGGACCTCCAAAGATATGAAGCTGGACTTTTTTTGAAAAATTAGTTTTTAAAAAATATTTGATAATTTGCTCAATACCCCTTGTTTTACCGAATCTTTCTAAGTTTCCTGCAAACAAAACCCTAATTGGAGATTCTTTTTTTATTTTTTGAGAAAATACTTCATGATCAAATCCATTTTCCAATACAACAACATTTTTACTTTCTTCAAGACCTAGGTCCTCTTTGACAAATTTATTAATGCAAATTATTTTTGAATTGGGGAAAAGTAAGGCTTTCTTAATTAATTTTTTTCTAATAACGGTTAAGTCGTGACATTCGTAAGTTACATTAATATTTTTTTTTGACAAGAAATAGAAAACCCAATCTGACAAAGTAAAAACTAAATCTTTACTGTTTTTTTTGTATTTTTTTGAAATATAAAAAGACCATAAAATATGACTGAATAAATATGTATATTTCTTAAGAAATTTTGTTCGACCAAACGGAAGATAATGTTTTGTTGCTTCAATCTTAAAATTTTCATTGATTTCATAATGATTTTGTAACTTGGTTAATTCAGTAGTTGCACCCTTATCTCGTAATGGAAATACAAGTTTTATATCTAATCCATTCTTTACAAAGTATTTAATTAAAGAAAAGGTATGTATTCCATGAGCAGTATTACTAGGAATACCTTGATAAGTTATATAATTTAATTCCATGGTTTTCTAATTCAATATTAACTATAAAGTAGCCTAAAATTTAAAGATATGAATGGTGATCCAGGATATTTTGGCCCAAACTCAATGATGTGGAAGGTTAATAAAGAAATTACAGTACTTTTTGGAGGTGCGCGAGCACTTTTAATGCACGCTGCTCATCCACTAATTGCGGCTGGTGCTAGGCAAACATCTTTTTACCAAAGAGATCCATGGAAAAGATTAATTAGAACCCTATCATTACAAAACTCTGTTACTTTTGGCACCAAAAAAGAAGCGGATGAGAGTGCTCATAGAATAAATAAATTACATGAAGTCATTAAAGGTACTGATGAAATTACTGGCGATATATATGATGCCTTAGATCATGAACAGTTACTTTGGGTTCATGCTTGTTTACAGATTTCTTCAATTTATTTTTATGAAAAAACAGTAAAAAAGCTTACTGAAGAAGAGAAAAATCAGTACCACAAAGAAAATATGCTTTCTGCAGATTTAGTTTTAGTGAATATTAAAGAAATGCCACAAACTCATGAAGGTTTAAAAAATTGGGTTATTGAAAAGTCTAAAACTAGGAACTATTTGATTTATACCGATGTAGCAAAAGATGTTCAGGAAATTATTGCAGGAGGTCCAGTGCCAACTCATATTAAACCAATATGGCCTTTTATTGCTTTTACAGCCTTCAATACACTCCCAAGTGAATTTAAAGAACTTTATAGTGTTAAAGACAGTAAATTAAAATCATTCATTCTTGGTTTTAATCTTGCATTTTTAAAATATACAAGACCGTTTTTGCCACCTTTTTTTAGATTAATCGCACCAGCTAGATGGGCAAAACAGAGGATAAATAAGAATCCAAATCTTCTTTTTAAAGATAAAGCAAAATTTTAACCATATAGATATTATTAAATAATGGATAACCAACAAAATAATTCATGGGATGAGATATCTAATGATGTATCAGAAATTAAAAAGAAAATAAAAGATAAGGTAGTAAGTGAAAATTCAATTGACGATCTTAAAGACTCTTTTCAGTTAACTTTAGAAAACAGTAAAGAGATACTTAAAAATCTAATAACAGCTGTAGATGAGACTGTTAAAGATGAAGAGATTAGATCAGAAACTAAAGAAATTATAAAAAAAATAAGTAATGAGTTAAATGAACTCATTGAAGATGGAAAAAATAAAGTTGGAGATCTTTTAAATAAAGAGGAAGAGTAAGTTTATTTAATTTATTTTTATTTTTCGTGTACCATCAATTTGTAATATATTGGGTCGGTAGCTCAATCGGTAGAGCAGGAGCCTTTTAAGCTCAAGGTCGTGGGTTCGATTCCCACCCGACCCACAAAGAATTATGATTAATAGATCAATCAAAATTACGACAGTATCTGGATTCAACTATTTAATAAAGAATGTATTAGTTTTTTTAATTTTTGATTTTTTTAATCAAAGTAACAAATTATTTTATGGATTGATTTTAATATATATTTATTTTCAGAGTTACTTTTTGCATTGTAAGTTTACGCTTAAAAGAAGTATTAATAGCTCATCATTTTTTTTATTTTTAAGACTAAATATTATTTTGTTTTTAATTGATTATTTTATTTTTTCTTTAATTAGCCAGTACTTTCCGTATGTGGTACTTTCAACAATTTTTATTAGTATTATTGTCCACCTAATTAGAATTATTTTATTTTCAAAGGAAATGAATTGAAGCAACTAGTATTTATAATTTTTGTTTCAATACTGTTTCTAATTCCAAATTACCAAAGTGACTTAGCGTCAATTCCTAATGAAGGTGATGAAATCCAATACTGGGAAATTGGTTATGGAATTTTTAATTCAGGAGAATACAAAAGAGAAGTTATCAATAGCAACATCGATGAAAATTCAAAATTAGAACTTGGCTACAGAAGGGGTGAGCCGGTTTATCCTTTTATAATTGCCTCAATAATGAGAGTTCAAAACTTTTCAAATAATATTCCTATAGAAAATTGTTTATCCGTTCGTTGTGACGCTTTCGATGAAGAAGTAGAACTTTTGGTATTTCTGGCTTATTTATTAAAAATTTCTATTGTTATTTTGATCTTTAAAAATTTAAATCGCCGTTTTTCCACATTTTTTAGTATTTTATTATCAATCACATTATTATTAATGCTTCCCATTGAATACAAAGACTTGATTACTGTTTTCTTATTAACTACAAGTATTCATAACTATTACAAACAAAAAAATTGGAGTTTATTTATTTTTAGTATTTTGCCATTGAGCAACGCTGTATTTTTATATTTACTACCGTTTGTGTTTACGATATATTTTTTTCATAAAAAAGAATCTTTAAAAAAATGGTTTGCTGTCATGCTTGTTTTGCTACTTCCATCATTAATGTGGATGACTAGAAATTATTTAACTATTAATGAATTTTCAATTACTGGACGTGCAGCAGAAGTTTTATCAATTAGAGCGGAATACAGTACAAATAGTTTTGAACAAATACTCGCTGGCTATATATTCTATACACCGGCTAAACCATTTATTTTTGGTTCAATACAAGGTAGCCTCTGGAGCTATGTTATAGATTCTGGATCTGATATACTTTACGACAGGTCAAACTCAAACTCTTCGTATAAAATGGCCAAAAATTTGACTGGTGCTGTAGGAAGTAGATTAGAAATAGTAAGTTTTGAGTCTAAAACATATACTGAACAGCAAAAGATTCTAAATACTGTTTCGACTGATTTGATTAAAGAAAACTTTTCTCAACATTTGTTGTTGAGCACGGTGTTTGGGTATAGGGGGATATTTCCTTCTATAAATTTTGAATTTACCGAGTTTTACTCATTACCTGAAAATATTTCTTTATTTGTAAAAGAAGTATTATCATTTTTAAGACTGTTTTTTATTCCATATGCATTACTAAAATCTTTAAGTAATTTACTAAATAAAAAAGTCTCGTTGTCTTCTTTGTTTTTAATCACTCTTTGGGGATTTTTTGCTTTTTTTACTCACTTTATACCAAGATATGCAACACATTTATTAATTCCAGCAGTACTTTTTCTAGCTAATATTGATAAAGAGGAAGTATGAAAAAAACTGCAATTATTATACCTATGTTTAATGAAGCGAAAAGTTTACCAATTTTGTTTAAAAATATTGAAAAAATTGTACGGCCCGAATTTATATTTATATTTGTTAATGATGGATCACAAGATAATTCTCTCGAAATTCTTAAAACAGCAAATCTTAATCATCTCTTAATAAGTCATAAAAAAAACTTGGGACTAGCCAGTGCGGTAAAAAGCGGTATCGATGAGGCAAGAAAACTGGAGGTAGATTATGTTGTTAAAGTTGACGCAGACCTCCAACATAATCTTGAAGAAATTGACCTACTTCTAAATGAAATAAATGAAGAAGTAGATTTAGTTTATGGCGATAGATTTAATGGAGAAATAAAATACAAAATGGAATTTATTAGAAAAGTGGGTAACAAATTTTTTAGTTCACTTACAAAATGGTTAACGGGTTATAAAATTACAGATTCACAACCTGGATTCATTGCTATGAAAATAGATCTTGCAAGAAAAATTAGAATGCTAGGTAATTATAACTACACACAACAAGTGTTAATTGAGGCTTCTATATTAGGTTACAAATTTAAACAGGTACCCATTACTTTTAACAAAAGAATTCATGGAAGCAGTTTTGTTAGTTTAAAGTATCCATTTAAAGTGTTTTGGCAAATTTTCATAATTTACTCCTCATTAAAACCACTTTCTACATTTGGTAAATTAGGCAGTTTACTTATGTTTATCTCAATTCTTATAAGTTCATATCAAATTTATCTTTTTAATGCTGGCATAAATGAAAAATTTATTCAAAATGATAATCTAATTAGCCTTTTATTTCTGTTTGGTATTCAGACAATCTTTGTTGGAATATTAGGAAATCTTATAAATAATAATAAAGATACTAGTTGAGAAATATTAATCTTATAAATTTTTCTATATAAAGATTTAGTTTGAAAGTATTAATAACCCTCTTTATTGTGTATCCATATCTATTAATTGTAAATAGATTACTTATGTACATAACAATTAAAAAATCAGTTTTGTAAAATTATTTTTTTAATAAATTAAATATAGTTAATAACTATTAGTATTAAGTGGAATAAATTTTTCGGGGGCGTGGTGAAGTCTGGAGTTCACGCCTGCCTGTCACGCAGGAGGTCGCGGGTTCGAATCCCGTCGTCCCCGCTATCTACAGTTGAAAATTTGTAATGTCATCTTTATGAATTAAGATTCCAAATCTTTTAGTGTTTTGATCAAAAACAACTTTTTTATATGATTTTATTATTAAGTTTTTCCAAAAAAAGTCATCTGCACAATTGTCAATTAGAATAATAGGTGACGTTTTGTTGTACTTCAATAGCGTATTGATACAGTACATTTTTCCCGAAGATAGTTTATCGCTATCAAAATGTGCCAAGTCAAATGTGTTTTCTTTACAAATTGAATTCAAATTTTTTCGATCACTGCCTAGATGCAATGTCCAAATATTGTGAAATTTTTTGGGAACCATCTGGCCAATATATTTCCAATTTTTCTTTTCTATGTCCAATGGCGGCAAATCATTACTAATTAATCTTCCAAAATTATTTTTTTCAATAGCACTCAGAAAACTATAGGATGAGAAGCCATTTGCAACTCCCGTTTCTAAAGTGTTTTGGGGTTTTATCAACCTTGTTAAGAAATAAAGTGCGCCGTACTGATTAAGTCCACGAGCTCCTCCTAAATAGGTAAAATTAAAATTTGTTTCATACTCTTGAAAATGTACTTGGAATTTTTGCATCTCATTAAATAAATTTATATCTATTTCTTTAGCCCAATTATCAAAATCTATACATGGTAAATTATAAAAATAATCTGTGGCATGTCTTTTAATACGTTTTCTTTTTTTCTTAAAAAAAACATATTTTAAAAAACTGAATGATTGAAATTTTAGAGAATTTAAAATTATGGTAATTTTTTTATTCACAAAAATAGATTACCTCACAAAATAAGAAAAATTTTCTATTACTTCTTTATTTTGTTTGTAATATAATAATCTAACTGGCCAGATAGCTCAGTCGGTAGAGCACTTGTCTGAAAAACAAGGGGTCGGCAGTTCGATTCTGCCTCTGGCCACAATAAACATAGGCTATATTGGTCTTCACAAATAAACTAATCAAAACTGCCCACATAACTGCACTTTTGTTCAAAATTTTTAGTTTGAAAATTTTAATATTCTACTTTCAAAAAAAGAATCAATAGAAGATTCAAATATAACGAAGTCATAATCTTTATAAAAGTTTGGTATTTGCTCTGCCTCCATATTGGGAATATTATCCCATGTAATAAAATCGATATCATAAAAATTATTTAAAAAATTTATGGAAACATAGCTTTCATTGAAAATTGAGTGGTGTTTGTCACGGTACTAGAACAGGAAAAGAACAAGAGTGGTTTAATAAATTTTTAAACCATGATTCATATGTATTTGGAACTGACATCGGTCCAAATCTTGAAAAATATCCTAACACTATTAATTTCGATATGAATTGTGATAAATTGGAGTGGAAAAATACGTTTGATTTTATATATAGTAATTCTTGGGACCATTCATTCAATCCTAATAGTATGTTTAAAAATTGGTTATCACATTTAAAAACCGATGGCATTTTGATTTTAAATCATTCAGCGTCACATGATCCTAAAAATTTTAAATCAGTATCTGAAACTGACCCAATTGCTATTAGTGCTATTGGATTAGAAAACTTATTTAAAAGCTTAGGTGCAACAACTTATAAAATAAATGGCAAAGCAAGAAACAATGACGACAGTCTGAAGCCATGGGTGTATATTTGTGTACAGAAATAAATTAAATACCAAAAAATTACAGAATAGCTGGAAATTTAGATTCCTTAGCCAATTCTGAAGGTGTTTTTTTCAAATAAAAATGTAAGTTCAAGGATTGGAAACAGTTGATCCTTACTATATAGAGTTAGGTGAAGAGTCTCTATCGAACACAACTACATATGTTGAACTTGCAACGAATGCCACAAATAGATGCTAATTTGAAATTGAAATGAACCAAAAATTGTAAAATCAATGAAGTGGTGGAGTTCTTGGTTGAAATTTTAAAAGATTTTTTATCTTTTCAACTCTCCATTGATTTTCAACATTTTTTATGAGTGTTTTTCTTTTTTTTAAAATTTGTTCAATTAGCTCAGTAAAATTACCGTAATGATTTAGTAACTCAACTGAATAATCAGTCATTCCATATAAGTCAGCTAGACATGCAGCCTTAACTATCTTTTCATTCGATTTATCAGTAGACGTAAATTTTTCAAAAGTTTCAAAGTAGAGTAGGTCAAGTTGACCTATCTGACCAAGAAATAAAGTAGAATTTTGAACTGTTTTTCGACGATAGTAACCACCTTTATTCAAATCAACAAGAAAATATCCATTATCATCCATAATTTTCATAACATCATAAATAAGTTTTTGATCCTGGTGAAATGGATATGACCATGTTTCAAGTAAAGCTCCAAAAATACCTTTGGATATTGATTTCTTGGCTCCTTCTAAGATCTCATACTCCGAGCCCTGTGTGTCAATTTTGATAAAATCCGCTTCAAATTTATATTGATTTATAACACTATCTAAAGTCACGGCATCAATTTCAACAGTTTTATCTGTCACACGTTCAATCCAATTTTCATCACTAAATTTTTTGATTAGTTCAATATTAGGAGGGTGAACAGATGACTTACTTTTTTCTTTAGCAATATGGAAATTAATTTTTTGCTCATTGCTCCATAAGGCATTGTTAATATTTATTCTTGTTGCTTTTGAAGATACTATGTCAGTTTCTTCATTTGGTTCAAAACATAAGATTTTTAAATCTTTCCTCCAACTATATTCAATATGGTTAAATGGCTCAAAAAGGTTAAATGAAGAACCAACATCAATTAAATTAATATTGTTTACTCCAAAACTATTTAATAATTCTTTTTCAAAAATAATAGCTCTACTTAAATAAGAAATAATACCCCCTAATTCAGTATAGAAATATACTTACTACAATATTCACTGATTTATGGACTTTTCCAGATATCAAATACTGTAAAAATATTATTTGATGACAAATGATGAGTTCCAAGAATACTGTCATCATAAAAATCAACATATGAAGCAATTTCTTCCTCCACATAAGAATTTTTTGTTATCTCTTGAATTTTTCTAATTGAAATTCCTTCGCCATACTTTTGATTGAAGCCATATTTTTGTGCAACCCTATACAAGTTATCGCCTTTTTTTAAAAAACCTCCATTACGTCCATAGGAGGGATTTAATATAATCGGATTTAAATTATGTGGTTTCCAATCTTGTGATAATAAATTATCAGAATAGTAAATATTCATTTGATAATTATGATCTCCTAAACCTAGTTCATCAACATTGGTTAGTAGCCACCATAAATTATCTCGGTGAAAAATTATAGAATCCGAAGCATCGATATCATCTATTATTACGTTTTCCAATTTCCACTTTAGTGGAAAGTCAATTGACTTATATATTCTTATATCCCTATTTTTTGAACTTTCAGGAATTAAATATATTTCGTTTTCTGTCTCAAGCAAATATGGGAATGACAAATGAAACTCTTCTTCAATGGCAGTGCCTAAAAATTCACTATTACCGCTCGTGAGTTCATAAACATCTATGGTTCCTTTATCCAAAAAGTAATCGTACGATTCTAAAAAACAATAGTTTTTATGATTTTTTGAAATTATAAATGGATCAGCTAAAAATTTGTTATCTGGATTCTTGATAAAATTAGCATTTCGATAGTTCAAGCTTCCCCACTCTCCCTCCTGATAACCAACTAGATATCTATTATCAGCATTTTTAAATTTTTTTGAGTCTTGTTTGTTTTTAAGTTTTTTAAATAAATACTTGATCATCACAAAAATTGTTGGATCTTTATTCAAACTCTTTGAATATGGAACATTGACCAAAAAATTAGGAAGTTCGTGCGCTTTGCTTATCTCAAAAATTATTTTTTTAAGATAGAAAAAAGATCTTATATTTAATTCTGACTTATTTAATAGCCAAGATTTTTGAGTTGGGATAAAACCTCTAAATAATATATTTCCATTATCTAGCTCTTCAGTAAGTTGTTGGATAATATATCCAGACTTATTATCACTATTATAAACCTCCCAAAAACCTGATGGGCCACCTCTATAGTTAAGATCGCTTCCATGATGCATTGAAAGAATGCCAAAATTTGAAACCGTCAAAAGATCGCCTCTTATTATTTTTTTATTAAATCGAATAAAAAGATCAAATTGTTCCTTCTTTAAAAGATCTAAAGATTTTTGGGTAGCTCTAAATGACACTTTAGATTTTGTTGGTTCCTGATGTACTTCTATCTTTTTCAATCCAAAATTGTATAAATTATGTTTATCAACTGAATTTTGATGAATTTTATTATTTTTTAAATTTCTCTTTTTTTCAAGTGAAACAATAAAATTTTTAAGTCTTCTTCTTGGATATTGTTTCCAAAAATCCATAGAGAGTATCTTTTGCAGTCTGGATTTCTTTGGTAATCTATCTTCTTTATCATTAACTAGATATACGAAGTTTGAGATATCAATACAATCAATATTTTCTGACCAGGTAATTAAATCAGCAATGTAGTCAGAAATAAACAAATCATCAACAATAATCGCAATTTTTAAAATTTTGTTCATTATTTTGGTAATTCTAGTACTAAAACCGTAAAACTATAAGGTTGTTTACTTATATTGTATTCATTTTTATAGGAGAATTTTTATGTATAAATTTATACTTACTAGATGGAAAAAATTACAAAAACTTCTATATCATTTCTGATTTTTTCTAGATTTTTATTTCTAATCTATGCTTCTAAATTAGAAAAAATATATCTTACTAAAGACTCAGATCACTATTTAGAGCTTTCCAGTAATATTTCATATTACTTTTTAAATGATAATCTTAACGATTATTGGCTAAGTACATTTAGAATGCCTGGTTACCCACTACTTATAAATATATTTCATAAAATCTTTGATGTTAACCTATTAATTTTTGTAAATTTTATTGCAGACTTACTGACTCTATACTTAATTTATAAAATTTTATTCAAATATTATGATTCAACTATTGCCTGCATTGGTTGCATAATATTTTTAATTAATCCAAATTCTCTAATTAGCTCTACACAAATCATGACAGAAAGTATATCGACAACATTATTGTTTACATCTTTTTATTTTTTTGATGAAAAAAAATATACATTTAGTGGTCTTTCGGTAGGTTTGCTTGGAATAATTAAACCCTTAGGCCTTTATGTGGTGTTTTTTTATTTAATACTTTTAATTCTTAGAAGAAATAAAAAACTGACTAACTATTTTAAAATTGCTTTATTTCCTGTAATTTTAATTGGTTCTGTTTATGTGAATAATTATATACAGTATGAAACTAGTTTTTACTCAACTAGCAGTTCATTCCACATGCAATGGTTCAATACAGCAAGTAATAATATTTGCAAAAATTATGATTTTAATGAGTTAGAAGTTTCAGAACCGGGGTATGTTTTTGAAAACTGGCTATTAGAAAATAACTTATCTAAGCAAAGTGATTCTAAAATTTTGATAAATAAATTAAAACTAGACTCCAAAATTGGATTTTTTAAAAATGTTCACTGTAAGTTACTTTCAATATCAAGAAGTACTGTATGGAATATGTTCGGAATTAGGGGATCAAATTGGGAAAGTATTAGTGATAACAATTACGTATATTTATCTATTAGATTATTTTCACTAATTTATGTATCATTAATCAATTTTTCATTATTGAGGATGGTTCTTAGTAAAAATAAAAGTGATTTTTTATTGAGCCTTTTGCTAATAACGGTTGGATATATAGTGGTCTCATCAATATTACCATTTGGGAATTCAAGAACTAGAGTTTTAATTGAACCTTTTCTAGTAATCATTTTTGTTTGTAGTTTAAGATTTAAAAATGTAAAAAGTTAGTTTTTAAACTTATAGGGGGTTGAGTTATTTCCAGAATAATCTTTTTCTTTATTCCAATTTACTATTTGTTTTTCAATATCTACACTAACCTCATTAGACCATAAAGAAAGCACCTTATTGTATATTCCACCTTCAGGTCGAAAGTCTAAAATGTGGTCATTTAGTTTAAAACATGGAACCATACAGAAGGGTGTAGCAGTAAAGAAAGCTTCAGAAAAACTTGAAAAATCTTCTTCTTTTATGTCTTCCTCGTATACGTTGATATTATTTTTTCTGGCCAAGTCAATAACATACTGCCTAGATATCCCTCTCAACATATTTTTTGGTTTTGGAGTAAAAATTTCGTCATTCTTAACAAAAAAAATATTTGAACCAGTCCCTTCGCAGATATTCCCTTCTAAATCTTCTAATAATGCCCACGCTCTCTCTAAATTCATTTTAGACACATCAATATTTGCCATCATATAATGAAGTCTGCTTCTGTTTTTTACTGCTGCATTAAGCAGAAAATCTGGAATCATTTTTTGATTAGAAACAACTGCATGAATACCATTAAAAAAATAATCTGACATTCCAGATACAGTCCACTTTAGAGGGAAGTTAGCAATAGTTAAAATAGGACCTTTCACGGGAAAATCTACATTATTTTCATATATTCCCAACAAACCTCTTGTAAGGTTGATCATTAACCTATGTTCATCGTCAGAAGTGAATATATTATTGTGATATTCCGTAACTTCTTCAATTGCATCAAGTATCTGATTTTTAGTATAAGGCATTTTTATCTCTACAAACTCTGCAGAAGCATTAAGCCTGTCTATGTGCTCATCTAATAGAAAGTGTTCTTTATTAAATGATCTTGTCATCTCAAATACTGTATCACCAAACATTAGTGCTGAATCATAAATTGGTACTTTTGCCTCTGACTCAGGTAAAAGTTGCCCATTTATCCAAACTTTTCTTTTACTATCCATAAATCCCATCAATATTCTTTATTTTAGATATGTGTCTACATAATTCTAAATCATCAAAATTGTCAATTTCAAATACTTGCCATGATTCCATCCTGTACTCACCTATTGAATCAAATAATCTTGTTTTATGAATCTTAAATTTATCTTTATCAAAAATATAAAAAGAGCCGTTCTCAATTAATTGTAAATCTTTTTCCTGTCTTCTTGTTCTCTCTTTATTATTAAAATTTACCTCAATGAGCTTTCCGGTTTTATCTTTACTCCACAAAAGACAGTCACTTGCATCATTAGATGAAAAAAGAGAATCATAATTTTTATTTTCATATAATTCAAGAGCTTCTTTAAAATTTTTATTATTTCTAAGCGGTGAAGTTAATTGTGGAAATAATATTGTATTAAATTCAATATTAAAATTTTTTTCAATAAAATTAATAGCATGTAGTATTGCATCCTCTGACAAACTCTCATCTCCAGATAAGTGATCAGGACGTTTAATTGGAAAACAATTAAAATTGGAAGCTTGATCAAGAATATTTTCTGAATCTGAAGAAACAAATATATCAATATTTACCTCTTGTTTGATTTGATTAATTGTAATTTCTAAAAGAGATTTATTATTGATAGTCTCAAGATTTTTATTCGGAATTTCTTTACTGCCACCTCGAGCCAAAATAATCGCAATAGAGTTAATATTGTTCATTAGATATTATTTACTATACACCTATTAGTATTAAAAAAATGAAGTATTTAATTAGCTTTCATAACAAACAAGGATTGGAAAACATATTTCCCATTGCAAAACTATTATCAGAAAATAAAATAAATGAAGTAGCTTTGCTTGATTTAAGATCTATGTACGCCCAACCAATTTCAAATTTAGAAATACCGAAAAATATTAAAGTAATCAAAGAGCGTTCTGTTTTTAAAAATATAAGAAAATTAAATAAACTTAATAAGTTAATAATTTTATTTTTTAAATTTTTAAAAATTAAATATTACGGAACATATTTTGATGTATACATATTTTCTCCTGGAGGATTTTATGAAGGTCGTTTAACAAAAAAATTCAGAAACAACTCAAAAAAAACATACTTCATTGAAGCTGGTGCGAAAATTTATTTATACCTTAACTCACAAAAGGAACTTCAACCTAAGAAAAACTTTCTGGATAATGTAAACGGATATTTTACTACTGGGGAAAGTCCAAAAATTAAACTCGAAAATTTTACTAATAAAAAAAATATCATCTTCAATTATGGGGTGCCAAGATATACAAACATTGTTGCATCATTTAAAACATCAAGTAATCACCGGTCACAAAAGATTAATAACTTACTTTTCTTGACTTCTGCTGCTTCTTATCACAAAGTTGATTGGGAAAGTTCTTGGCAGTCAAAAATAATTGAGGAAATTATAAATTCCTCACTTTCAGATAACTACATATTAAATATAAAAGTGCACCCTAGAGACAATTTTGGCGATTACGAAAAATATAAAAGTTTAAAAAATGTAAATATATTACATGAAACTGATATTGAAAGTGATATTAGAGAAAATCATTGTATTATCTCTGGTCCTTCTTCATCTATTCATGAGGTTTCATTAATAGGAAGAATTTATGCTGTAATTTGGCCATTTGATGATTATAAAAATGAGTACCTATCTCCCGAAAGCTTGGTAAAGAATGTCGATGAGTTATTTAAAAAGATATCAAAATTAAATAATGATTTAAATTACCAGAGAAATCTTTTTGACATGCAGCTTTTGGGTGCACAAAAATTTATAAATATAGATTCTGATTTAAGTGCTAAAAATATTATTGCGCATATAATTAAAGAAAATAATGAAAGAAACTAGATATCTATGATTGGGTTTGATAACGATTCAACAACTGGACATGATATATTTATAATTGCTGAAATAGGGATAAATCATAATGGAGATTTAAAATTAGCCAAAGAGTTGATGAAGATGGCTAAAGATTCTGGTTGTGATGCTGTAAAGTTTCAAAAAAGAACTATTGATATTGTTTACACCAAAGAATTTCTAAAGGAGAGTAGGGAATCCCCTTGGGGTACAACCCAGCGAGAACAAAAAGAAGGGCTTGAGTTTAATGAGTCAGAATACCGTGAGATAGATTCTTATGCAAAGGAAATTGATATTATCTGGTTTGCGTCTGCTTGGGATATTCCAAGTCATGACTTTTTGAAGCAATTCAATGTTCCTTATAACAAAATTGCATCCGCAATGGCAACTAATCTTGAGTTTGTTGAACATGTAGCCAAAGAAGGTAAGCCAACTTTCGTCTCAACTGGAATGACAACTCTTGAAGAAATAGAAGATGTTGTAAATATTTTTAAAAAAAATAGTTGCCCCATTACATTAATGCACACTAATTCTGAATATCCCTCTCCTGAAGAAAATCTTAATCTGAATTGTATAGTTACGTTAAAAGAAAAATTTGACCTTCCAATTGGCTACTCCGGTCATGAGCCATCTGTATCTCCATCATTAGTTGCGGCATGCTTAGGTGCAACAGCTATTGAAAGACATATTACAAAAGATAGATCTTCTTATGGATCTGACCAAGCAGCTTCACTGGAAGGCTCTGGACTCAAAAACTTAGTTGATATGGTCAAAAAATTACCAGTTGTTCTTGGTAATGGTGTTAAATTAATTACCGATCAAGAAAAAATAATTGCTAAAAAATTAAGATACTGGTTGTGAATTATTGTTTCGACATTGATGGAACGATTTGTACAAATACAAATGGAGACTATGAAAAAGCTGAACCTTTTGTCGACAGAATTAACTTAGTAAACAAACTATACATTGAAGATCATAAAATAATTTTGTTCACAGCAAGAGGTAGTACTACAAACCTTGATTGGACTGAACTAACAAAACAGCAGTTAAAAGATTGGGGAGTCAAATATAATGAATTAATATTTGGCAAACCTGACGCTGATATATTTGTTGATGATAAGGGAATTTCCGATAAAATATTTTTTAAAGATTTATGAAAATTGGTTTTATGCAAGGAAGGATGGTGAAGCCTTTACATGCGCAAATACAAGAATTTCCATCCAAACATTGGGAAGAGGAATTAGTTTATGCAAAAAAACTTAATTTCCAAATAATTGAATGGGTACTTGATAAAAAAAGTATTAAAACAAATCCATTCTTGTTTAACCATGATTATGTAAATAAAATTTTACATGAAAATAATATAGTCATTGGAAGTGTGTCAGATGACTTTTTTCTTCAACATGAAAGGTCTGATATTTTATCTGGGAAAATACTTGAACATATGGAGCGTGTTTTTATGAAAATGTCACAATTAAAGACTTCACTTTATGTTTTACCATTACTAGAAAAAATGACTTTAAAAAATCTTGAAATAAAAAATCAAATACATATATTTGAACAAATTCAAAAAATTGTGCCAAAAAATATAAAAATATGTATTGAATCTGATCTAAATTCTGAAAATATCAAAATGCTTTTTAACTCTATCGACAAAAACATATTTAAAATAAATTATGATATTGGAAATAGCGCTTACGAAGGCTACAATTTTCAAAATGAATTTGATGATTATTTTGACTTAATAGAAAATATTCATATTAAAGATAGGTTATTCCAAGGGAAAACAGTGCCTTTAGGAGAGGGAGATGCAAGTATCACAAATGTATTGAAAGAATTAAAAAAACTCAATTATGAAAAGAATTTAATACTTCAAGCTGCAAGAATACCTGGCATGAAAGATAAAGATGTAATGATTAAATATAAAACATTTGTAGAAAATGCAATACTCTAAAATTAGTGACATTTTAATCTTAGGTAGTTCAAAGGGTCTTGGTAAGGATCTATACAACTTGTTTGAATCAGATAATTTAAATTCCTTAGGAGTTGCAAGAACTGAAAGCAATACTACAGATTTTTTATGTGATCTTAGCATCAAAAATGAGGTAGAAAAATTGATTGAATTATTTCATAGCTCTGAAATTATGCCGAAAAACATAATTTTTAATGCAGGTCAAGGTAGTTCAAATAAAGAAAAATTTGAGGACAGAAAAGAAGAGCTTATGAAACAAAACTTATATACTTCCAAAAATTTTATAGAAATTTTAAAAGAATACCCTACGGAGCTTCAAATAGTTGAAAACTTTATTTTTATAAATTCTATTTGTGCACTTGAAAACTTTAAGTGTTCTGAGGAATACAAACAAACAAAATCAGCATTATTAAACTATTCTAGAATTTTAGCAAAAGATTTTCTTGAGTATGGGATAAGAGTAAACTCAATTCTGCCGGGCAACATAATGCACGAAAATTCAGTGTGGAATAGAAAGTTCAAAGATAAAAAAGAAGAAATTACTTTTTTAAATAATACAATGCCTAACAAAACTTGGATTTTTCCCGAGGATATTTATAAAGCTATTAGGTTTTTAATTGAGAATAAAAATATTGTCAACACAGAAATTATTTTAGATGGAGGCCAGAACCTTTTCTCACCAGATTGACCTTCCTCCGTCAACCAAAATATTTTGACCAGTTAAAAATTTAGAATCTTCACTTGTAAGATATGATACGTGTGATACCAACTCTTCAGGATTAAGCATTCTCCCATGTGGAACAGTGTTTGAAAAATTTTTTATAAACTCTTTGTCTTGATTATTAAATACTCCTGTTGGAGACAGTGTATTTACTCTAAAATTTTTATCAGCAAGGTAAACTGCAAGATACTTAGTAAGACCCAAGATGCCGTGTTTTGAAATTGAATATTCTATTGGTTTAAACATCTCTTCGCTGCTTCCTTCTTTTTCATAAATTCTATTATCTGGAGCAATTACAGATAAATCTGATCCTATATTTAATATCAACTTTTCATAACCATTATTTTGAATTGAAGCGAGTTTAACAAACTCTCTACACATTAGCGCACTTCCTGTTAGTGAATTAATCAATGAAGAGTTAAAATTCAACACCTTAAAATCTTCAAATTTTGAACTATCCATCATGCCATCTAAATTAATTGAGGGGTTGCTTGCTGCGGCATTTAATAATGTAGTTAATGGAATTTCATTTTCTACAATAGAGTTGAAAAAATTTACAACCTCTTTTTCTTCAGAAACATTTACATTAAAAAATTGAATATCTATGGTACTAAAATTGTTTTTAATTTCTTTATTGAGCTCTTTTGTATCCAAAATATATATTGTTTGGTGGTTTTTTGATAGTCCATTTATAAAGTGCTTACCTAAAAATCCGCTTCCTCCTGTTAAAATCGCCGCCTTGTGTTTTGACATGATAGCTTAGTTCATCATCCATTCTTCTGGTTTTCCTAATTCGAATTCTTTACCATCATCAAATTTTTCAGCCTTAAAATAGTTTATTAACATGTATCTAGTTTTACTTTCATGCTTAGGACTTCCACGGTGAAATAAAGTCTGTGTTGAAAAAATTAATGTACCTTTTTTAGCAAGAAAATAATCATCCCTTTCGCCAATATATCTATGCATATCAGATCTTTTTGCTCCAGTAACTAGATTTGTGAATATATTTAATAATCTTTTAATTCTCCATTTGTGTGAACCTGGAATGGCACAATATGGTCCCTCTAATTCAGAATCTACATCGGTTAAGTAGATAAATGCTTTAAAAGTAGGAGGGGGGTTCCTATCAACATGCCAGCTCCTCTTAGTTCTAATATCTGGCTCGTCAATTTGTAAGGAACAAGTTTTTAGAATTACTTTATCACCTAGTTGTTCTTCTAATTTTTCTGTTAAAACATTTGAATTAATTAAATCATCTAACTTTTTATTTAATAAATTAAAATTAAATATATTTTTTACCTTACTGTCTTTACCATCTGCAGCTTCAGCTCTAACATTTATCCAAACATTATCAGCAATCATTTGAGACTTTTCTTTTGTATTTTGAATTCCAACTTGAACTAACTCATCACATAAATCACTATCTAAAAAATTTTCTATAATTACAAATCCCTTATTAGTAAATTCATTATTCGGTAATTTTGACCAATAAAATACATCCGAAATTTCTTTAACAATTGAATTAATAAAATAAGCAGTTGATTTAATCATTTTTTTCACCGATGTTAAAAAAATCATCATTTTGAATATGTAATAATTTTTTAAATTGATTGAACATTAAGATTAATATTAACACTGATAGTACTAAAAAAAATAAATTAAAAAACCATACATCTTTGTACAAAATTTTAAATGCAATAATAATTACAATAGAAAAAATTAATTCTTTGTTAAGTAAAAAATATTTATATTCTTTTTCTGCGTATGCGTAATTTATAAGAAATACTACGAAATAACCCACCATGGTTGAAACTGCTAAACCAAGTATTCCAAGTTCGTCAATTGTTATATAAATTAACAAAAAATTAATTACTGCGCCAAAAATCATTGAGACCAGTCGTATATTTAATTTATATTTTTTTTCAAGCAGAAGTCCGTACAATGAAGCATAGCTTGAAAAAATAAAACCTACCGATAGGTAAGGAATAATTGCTAATGCACTTTGATATTTTGGAGGAAGTAAAATTGGTCCGATTATTACCGAGATACAAACTCCCAAACAACCAAGTAGGCTTGAAATTGATATTATTGATTTAAACAATTCTAAGCTTTTATTTTTATTTTTATTGTTTACTGACCATAATATTGGAGCAATTGCTGAGACAAAAGCACCTATAAATACACCGTGTAAATCAGCAAGTCTGTAGACAGTTGAATATTCAGCAACTTCTTCCAAGGTATACAACCTTGATAAGATAAATCTATCTTGCCAAGCTAATAACATTGCGAATATTGCATAAATATAGCTTAAGTTTGAATAATTTTCTTGCATTTTTTTACTTATGTTTAATGATTTTTCGTGGAATGTAGAAAACAAAATATTCGACTTACGTTTAAGATACACGGTTTTAATTAAAGTCCCAAAAAATTGTCCTATAAAGTATGAGCTCACAATCATCCTATCTTCAAAACCATAAAAATAGATAACTAATGTGACTAGTAATAACTGAAAAATTGGGATAAGAAGAGATTCAATATATATTGAATTTCTAATAACTGTAGATTCATTCAATGATTTATAAAGATTTATTAGTAATCTAGTATATGAAATTAATATACCAGTAAAGACTGCCAGCCTGAAAGGAACACCATAATCAACTTTAAAAAAATTTGTGAGATTAGTATTTAAAACAAATTCTAGGATTATTAAAAAAAATAAATTGTATATAAAAAATTTTTTAGTGGTTCTTTTAATGAATTCGCTTTTTTTATTCGAATCAAGATCTTGAAATATTCTATGTCCTAATGAATCAAGTCCCCATGAAAAAATATTTACAAACAGTATTTGAAAAGCTAGCAACAAGGATATTTCTCCCCATATGTTAATCTCCATAAGCCTTAAAAAAACGGGTAAAAGTATTAAACTTGCTAATCTGGGTGAAAAATTAGATATTAAATAGTTAAGCGTTATGTTGCTAAATTTTTTATTATTCATACGAAAGCTCATTTTTCAAGACTGTTCTTCTTCTGATAATCTTAATAAACCAAACTGGACTTAATTTAAAAATAATATCTTTAATATTCAAATTTAAACGAAAATTTAAAATTCTATCATATAATAGTCCGCTCTTAGATTGTTTAAAATCACCAATACACAAATTTTGAAAATATTTTGCAAGTGCAAATATTGACTTTAGGTCGTTGTTCTCGACAACGTATAAATCAGGGAGTTCCTTCAAAAAACTATTCATCCTATTTTTTAGATTATTTTCATCTAGATCACCAAAATAAGGTTTACCTTTTCGTTCAAAATAGATTTGTAAATCTTTATGTAAATTTCTGAGGTTTTTAATATCATTTAAACTTTCAGTTGCAACTTCTATATCAGAAGTTCTAGCATTAGATTTTTGTAGATTCAATATTTGATTAATTTTTATTACGGCTGTTTTAACTGAATCATACTCAAGTAAAAACTTTGTATTTATGCCTGCTCTTGCTCCCCCAAAAAAATTTGAATTTATTAAAACTGGCAGGTTACACAAGGCTGCTTCTGCAGTTACTTTAGCCACACCTTCTTTTCTAGATGTGAATAAAAATAATTTAGATCTTTTTAAATAATCTGCAACAATCTCTTGTTTAGGAATTTCATCAAACCTAATAAGCTTTACATTTTTATTTTTATAAGCTCCCAAAATTTCTTCGAAATTTTCATTAAATAGGTGATCATAGTTTGACTTTACATAATTAGGATTAGCAACAAGTATTGTAATTTTTATATTGGGATTGACTAATATCAACTCTTTGCTGATATTAAATATATCCCTATTATATTTTGCGTTAACTTTTCTTGTAACAGTTATTAGATCGATTTCCTTTTCTTTGCTTGTTGCATTATTAAAAATTGTACTTGGTATAAAAGACCTAGTCGTATAAGATAATATCTCTTGATTTTCTAAGTCTGGGAGTTGTTCAGGATAACAAAAGTTTATATCTATATTTTCAAAATTGTATTCTGAAGTATTTTCATATGAAGCTCCCCAATGAACAGCAAAAAAATAGTTATTCTTATATCTTTTTAATACTTTGTTGAATGTTTTGTATTGTGAATATTTAACGAATTCTTTATGAGAAAATATTATGATGCCTGGAGAGTTTTTCTGAAACTCTTTTAATTTGAATACCATGATTTTAAAAATTCAAATATTAATTAAATAATTTTTCTTCTAAGAACAAACAGAGTAATTGACCAAATGTAATATGTCCTTGTTGGATAATGCCAGTTTCCTTTGATGGTATTTGAAGCTTATACTTTACTATTTCACATAGCTTATTATAATTTTTTCCACTAAAACCAACAGTCAGCATACCAATATCATTTGCAACATTCACTGCGTTCAGTACTGACTGGCTTTCACCGCTTGTAGAAATTGCAATTAAAACATCTTTATCACTAGCTAGCCCTAGTAGTTGTCTGGAGAATATTTCTTCGTATGAAAAATCATTTGCTGTAGATGTAATAATACTAGTATCTGTAGTCAGAGCAATAGAGCTAATTGGTTTTCTATTTTTTTTAAATCTTCCTATTAACTCTGCAGCCAAATGCTGAGAATCGGCTGCTGAACCTCCATTACCACAAAAAAACACAGTCCCTCCATTTTGAACTCTATGAAGAACTTGTTCGGCAATATCAAAGAATACTGATTTTAGTTTTATTTGTTCAAGAGCTACATCAGCTGATTCTTTGAGATATTTATCAATTTGGTCCATTAGTTTGTAATTATAATTGTATATAAATCAAATTGGGCATATTTATTTATTAGATAACTTCTTGTATTAAGTCATAATATTGTTCGCTTATTCTTGCTACGGAAAACTCATTAATTAAATCATTAGAAACTGTGTTTCCTTGTTTTAATTCAATATTTAAAATCGATTTGACTAAATCATTTAGATTATTTGATTCGAACAATACACCATTTTTGAAAAAGTTAACAATCTCTTTTGGACCTGAAGGGCAATCAGAAGAAATTATATTTTTGCCAAGTATCTGAGCTTCTATTAATGAATTTCCTAGCCCCTCTCTTCTTGAAGGAAAGAAGAAGATATCAGCTAAATTTAAATACTTCAAGGGATTTTGAACATTCCCTAGGAACTTTATTGGTAATTTAGAATATTTATTTTTAAAAACAGTTTCCAAACTCCCATCACCAATTACTAGTAGGATAAAATTTTTAACATCTTTTAATTCATGAACTGCATCAAAGAGAAGATCTAAACCCTTTTGGTGTTCAAGCCTTGACGTAGTAATCCATATTTCTTTATTTTTAAAATTAATTTCTGAAACTTTTTCATTAGCTCTTTGAAAAAAATCTTCAGTAAAAACTGGATTGTAAATTACAATATTTTTTTTATTTGAAAGATGCTTTTCAATATTTTCTTTTAACTCTTTAGATATAAAAATGTTGGCATCAGAATTATTAAATGAAAAAATTGACATTTTTCCTTTAATTTTATTAATTAAACTATTGTTCCAATTTAAATAGTTGGAATTTGCCTCTCTTAGAACAATTTTAGAATTAATTAATCGTAATTTTTTTAAAATAGTAACCATAAAATTTGGTGTAGGCAATGTACTAATAATTACATCTGGTTTTTCCTTATTTATTAATAAAAGTAATTTAAATAATGAAAAAAAAGTTTTTTGAGAGTTTAAGTATTCAACTTTTAATGAATTTGTAATCTTTAGTTCGGGGTCGTGTTTTAATTTTTTTGCAACTATCAACTTAATTTCAACTCCAGAAGTATCTGCCAAAAACTCTGCAACTCTTGAGAGGGAAATTTCAGCTCCTCCGTAACCTAAAGTTGGAAGAAATATATACAACTTATTCAATAATATCCACCCACTTTTTTATAGTCTTGTCATTGTTTAAGAGACTATAAAGTTTATTTTGTGATTCTATGATTAACATTTCTTTTTCTTGTGGTTCAAGATTGTTAAAGTTATTTATTGATTTGTATATTGCATCCTCAGTAAATAGTTCAAAAACTAAATTACTTTTATTAAATATGTTTGTTGTATCTCCAACTTTGCCAATAACAACATTTAGACCAATCTGAATAGCTTCAGTGACTGAATTAGAGAAACCTGCGTGAAAAGCGGGATGGATTAACAGATTGAAAAAGTGATAATATGAAGACGCATTTTTTACATTTCCCATCATCAAAATTTTGTCAGAAAGGTTTAAATCTTTAATCTGTAGTTGAATCTTTGCCGATTCAACTCCCCTTCCAAAGATTACACATTTAAAATCACACCCATTCTGATTAAGAATACTCAAAGCTTTAATCAGATTAAAATAATTATTTAAGGGGTCTACTCTCGCTGATACAACATAATTCAGACTACTATCACCTAGGAATTCTTTTATTATTTGCGAGGTTTTATCATCATCGCATTTATCTATAGAATTTATTCCGTTTGGAATAAATTGAAGATTACTTTTTTTGTTTAATTCTTTTTTAAAAGAATTCATACCTTTAGTTGAATTGAATAAGATTGCGTATGTGTTTTTAGATATTAATTTAAATATTAAATGTCTAGTTTTTGACTTTTTACTTGTTCTTCTTCCTAAGCGATCACTTCTTACTGAATAAATAAGTTTAATTTTAGGATTTAAAATTTTCGTGATGAACCCAAAAACATAGGAATGAAACATATAAGAAATTACTACTATATTTTTTTTATCACTCTTTTTAAGCATCTTATTAATTTTAAGAATGGTAAGAAATGCGAGTCTTGCTAGTCGTAAATATTTGAATATTAACTTGGAGTCTGATGAATATATTTTAAATCTTGAGATGTTTACTTTTTTGTTTACTAAATGACTAAGTTCATCACCCTTTTTTAGTACCAAGAGGTTGACTGTATAACCTGTTTTACTTAATGAATTAGAAAGCCAAATAGCTTGACGCTCTGCACCTCCTGTAAATAAAGATGTCGAAATTATAAAGACTTCGGTTTCCATAATTAACCTTCTGTAAAATATAGTAGCTTAAGATATCCAGAATATGTTTTTTCATCTTTTACATGATAACCTTCGTCAATTAATTGATTTGTTATAAGCCTTAGTTGACCACTTGTATTTGGTAGCTCGATTCCAACCAATATGATTTCTTGAAAATTTTGAATTTCTTTTATAGGCTCTATCTTTTCATCATTACGCTGAATAAACAAATTATTAATGTTTGATTCAAATGAACAGGTTTGAGAAGATTTATAACTAAAGCCGTATAATTTTTTAGAATAGTAAAGAAATGAATGACTCTGTTCTTCTGTAACCACTATTGCTACTTCTTCACTGTTATAAGTATTTTCAATCTCAATTAATATAGGATTTATTGTTTCATTTTTATAGTACGGCTGAGTTAATAACAAAATTATTGATAAGTACAACACAGCTAAAATAAAAAAAGAGTTACTACCTTTTACAATCAAAATAGTTTCTGAAATATACTTGAAAAAATTTAAAATTATAATTATCAAAAATGGTATAAACAAAAGATCTGTTCTTCCTCCCCCCAGGGGATAGAGCTTTAGAGCTGATAAAACATAAAGTAAGAATATCGAGCAAAGTGAATAGAAAACAATCAAATCATTTCGTATAAAAACAAATACTATTGAAATAAATAACAAAAATACTGATATTGGATGCAATACAATAGGAAATAAAGATTTAAAAAATAATTGACTTAAAAAATAAAAAGAATCAAAAAATTCATAACCTGATGTTGTATTTATAAAAAAGTTATCCCAATAACCTCCATTAGAAACTCTTTGAATTTTACTAATAAGTTCACCTTGGAATATCACTACCGATGCAAAAAAAGTAGCAAAATAAGTGGTTTGTTTTAAAGTGATTTTATTTATTAAAAATAACAATAATAAAAACAGCATAAGAATATTTACAAAACTCAAGAGAAATAAAAACAGGGATGATACTGAAAGTACTATGTAATCTTTTTTTACTAATAATGCTTTTGAATTTTTCTGTAAAAAATACAGGCATATTACTGAGGTCAGTATTTCAAAATTGTACTGCTTAAGTCCAACTGAGTAGGTATTAAAAATGGGTGAGGTTATCAAAAAAACAGTTCCTAAAACTGCATAAGAATAATTAAATAAGTTTGATAGAGTGTTGAAAAATATGACAATAGTTAGAATTCCAAAAAAAAGAACTAAAATAGACACAGCATGTTCTGGGCTTTCGAATATTCTTGAAAGAGTCCAAATTATACCTGAAAATAGAGGGTGCTGGTCTCCCCAACCAAATGCACACATAAAACTCTCAAGATAAGTAGGTTCTAGTTCAGTAATATCATCTTGCTGATAGTTAAGGGGAAACAATAAATCCCTAAGATTGTAGAGAAAGATTAATGATAGACCAAGAATAGTCACATTTTCTTTTTTATAAAATAAGCTAACAGTTCTCACTTAAACATTATATTAAGCTCAATATCAACAAATATTTTTTTTAAAATTATCTGTTAATCGTATTTAATCAAATTATTAGTTATTAAAATTACTTCATGATAGTTGGAACTAAAAATATCATTAGTGATATTAAAGTGGTATTAAAAAAATATTCAATTATTGAATTAGTAGAACTAAGCTACTCACAATTTGAAAATGTTGACATTCAGTGTAATAATCTTGTTAAACATGCTAAAAATTCAAATATTGAAGAAATTAAAAGAGAATTAAAAAATACTCTAAGCGAAAATGAATATATTCATAAAGTATCATTAGCTAAAAATAATTTTATAAATATTGAACTAAGTATTAAGTACTTTAATGAAAACTTAAATACAGAAATCAAGCAAATAAATGAGAATAAACAATCAATAATAATTGACTATGGTGGTCCTAATATAGGCAAAGCTCTGCACGTTGGACATTTGAGAACTCTTAATATTGGAAGATCTATTTACAATACAAACAAACTAGCTGGTAATAAGATCATCTCCGATATACACCTTGGAGACTGGGGAATGCCTGTTGCTCTGATATTGGCATTCATTGAAAAGAACAAGATAGATATCAACTCAGTAAACTATTTAGATCTAGAATCTATTTATCCAGATGCAAATAATCTAGCAAAATCTGATGAAGTCTTTTATGAAAATGCTAAAAAGATTGCTAAAAAACTAAATAACGGTGACAAATTAACTTTGAACAATTGGAGAAAAATCTATAAAACATCCGTAACAGAAATCAAGAAATTATTAAAAGAGATGGGGCACAGTTTTGACTGGTTTTACGGTGAAAGTGATGTTGTAGAGGAAACTAAAAAAGTAATCGCAAATGCTAAAATCCAAAAAAAAGTAGTTGATGATAGTGGGGCTTTAGTTTCTAAAGAAAAGCATGAACCTCCAATAATATTAATTAAATCAGATGGGTCTTTTCTTTACCTTACTACTGACTTAGGAACAATATATTTTAGAGAAGAAAAACAAGCTTTCAATAAATATCTTTATGTCGTAGACCAAAGACAATCAAATCATTTTAAGCAACTATTCTCAACTGTAAGTTACTTTGGCTTATCAGATAAAGAATTTCAACACATTTCTTATGGAACTATGAATGGAGTCGATAATAAACCTTTAAAAACTAGAGACGGAGGAGTTTATAAATTAACTACATTAAGAGATGACATAAAAAATGAATTGAAAAAAAAGAATTCTGAAGAAAATAGCCTAGAAATACTTACAAACACAATACTGACTTACTCTGACCTGATTCCAAATAGAACTCAGAATTACAAATTTGAAATTGATCAATTTACTGAAACTAATGGTAAAACGGGCATATATATTCAGTATGCACAAGTTAGAGCAAGAAAAATATTAGAAAGTGTCCCTCAGGTGTCATATATCAATTTCAATGGTGATTTAAATGAAGAGGAAAGAAATTTGATTTTTGAAATCTCAAAATTTTACTACATTTTCTTCAATTCTTTAGAAAAGCATGAGCCTCACCATTTGGCAGAATATGCATACACTCTATCTCAAGTATTTAACACTTTTTACACCAACAATAAAATTCTTTCTGAGGAAATCTCTAATCCTGAAAGGGAAAAAAGAGTTTATCTTGTTGAGCTTTTTTATCAAAAAATACTTCAAGTATTTGAAGCGTTAGGAATTGAGCCAGTTGACAAAATGTAAGTTAAATGAAAAACTTACTGCTTACAATCCACATTAAAAGAACAAAGTAGTACGTATACTTCGAAACAAGACGAATGCTTCTCTCAATATAGTTAAGAAAAAACAAAAATATCGGAATCACAATAAAGCCAGAGAATGAAGTAGCTCTAGTTAATGAACTTATATATGGCGTAAGAAGCATGCCTTCTGGAAGTAAAATCTGAAATAAAACTAAAGAAAATATGGAAATTAAAATTGTAGAAATAATATTTACAATTAAATCATTGAAAGAAGTATTAGATAATTTAAATTGATTAAAAAATTCAATTGGTAAAAATAGCAAAAAGATTGAAATTGAAGAAATAACAATTGACCAAAATGCACCTTGACCTGACCAAGATGTAATAATCTTATCTGTGTAACCTACTGTTTCTAAAAATAAATAGAGAGCTAGCCCTAAGAAGCTTGAACCTAAGGTAAAAAAGTAAAGACTCAATGATGTTTTTACAAATTTTATTGAAGTAATTGATTGTAAACTAATAGTTTGATTATTCATACAGACATAATATTAACGTTTTTTTCTATTAAAATAATTAGTAATGAT
>JAOMBT010000019.1 GCA_028344675.1 Acidimicrobiaceae bacterium | reverse complement strand
TATTGCATCTTTTGCTAACATTTCTGTTTTGACAAACCATTGGGCTGAGACCATTGGTTCTAATATTGTTTTAGATCTATCGCCTTTAGGTATTTGAATTTCATGATCTTCAATCTTCTCTAATAGACTTGCATCTTTTAGTAACTCTATAATTATTTTTCTAGCTTCAAAACGATCGAGACCTCTTAAATCTTTTGGAACAAATTCCTCATCTACAATATTCCCATCGAAATCAATACATTGAATCATTTCTAGGTCGTGTCTTTTGCCTATTTCATAATCATTAAAGTCATGTGCAGGTGTAATTTTTACACAACCAGAACCAAATTCTTTATCAACATACTCATCAGCAATAATCTTTACATCTCTATTAACTATAGGAATTTGAATAGTTTCTCCAATAAGATCTTTGTAACGCTCATCATCTGGATTGACTGCAACTGCAGTATCTCCTAGAAGAGTTTCTGGCCTTGTAGTTGCTATTGATAAAAAATGACCATTTACTTTATACTTTATTGTCCATAAGCTCCCATTTTTACTTTCTGATGTCACTTCTAGATCTGATACAGCAGACTTTAATTTTGTATCCCAGTTGACCATCCTTGTTCCTTTATAAATTAATTCTTTTTCATAAAGAGACACAAATACCTCAAGAACCGCTTTAGACAATCCCTCATCCATAGTGAATCTTTCTCGAGACCAATCACAACTCATACCTAATGTTTTCATTTGATTTGTAATATTATCCCCAGATTCCTCTTTCCATTCCCATACTTTTGAAAGAAAATTTTCTCTTCCCAAATCATGTTTAGTAACACCAGAATCTTCTAAATCTTTTTCAACTAATAATTGGGTGATTATTCCCGCATGATCAGTACCTGGTAACCATAGTGTTTCGTAACCCTGAAGTCTTTTAATACGAGTAATAACATCAATAATGGAATGTTCTAATGCGTGGCCCATGTGAAGAGAACCAGTTACGTTAGGGGGTGGAATAACAATTGAAAAAGGTTTATCTGCTTTTTTAGGTTGAAAGTTTTTTCCCTGTTCCCATTTTTCTTGCCATTTTTTTTCTATAGGTAGCGGGTCGTAATTTTCATTTAGCATAACTCTAGTTTATGCTGTTTTGTCGTCTTTTGACTCCTTAAGAACCATTTTTGGAGGGATATTATCTAATACATTCTCTTTATCGATGATAATTTTCGTAATATCTTTTCTTGAAGGAGATTCATACATTTCCTCTAGAAGAAGCTTTTCAATAATTGATCTCAAACCTCTTGCTCCTGTTTTTCTTTTTAGAGCTAAATCAGCCATAGCTTCTAGTGAACTATCAGTAAACACTAACTCAACTTCATCAAGTTCAAACATTTTTTTGAATTGTTTAATAATTGCGTTTTTAGGCTTTGTTAATATCTCAACTAGTGCCTCTTTATCTAAATGATTTACACTTGTAGTTATAGGTAGCCTTCCTATAAATTCTGGAATCAACCCAAACTTGATAAGATCTTTAGGCTCAACAAATGCAAATAATTCTTCTTTATTAAATTCTTTTTTATCTGTCATACTTGTATTGAAGCCAATTGTGTTTTCACCTAATCTTTTAGTAATAATTTGATCTAGTCCGTCAAATGCACCACCGACTATGAATAATATATTTGTAGTATCTATTTGAAGATACTCTTGCTGAGGGTGTTTTCTGCCACCCTGAGGTGGTACTTGGGAAGTGGTGCCTTCAAGTATTTTTAATAATGCTTGTTGAACTCCTTCTCCCGAAACATCTCTTGTAATTGATGGGTTATCAGATTTTCTTGTTATTTTGTCAATTTCATCAATATAAATAATTCCCTTCTCAGCTTTAGGAATATCGTAATCAGCCGCTTGGATTAGACTCAGGATAATATTTTCAACATCTTCCCCTACATATCCTGCCTCAGTAAGAGTTGTAGCGTCAGCAATAGCGAATGGAACATTCAAAGTTTTTGCTAAGGTCTGAGCTAGTAAAGTTTTTCCACTTCCAGTTGGTCCTAAAAGGAGAACATTAGACTTTTGAATTTCTAAATCATCATCTAATAAATCACTTTTATAAATTCTTTTATAATGGTTGTATACGGCTACAGAAAGAGTTTTTTTTGCATCTTCTTGACCAATAATAAATTCATTTAATGATTGATTAATTTCTTTTGGCAATGGTAAATATTCTTCAGGTGTAGTTTCAAGTTTTTCAACTTTTTCTTCATCAATAATCTCAACACACAACTCTATACACTCGTCACAAATGTATACACCTGGTCCAGCAATTAGTTTTATAACCTGTTTTTGAGATTTACCACAAAAACTGCACTTTAATGCCTGAGATGAATCTTTATTAGCCATTCTTTAATTACCCTGTTGTTTTAAGTTATTATTTTTCGGCTAACTCTCTTTGAATTAGCACTTCATCTACTATACCGTATTCTTTTGCTTCTTGCGCAGTCATCCAAAAATCTCTATCAGTATCTTGTGCAACTTTCTCAACATCTTGATTGGTAAAATCTGCCAGTAATCCATTTAATTGAGTTCTCATAGATACAATCAAATCAAAGTTTCGCTCCATATCAGCTACAGTTCCTTCCATACCTCCAGATGGTTGGTGAAGCATTATTCTGGCATTTGGCAAGCTGTATCTTTTACCTTGTGTGCCTCCCGCTAATATAACCGAAGCTGCAGAAGCTGCTAATCCCATACATACAGTTGAAATATTTGGTTTAATGTAATTCATAGTGTCGTAAATTGTAAATAAAGATGTAATTGATCCTCCTGGGGAGTTTATATACATAAATATATCTTTATCTGGATCTTCAGATTCCAAATGAAGTAACTGCGCCATTATTGAATTAGCTACTCCATCATCAATAGGTGTGCCTAAGAATATAATTCTATCTTTTAATAGCCTTGAATAAATATCAAAGGCTCTCTCTCCCCTGTTAGTATTTTCTATAACAGTAGGGATTACATAATTTGAAGGTATTTCATTCATATTATTCTTCCTCTCTTATTTCTTGTTCTTGATTGTACACATCTTGTAGGTATACTTTTTCACCATTTGCATCGACTGATACTCCTTGCTTGAGAACATGTATCATTGCCTTATTCCTTAAAGATTCCGATTCTAAATTTAACCTGCGACTTGCAGCTTCGACTTGATCTCCTTCATCTAGAGTTCCAATATATTCATCAATGTATTGAACTTCCTTTTCATCAAGTTTTAAATTTTCATCCTCCGCAACTTTATCTAAAATTACAACCATTGATAAGTTTCGAGTAGCTTGATTTTTTAAATCTTCCTGTAGTGCCTCTTCAGTAAGTCCAGTGATTTTTAGATAATCTTCGATTTTTATATTATTTTGTTTTAATTCATTCATAAAGTTTTGAAGAATACTATCCATTTCAGCAATAATTAATTGCTCTGGTAGCTCAAGTTTTGATTCATCAATAATCTTTGATGTTAATAACCCTTGATACTGGTTAGCTACTTGACGTTTTTTTGCATCTTCAATATTTTTGACTATCTCTTCATTCATTTCTACAACGTTATCAAATTCAGTCACGGAAGAAACCCATTCATCAGTTAGTTCAGGCATAACTTTTTGCTTGATTTCTTTTACTAAAACTGTTATTTCTACGTTGCTTTTACCTAATGTAGGTATGTCATCATTAAATTTAATTATCGCACCACTAGACACGCCCTCCAGTTTTAAATCCATTGCCGGTGTTAAAGTATTACTTCCTAATTCGTAAAGATAGTCTTGATAATTAAATTCTTTAACTTCAGTACCATTTTCAATAGAAGAAATATTAACAAGCAAGTAGTCGGATGCTTTTGATGGTCTTTCAACTTTCTCAACTTCTCCAAATTGCAATTTTATTCTTTCAATTTGTTCATTTATTTCTTCCTCAGTTGGAGTTATAGATTCAACTTCAACTTTCTGATTTAATTTAGGTAGTTTTGAAAGTGTTGGCCACAAGGTTATAAGGACATCCACTTTAAAAGACTTCTTTTCTTTTTTTAAATCCTTAACTACAGGCCTCACTGCAGGATTAATTTCCTCCTTTTGAAGAATATCAAAAATTTGCTCTGGTAGGTAAAGATCAACTGCTTCTTCAAGGATATAATCTTCTCCAACCTCTCGTATAACTATATTTTTTGGTATTTTTCCAGGTCTGAATCCTTTAACCTTTAACGAACCACTAATTTTTGTTATTGCTTGTTCTTTTTTTGAATCTAAATCTTCAAAATCAATATTGATTTCAATAGAATTTTCAAAATCTCCTACTTTTTTTACTTTATATTTCATTTATCTCCTAATAATGAGGGTGACCGACGGGATTTGAACCCGCGACCTCCTGGACCACAACCAGGCGCTCTAACCAAACTGAGCTACGATCACCACGGCGCTCTCGATAGGACTCGAACCTATAACCTACAGATTAGAAGTCTGTTGCTCTATCCATTTGAGCTACGAGAGCTCTGCTTGAGCGGGTGAAGGGAATCGAACCCTCATAGCCAGCTTGGAAGGCTGGAGCTTTACCATTAAGCTACACCCGCAGGTTTTGTCGGGCTGGTGAGATTCGAACTCACGACCTCCTGCTCCCAAAGCAGGCGCTCTAGCCAAGCTGAGCCACAGCCCGCAACTTAATTATTTTTCTATGTTACTTGTTTTTCTTAAGAATAAATAGAAAAAATTTATACTTGTCTATCATAATGTAAGTTATTCTTTAAAAGGGGTCGCTAGCTCAATTTGGTAGAGCATCGGACTCTTAATCCGCAGGTTCGGGGTTCGAGTCCCCGGCGACCCACGCAACATTTTAGCGGATGTGGCGGAACTGGTAGACGCGCTGGATTTAGGATCCAGTGAGCTTTGCTCGTGGAGGTTCGACTCCTCTCATCCGCACAATTGCTTTTTTTTATTTTGGTGGAAAATCAACTACAAGTTCAGTTGAATTAGCAGTTGCATAAATTTTTCCACCTTTGTCTTGTAATGTTCCTGTTACAAAAATAACTTTTCTACCTATTTTTTCAATCTTAGCAGTAGCAGTAACTGCACCAGTTTGAACTGTCATTGGTCTAAAGAAGTTAACTCTTAAATCTGTAGTCATTGTTATAAAACCTTTATCAAGCTGACAGTTAGCTGAAATACTATTGCAAGAATCTAGCATAGTAGCCGCCAATCCTCCATGTACAGTACCTAAAGGATTGTAATGAAATTCCTGTGGAGTAACAGTAAATGTTACTTGTCCTTTATCATCAACCTCAACTTTTGATGTATCCATTAGGGAACCCATTGGGACATTTTCAATTGGTAAATTTGTAAAAAAATCTCTTCTGGCTTCCTTGTCTAAACTTACTAATTCAATTACCAGACCCGGGGTTAACTCCCATTTAAAAGTCCTTTCATTCATCATCCGACTCCAATGATCGTGTTTGTAGTTCTGAGACAATATCTGCATTTGCTAAAGTTGTAACATCTCCAAGTTTTCTCTCTTCTGAAATATCTTTGAGAAGTCTTCTCATAATTTTTCCACTTCTAGTCTTTGGTAAATCAGCGGTTATGACAATACTTTTCGGTTTAGCAATTGGTCCGATTTTATCACTCACATGCTGTCTTAAATCTGCAATAAGATTTTCATTCCCTTCATCAGTCCCTATTAGAGATACAAAAGCAGCAATAGCTTCCCCCGTAATTTCATCAGCTCTACCTATTACGGCTGCTTCGGCTACAGCCTCATGGGAAACTAAAGCACTTTCAACTTCAGCAGTAGAAATTCGGTGCCCAGATATATTCATGACATCGTCAACACGTCCCAAAAGCCACATGTAACCTTCATCATCATATTTAGCGCCATCACCAGCGAAATAAAGACCTTCGTGTTGTGACCAATATGTATCTAAATACCTCTGGTCATCACCATAAACAGTCCTTAGCATTGATGGCCAAGGTGATTTTATTGCTAAGAAGCCTCCTTCACCTTTACCAACTTCTTTTCCATCACTGTCAATTATAATTGAGTCAATTCCTGGTAAAGGTCCACATGCAGAGCCAGGTTTAGTGCTAGTCACGCCAGGCAGTGGTGAAATCATTATTGAGCCAGTCTCTGTTTGCCACCATGTATCAACAATTGCACAATTTTCTCCACCAATGTTTTTGTGATACCACATCCAAGCTTCAGGGTTAATTGGCTCACCTACGCTACCTAATAACCTTAGAGAGCTCAAATCGTGTGCTTGCGGATGCTCTACTCCCCATTTCATAAATGCTCGAATAGCAGTTGGAGCAGTATAAAAGATATTTACTTTATATTTTTCGATAATATTCCACAGTCGTTTTTCATCAGGAGCATTTGGTGCACCTTCATACATCACACTTGAAGCTTTATTTGCCAAAGGGCCATAAACAATATAACTGTGCCCTGTAACCCAACCACAATCCGCAGCACACCAGTAAATATCATCTTCTTTTATGTCAAATACTTCATGATGAGTAGTTGTTACACCAGTTAAATATCCAGCTTGTGTATGAACAATTCCCTTAGGTTTTGCTGTTGTACCAGATGTATATAAAATATATAGTAAATCTTCAGCATTCATAACTTCAGGCTCACATTCAGAGGGTTCTCCTTCAGTTATATCGTGATACCAGTGATCTCTCCCCTGTTTCATCGCAATATCTTGATTTGTTCTTTTTACAACAATTACATTTTCAATGTAATCAGTCATTTCGAGTGAACCATCAACATTATCTTTAAGAGGAACAATATCTCCTCTTCTCCATGCGCCGTCAGCAGTAATTACAATTTTTGCTTTTGCATCATTTATCCTGTCAGCTAATGCTTCTGATGAAAACCCTCCAAAAACTACAGAGTGAACCGCACCAATTCTTGCGCAGGCTAACATCGAAACAACAATTTCTGGAGTCATGCCAAGATAGATAGCTACCCTGTCACCTTTTTTAACATTTAATTTTTTTAAAGCATTGGAAAGCCTGCAAACTCTTTCATATAAGTCTTGGTATGTAATTTCTTGTGTATCTCCAGGCTCACCTTCCCAATAAAAAGCAACCCTGTCACCATCACTTTCTAAGTGTCTATCAAGACAGTTATAAGAAAGGTTTAGCTCACCATCTTTAAACCATTTAAAAAAAGGAGCATTTGAATCATCAAGAATTTCTGATGGTTCTTTAAACCATGAAATTCTTTCTAGTGCTTGTTTTTTCCAAAAATCTAAATAATTTTTATTTGCATCT
>JAOMBT010000018.1 GCA_028344675.1 Acidimicrobiaceae bacterium | reverse complement strand
TGAGCTAAAATTTACAATAAGATAATGAATTATTTTGCATCAATAGATCAAGGTACAACAAGTACTAGATTTATTGTTTTTAATGATATTGGTGAAATAGTGACAATGCATCAAGAAGAGTTTCCTCAATATTTTCCTGACGAAAATTCTGTCGAACATAACCCAATTGAAATCTGGGATTCTGTGGTTAATTGTATAACTAAAGTATCTGAAACTTTTAATATTGCAGATTTAACTAGTATTGGAATAACAAATCAAAGAGAAACTACTTTGGCCTGGAGTAGGTCTACTGGAGAACCATTTCATAATGCATTAGTTTGGCAAGATACAAGAACACAAGATATTTGTGATGAATTAAAAAATATTGATAGTTTGGCTGATGAATTTAACAAGACTGGTTTACCTATTGCTACGTATTTTTCATTATCAAAAATTATTTGGTTAATTCGAAATGTAGATTCTGTTAAAAATGCAATAAATACAGATGATCTGTGCTTTGGTACAATTGATAGTTGGTTACTTTATAAATTAACGGGTAAACACGTAACAGATGTAACAAATGCAAGCCGTACATTATTATTGAACTTAGAGACCCTTCAGTGGTCAGATAGTATATTAGACACTTTAAAAATACCTCATTCAAGCTTACCTTCAGTACTTCCTTCAATGACTCATTTCGGATCTAACAAACAGTTACTTCACAATGTTCCAATTACTGCTGTTTTAGGTGATCAACAAGCATCTCTATTTGGTCAAAATTGTATAACTGAGGGTGAAGTAAAAAATACATATGGAACAGGATGTTTTGCATTAACAAATACAGGGGAACACATTATATATTCCAAAAATGGATTATTAACTACAGTTGCTTATCAAGTAGAAGGTGAAAAACCAAAATATGCCCTTGAAGGAAGTGTTTCTGTAGCAGGAGCGGCAGTTCAGTGGTTGCGTGATAATTTAAATATTATTACTGAAAGTAGTGAAATTGAATCTTTAGCTTTGAGTGTAAAAGATAATGGCGATGTATATTTTGTACCTGCTTTTTCAGGTTTATTCTCTCCGCATTGGGATGAATCTGCAAGAGGTGTATTGGTAGGAATTACTAGATATACAAACAAATCACATATAGCAAGAGCTGTATTGGAATCCGTAGCGTACCAATCATATGAGTTAATAGAATCAATTGAGAAAGACATGGATACTACAATTAACAAAATCAATGTTGATGGAGGAATGGTAGAAAATAACTTACTAATGCAATTTCAAGCTGATATATTTGATAAGCAAGTATCTTCTCAGTCTATAAATGAAGTCACCGCATTAGGTGTTGCTGCTGCAAGTTTTATGCATGAATTATCACTACCACTTAATGAAATGGATAATTTTATAATTAAATCAAAATCATGGAATCCAAATATGAATTCTAAAGACAGAGATAAATACTTAAAAAAATGGAACAAGGCCATTAATAAATCAAAAAAATGGACTTAGTAAAAATACTAATTTATGCTTATGTAGTATTTTTTGTTGCAGCTGGCATTAACCATTTTCTTCAACCTCAATTTTATGATTCTATAGTCCCTAGCTTTATCCCTTTCCCTAGATTTGTTCATCAATTTACTGGCTTAATTGAAATTGTTCTTCCGTTTTTTTTGTTAACTAAATACCGTAAAGAAGCAGCATTGTTGATGATTATTTTTCTGGTATTCATTTACGGTGCAAATTTATATGTTTGGATTAATAATCTTCCATATGGTGGAAGATATTTTTCAACCCAACAACACATCTTTAGGTTATTTTTACAGGTTGTTTATATTTATTTAACTTATGTAATTTATATGTATGAATCATAAAAATTTTCCGAAAGATTTTATATTTGGTACAGCTGTTGCTTCATACCAAGTCGAAGGTGGTATCTATAACAATGATTGGACATACTGGGAAAATAAATCTAATTCCGTATGCGAAGAGCCATGTAATGAATCCTGTAAACATTTTGAATTTGTAAATGAAGATATTGAACTATTAAAAAATTTAGGTATCAAAGCCTTTAGGTTTTCAATTGAGTGGAGCAGGGTAGAACCATTGAATGGTGAGTATGATCAAACTGCAATTTCTCATTATGTAGAAAAAGCAAATAAATTAATTGAAAATAATATTACTCCTATAATTACTTTTCATCACTTCACAACACCTGATTGGCTCTTGAAAGAAGGGTTATGGGCATCGGCACTAACCGTGAATAAGTTTGTTGAGTATGTAAATAAAATGATGACACATCTTCCTAAAGATATTGAATACTTTAATACAATTAATGAACCAGGCATATTTGCAATGTTTGGTTATTATTCAAATCAGAAATTTCCACCAGGTGTTCAAAATGAAAAAACTTTTATTAAAGCATCTGATAATATAATTCAAGCCCATAAAGAATCTATGAAAGTTATCAAGCAACATAATACTAAGGCTAAGGTCGGCATGACACATGCTTTACATGAATGGGACGATGATGATAAAAGTTTGCTAAATAAATACTTAAAATATCATTTAGAAGATAAATTCTTTTTTGCTTCAGATCAAGATGATTTTATAGCTTTACAAACATACTCAATTAAACGAACAAGTCCCAATTTTATATTCCGAGCTGTTTCTTGGCTTATGATAAAAATCCCTATATTTAGACAAATTATATTCCCTCGGTTTCTAGATTTCTTTTCTGGTAGAAATGATTATGTAATACCTAATGTTCGTACAACTAAAATGGGCTATGAATATAGACCTCAAGCTGTAAAATACAATCTTCACAGAATCCATAAAAAATTTCCAGATAAAGATATTTTTATTACAGAAAACGGTATAGCTACTGATAATGACAAAGAAAGAATTGAATTTGTAACAGATGTATTATTAGACGTTCATGAATACATAGAATCATACGGAAAGGTAATTGGTTATTTATATTGGTCTTTGTTAGATAATTTTGAATGGGACTTAGGTTATAAGATGAATTTCGGTTTAGTAGAAATAGATAAAGTTAATTTTTCTAGAATTCCCCATCCGTCAGCGAAATGGTTTGGTGACATTTCAAACACAAACAATTTACCAATTCTTTAGTTTTTCTTTAGTATTAAATTATGTACTTAATAGCTGGATCAACAGGAACACTAGGAACTGCAATAGCTAATGAATTAAGTAGCTCTAATTCTGTTCATCTAATTGGTAGAGATGAATCTAAGTTATCAGAACAGTCAAAAGCTATTGGATGTGAATATACAGTTCTTGACCTCAATAACACACCAGAGCCTAGAGAATTTGCCAAAATATTAGATAATGATATTGAAGTTAAAGGATTGGTAAATTGCATAGGTTCTGTATTAATAAAGCCATTACACGGGACTTCAATTGAAGAATTTAATAATGTAATAACAACTAATCTATTTTCATCTTATTTTTTATTAGCTTCTTTTGCTAGAAGGATGAAAAATGGTTCAGCTTTATTCTTTTCATCAGTTGCAGGTACTAGGGGACTGTCTAATCATGAGGCTATATCTGCTGCTAAGTCAGGTATTGAAGGATTTGTCCGGTCATCAGCAGCAACTTACGCAAAAGATAACCTAAGGATAAACTGCATAGCGCCAAGCATAATGGATTCTAATATGTCACAAAAACTTCTTTCTTCTGAAGCTGCAATAGAAATATCTAAAAACATGCATCCTATTTCGAAAATTGGTGATGTAAATGATATACTTCCAGTTGTAAAGTGGTTATTTAGTGATGAATCAAAGTGGGTAACTGGACAAACTATACATGTTGATGGTGGTATGTCTACTGTAAAACCTAGATAGGGAGTTTTATGACTGATACAAAATATTTAGAAACACATGAGTGGTACAAGATTTCAGATAATACCTTTACTGTTGGGATTTCAGATTTTGCTCAAGGAGAATTAGGGGATATTGTATTTATAACACTTCCTGAAGTTGGTCAAGAATTTAAAAAAGGTGATTCAATAGTAGAAGTAGAAGCAACTAAAACGGTAGCTGAAGCCTATGCTCCAATGGATTGTGTAATTACTGAAGTCAATTCTAATTTAGAAACAGAACCTGAATTAATTAATAATGATCCCGTTGGTGATGGATGGATGGTTAAGGCTGAAATATCAATAATGGATGATTCTGGTATGTCTTATTCTGAATATGAATCCTTTATTTCTTAATGCCCAAATCAAAAAAAACACATTTATTTGATTTTCACAAGCAACAAAATGCAAAAATAATAAATTTTGCTGGTTGGGATATGCCTTTTTCTTATGACGGCACCCTTAAAGAGCATCATTACGTACGCGAAAATGCTGGTTATTTTGATGTATCTCATATGGGTAGGTTGAAACTTGATTATTCACAAATCACTGAAATAAATGAATTAATTTGCTCCGAATTAAATAATATAGACAATACGAAAGCTCTTTATTCTATTTTTATAAATGATAATGGTGGTTCAATTGACGATGTAATATTTTGGAAATTCCAAGATGAATTAATTTTAATTTGCAATGCTTCCAATACTGAAAAAATTAAAGTGCATTTGGATTCAAATAATATTACTTATGATGACTTAACCGAATCATCAATACTTATAGCTATCCAGGGAAAAAATGCCATTGATTTATTATCTAGTGAATTTGAAATACCAGAAAAATTTTCAACAATGAAAAAAAATAAATATACGTATGCGAGAACTGGATATACCGGAGAAGATGGTTTAGAGGTTATGTGTAGTAATGAAGATGCTGAAAAGCTTATGCATTTCCTTAAAGAAAATGATATAAAACCATGTGGGTTAGGAGCTAGAGATACATTAAGACTAGAAGCTTCTCTTCCTTTATATGGATTTGAATTAAGTGATAATATTTCTCCAGTTGAAGCTGGATTAAAATGGACAATAACGAATCAAAATGAGTATAAGGGTAAAGAGATTATTGAAACACAAATTCAGACCAAAAAACATAAATCACTTCGAAAATTTAAGATAGATGCTCGACAAATAGCTAGAACTGATACTTTGTGTGCGTCAAATGGTATTAATGGATTGGTTACTTCTGGTAATATTTCTCCAATATTGGGCCATCCAATAGGTTTCATAATTTTTGAAACTAATCCTGTTACTGATTTAGTAGAGTTTCAAATTCGTGGTAATTTAATAGAAGGAAAGTTGTTAAATAAAAGGTTTTTAAACTAATGTTTGTACCACATTCAGAAATTGATCTTAAAAAGATGTTTGAAGAATTATCAATTAGTTCTTTGGATGATTTATTTAGTCATATTCCTGAAACATTAAAGTTAAATGACGGACTTTCATTACCTGAATCATTATCTGAACTAGAAGCTATAGAACATTTCACATCTATAGAACAAAATAATACTCAAAAATTAGTTTGTTTTGCAGGTGGGGGTCATTATGATGTTTACCTTCCACACACAGTCAAATCATTAACAATGAGACCAGAGTTTATGACTTCATATACACCTTACCAATCAGAAATATCACAAGGTATATTACAAATTCTTTTTGAGTACCAGTCATTAATATGTGATTTAACTGATATGGAATTAGCCAATGCGTCACTCTATGATGGTGCAACATCTGTAGGTGAAGCTATATCTGTAGCTATTAATAAAACAAAACGAGACAACATTGTTATGTCTTCTGGTTTTAATCCAAATACTAAAGAAGTTGTAAATACTTTAATTGATACGAAAAAATTTAATATTAATTATGTTGAATTAGAAAATTATCTATTTCCTGAAGACTATATTTTTAATGATACTGATGCTGCATTTGTAGTATCTCTTCCGCACTATGAAGGTTCTGCACAAGATTTAACTAATTTAGTAGCTAATGCAAAAAAAGCAGGAGTTATTTCGATATGTTATGTAGATCCATCTATGTTGGGAATTATAAAAACACCGGGCTCTATGGGTTTTGATATTGTTATTGCCGAAGGTCAAGCTATGGGATCTTCCCTTTCATTTGGCGGTCCTACTGTAGGTTGGTTTGCAACTAGAAAAGAACTTGCAAGATTAGTACCTGGACGTATTATTGGCGAGTCAAGAGATTCAAATCAAAATAAAACTTATGTAATGACGTTGCGTGCTCGTGAACAAGATATCAGAAGAGAAAAAGCATCTTCAAATATATGTACTAACCAAACATTAAATGCAGTTGGTTCAACGATACATCTTTCTTGGTTGGGACCTCAAGGTATTTATGAAATTGGATATCAAGCAATACAAAAATCATCTTATATGAAACTAGAACTTCAAAATGCTGGATTTGAGATTTTAAACCCAACATCTTCTTTGCGTGAATTTTTACTAAAAACTAAAAAAACTTCTAATGAAATATTATCTCATATGGGACAGGAGGGGATACTAGCTGGGATCTCATATGATCAAAATACCTTATTAGTAGCTGTTACTGAAAAACGAACTAAGAAAGAAATTGACAATTTTGTTCAACTAATTAAGGAGTATGACAATGTTTAGTGGTGGTAATGCTAAATCACTTCCTCTTGTTGGTGGATTGTCCGAACCAACAATAAATCAGCTATCTAACCCTGGTCGTAGAGCATCACGGTTTCCTAAGCTCGATGTTCCTGTTACTGAAATTAATAATCCTGCTATAAGAAACGATAAACCGTTACTCCCAGAAGTTTCAGAACATGATTTAGTTATGCATTATTCTCGTTTAGCTCATAGAAACTTTGCAGTTGATTTAGGTTTTTACCCCTTAGGATCTTGCACAATGAAATATAATCCAAGATTTGCAGATTCAATGGCGAATCTGGATACATTTGCTAACTCCCATCCCTCAACTCCTGCAGAGTTTACTCAAGGTAATTTAGAAATATTATTTGAATTAGAACAGTATTTAATTGAAATTACTGGAATGGACTTTGCAACTTTCCAACCTCCAGCTGGTGCTTCTGGTGAACTTACTGGATTACTCATTATTAAAAAATACTTAGAAGAGAATAATAAGACAAATAAAACAAATATTATTGTTCCCGATTCAGCTCACGGCACTAATCCAGCTTCTGCAAAGATGGCCGGATTTGAAGTTGTTGAAGTCTCTACTGATGACAGAGGTATGGTAAATATAGATGATTTAAAAAACCTAGTTGATGAAAATACAGCAGGATTAATGCTTACAAATCCAAATACTGGTGGTTTATTTGAAGAACATATTTCGGAGATTTCAAATATTATCCATGATGTAGGGGGACTTGTTTATTATGATGGTGCCAATCTCAATGCAATAGTTGGTGTTTGTCGACCTGGTGATATGGGATTTGATATAGTTCACTCAAATTTACATAAGACTTTTGCTACACCGCATGGTGGTGGTGGTCCTGGATCAGGTCCAGTTGCTGTAAAAGGATTTCTTAAAGAATATTTACCTGGACCAATTGTTATAAAAGAAGAAAATGGTTTGAATTGGTATACCCCCACATCCTCAATAGGGAGAATGCATGGGTATCATGGTAATTTTTTAGTAGCTTTAAGAGCACTTGTATATATGAAACTTCTTGGTAAAGAAGGTTTAGATAAACTTGGAGCATTTGCTGTACTTAATGCTAGATATTTAAGTTCAGTTGTTTCTAAAGTAATACCGTTAGCATACAACGAACCATGTATGCATGAATTTGTTACAACCGTAAAACACTTAAAAAAATCGCATAAAATTAAAGCATCTGATGTAGGTAAAGCTTTATTGGATAAAGGCTTTCATTCACCTACTATTTATTTTCCTCTAATTGTTGAGGAAGCATTAATGTTTGAGCCAACAGAGACGCAATCAGTTGATACTTTAGATGACTTAGCTGAAACACTAAAGGTGATAATTAATGAATTACAAGGGGATGATATTTCTTTAGAGGAGTATCCGAAAAACCTACCAGTTGGTAGACCAAATGAATTAATTCCTGCAAAACACCTTACAGTTAATTGGGGAGATTTTGAACTTCTTGAAATAACTGAATAGTATACCTATATGGAACTTTCTCAGATTGATTTAGATCGTAATATTAATCGCTTAAGAATACATGCTATTGATTTTGCTGATATTACAAATAAAGAATTAATTACACTATTAGAGAAAACTGTAGAGAATATTCAGGGAATAGCATATTACTGGGCAACATTATCAGCTGAAAAAAAACAAATCCTCCAAAAACATAAAGA
>JAOMBT010000017.1 GCA_028344675.1 Acidimicrobiaceae bacterium | reverse complement strand
TCTCTAATAATATCAATAATCCCAGTTGAGCTAATCACCTCAACTTCACTTTCAATAAATGAAAATAAAATGTTTTTAGATACTGGTGCTTTTATAATTTCATTTCTTTTAATAGGGAAAGCTGTTGAGGATAAAGTTATTGAAGAATCTGTGAAAACATCTGAGTCTATTAAAAATAAAATGCCAAAAACACTTATCGTGTTACGGAAAGGTAAAAACGTTGATATACCAATTAAGGAAATTAAAAAAGGTGACCTATTTGATGTTCAAGCTGGAGAAATTATTCCTGTTGATGGGGTTGTAGTTGAAGGAAGTTCGACAGTAGATGAGAGTCTTCTTACTGGAGAAGTGCTTCCAATTAAAAAAGAATCTGGAGAAAAAGTTATAGGAGGAAGTATTAACCTTGAAGGAAATCTAAATATCAAAGTTGTAGAGTCTTATCAGCAATCTACATATAATTTAATAGAGGATTTAATTCGTAATGCTCAAGGAACAAAACCAAAAATTCAAAAGTCCCTTGATAAGATAACTCAGTTCTTTGTTCCCCTTGTATTGTTTATCAGCTTTTCTACTTTTATATATAACTTTGTATTCTTAGACGCTGAAGTTATAGATGCATTAAGAAATATGATAGCTGTATTGGTTATAGCTTGCCCATGTGCATTAGGTTTAGCTACACCAATAGTGTTATTTAAAACAGCTACTGTAAGTAAAAAAAGAGGTTTTTTGTTCAAGAATTTTGACATACTTCAGAGATTTGGTGATATAAGTACCATGGTATTTGACAAAACAGGTACTTTGTCTTCGGGTATTTTTAAAATTTCTAGTGTCGAAAATTTATACGATGATATTACAGAAAACAATTTCCTTCAGTTAATAAGTAGCTTAGAAAACCATTCTCAACATCCAATAGCTAGAAGTATTGTTTATGAAGCCGAGCTTAGAGATTTGGACCTTCTACCAGCTTCAAATGTTAAAGAAATTCCAGGTGTTGGTATAGAGGGGGTTGTTTCAGAAAAAATTATAGTGATTGAAAAAAATCAAAATAGCAATTTGTCCTCTTTGAAAATTATGATTGATGGAAAAGAATTTATCCTAAATCTAGAAGAAGAATCTGCTAAGGGTTTAAATTTTTTAGATAAACTAGCACGGGAAAAAAGCATAACGATTTTATCTGGAGATAAAGAAGATAATGTTAAAAGCTTTGCAGAAAAACTTGGAATATCTGACTATTACTCAGATAAGAATCCAGAAGAGAAGTTACAATTTATAAAAGATAAACAGAGTAGTGGTGGAGTTATATTTATCGGTGACGGTATTAATGATTCTCCATCAATAAAGCAAGCGGACGTAGGTGTTACAACTTCCTCTAGTAGTCAAATAGCGCAAGTATCAGGTGATATATTGATTTATAAAGGTGGACTAGAGGTTTTAGGTGAAATATTTGATTTATCAAAAAAATCAAAATTCCGGATTAGTCAAAATTTATTCTTAGCTTTTATATACAACACCTTTATGATCCCACTAGCTGTGATTGGTTTAATTACTCCTAACCTTGCTGCATTAGCAATGGCTCTATCGAGTATTTCAGTAGTTCTTAATTCTGCAAGAAAACTATAAAGATTTATATTAAATAAATTTCATTCAAGGTTAACCTTTCATTATGGAAGACGTAGTTTGGTATCGTAAACCTCTTTTATCAGAGCCCGTAGCAATCCTTGCTTTTGAAGGTTGGAGTGATGCTGGTAATACTGCAAGTGGTTGTGTAGAGAATATAAGTTGCACTTATGATGTAGATCCCTTCGCTGAATTAAACTCTGACTCTTATTACAACTACCAGATGAGAAGACCAGTAGTTGAGGTCAAGGACTTTGGAGAAAGAAGTTTTCACTGGCCTCAAACATCTTTTTACTCTATTGAAGACTACAAGTTAAAAAGTGATTTGATCCTAGTCTTTGGTGAGGAACCTTCTATGAAGTGGAAGGAATATTCAAAAAATATAACTGAAACACTTCTTGATCTTGGGGTTAAGAAAGCAGTCACCCTTGGTGCTTTTTTTGGCCAAGTTGCTCATACTTTACCTGTGCCTATATTTGGAGTAAGTAGTGACCCTACATTCCATTCAAGATTCAACGTATTAAATCCTAATTATTCTGGTCCAACTGGAATTACTAGTGTTGTTGGACAATCACTCAGAGATAGCGGTATTGAAACTTCTGGACTGTGGGCTGCAGTCCCTCACTACTTAAGTAGTGGAGGTTATCCAAAGGGAATGGGAGCACTTTTAAATAAAACATCTGATATATTAAAAATTGACATTGATGATTCAGGTATCCAGAATGAAGGGCAACAATTTGAGTTAAAGCTTAATCAAGCTATGGAAAACTCCCAAGACTTAGCTGATTATGTTTCGAAATTAGAAGAAGCTGAAGTAAGTATAGAAGACAATTTTTCTGAAGATAACCTTGTTCAGCAAATCGAAGATTTTCTTAATGAAGAGAGAGATCTCTAACTCTTCTTTTTATGTCTGTTTGATTTACGACGCTTACGATATTTATGTTTTGACATTTTTTTACGTCTTTTCTTAATCAAAGATCCCATAAATTAAAACTTTTTCCTTTTTTCCTAACTGCGAAATTCTAACCGATTTCTACTGTTAAATGAAAGTCTTTTCTAATTTTTATTTTCTAAAAGCTTAATCGCTTTATTTAAAGCTGTTTTTCCATCACTATCAGTCGGAGATCTTCGCATTGCCCATAAACCCCATGTAATCATTGATAGCATTTCAAAATATTCAAATTTCTCAATATTTTCTATTGACGTAATACCTATCTCTTCTAATGTTTTTTTTCTAAAATTTAAATTACGATCAAAATTATTTTGCCAAAATAGATCAGCATAATCAAAATAAGTATCTCCCATTGATGAATACTCCCAATCAATCAGTAAGGTTTCATTCTTATAAATAATAAAATTACCGTGATACAAATCTTGATGACAAGGTCTGCTTTCAGTTCCAATTTCTTTTAATTTTGTTATTATATTATCTCCAACTTCTTTTGCCTCTTTCTCTAAATTTGAAGATTCATCTACGATATTTCTAAACACGGTTAAAGGTGAAAAGTTTTCTTCAAATATTACATTGGACTCATGTAGTTCTTTTATTTTTTTCAAAGCATTTTCTCTCATAGTCTTATCTTGAAAATCTAATTTAGTATATGTATAAATATTGAAATATTCAGAAATTTTGATTCCACTATCATCGTCAAAAATTATAGAAGGGAGGGTTATTCCTAGCTCTTCCGCTTTTAACATATTATGTTTTTCCGCTTCTCTATTAATTACATCGGGATTATTACCAGGAATTCTTATTACATAATTAAAACTATTTACAGTAACTATCAAGCTAGTGTTGGTTATTCCTCCATTCATCGGCCTAATTGAATAGTTACTGGTGTCTTTTTCAGATGAAATGTCGTACTTCAAAAATAGATCAACGATTTTATTTACTTCAAACATATTCTTTATCATAATATAAGATATGGAAGATCCTTTTGCATTAGATTTAACGATAATTCTCTTGATCTTTGGGGTTGGAGCAGCAATGGTTGCTGGAAATCTTGCAGCAATTATAAAATCAAGAAGAGCGGGCACAGAACTCTTTTTATCAAGAACAATCTTTCTACTATCTATAGGTTTAGTTATTAGTACTTGGTCAATTGCTTCTTTAATAAGCAGATAAAATTCAAAAAAATAGGTTATTATATTCAAAGAACAAAAGGATTAAATGTTATCAGATAAAGATATAAAGAAATCTTTAGAAAGCAGAGAAATAGAAATAAGCCCTCTTGATCGAGATTATATACAGCCATCAAGTATTGATTTAAGAGTTGGTTCAGACTTTAGAGTCTTTGAAAATCACAAATATTCTCATATTGATCCAAAAGCAGAACAAAGTGATTTAACAACTTTAGTTACCGCCTCTCAGGATGAGCCTTTTGTACTTCATCCTGGTGAATTTGTTTTAGGAACTACTTATGAGAAAGTCACACTATCAAATAAGGTAGTTGCAAGATTAGAAGGTAAGAGCTCTTTAGGTAGGATTGGTCTTCTAATCCACTCTACTGCAGGTTTTGTTGACCCGGGTTTTTCAGGATATTTAACATTAGAACTTTCTAATGTGGCAAATCTACCTATAAAAATTTATCCAGAAATGAGAATTGGACAAATATCTTTTTATTATCTTAACTCTCCGTCAGAGTCAAAATATGGTTCTGATGTATATGGAAGTAAATATCAAGGGCAAGAAGGACCGACACCAAGTAAAAGCCATAACGATTTCGAAGTACAATGATTCCAGGTATAGGCACCTTAATTAACTCTTTCTCTGTAATTGGTATTGGAATTTTAGGAAGACTGTTTATTAAAAAGGAAATTAAAAATTTTGAAAATAACTTACTGCCATTAGGACTACTTGTATTAACACTTGGAATAAGAGAATCTTTAAAAAGTCCTGACTTTATTCTAACTTTATTCGCTGTATTAGTTGGATCTGTTATTGGAACATATTTAAAGATTGAAGAAAAAATTGAGAGATTTGGGGAATACCTTCATAATAGATTTGAAAAAAATAAAAATGGAAAGGGAGAATTTATAGAAAGTTATTTAACTGCTTCGCTAATTGTTGTAACTGGGCCTCTGGCAATTGTTGGACCATTTCTTGATGTTGTTGATAAAAATATAGAGCTCCTTCTTATAAAAACTGCTTTAGATTGCTTCCTTGTTCTTTTCCTTATTTCAAGTGGTGGCAGAGGAGCTGCTTATTCAGGAATCTCAATATTGATTTATCAAGGATTTTTTACATTATTAGCACTAGGTTTTGGGGGGTCCGTAAGCACTGGTGTATCTGATGCAGTAGCTGGAGTAGGAGGAGTTTTACTAGTAGGAGTTGGGGTAAATTTATTAGGAATAAAAAAAATTCCAGTTGGAAACTATATATTAAGTTTATTTATTCCTTTTCTTATAGCATTTTAAATGTTCTAGTTGCTCCTTCAACTCCTTTAAAAAGATTAATGATTTTATCTGATTCTTCTTCAAAACTTCCTTGAACATATTTGTACTGATGAATCTTGAAACGACGATTTTTGAAATCTATTTCAATAGGGACATAAGGAATATTCAAACCTTTAGCTAAAAAATAAAATCCACTTCTAAATTTAGTAACTGGTTCTGTTCCTGCTTCGGGTGCAATAACTAAAATATAGTTTTCCAATTCTTTAAACTCTTCTATAGCCCCATAAATCATGCCTTTTGAGTTAGTCCTGTAAACAGGGATACCTCCTAGTTTTAACATTAAATATTTTTGCACCCACCATAACGGCCATGGGACCCCTAGTCGGTCTAGATTCTTTGAAATAGTAAAAAGACTTGGAAGTCGAGTAAACACCCACGCAGCACCAAAAAAATTAATTTTTAAATCTAAGGCCCAAACTGCAAGTAATGCATACCACGCATCTCTCATTGCGGTATGAGGAAGGCCGATTAATATCATTTTTTTTAAATTAGGAATTTCTCCCTCAATTTTCCAATTAAAAGCTTTCAATAGCAGTCTTCCAGTTGGCCCAAGGATTTTTCGTTTTTTTTGGGCCAGTTGAGGTTTAGAATTAGTCATAAAGTTGAAACATGTTTTGCAATTTGTACAGCATTTAGTGCAGCCCCTTTGAGCAAATTATCTGAAACTACCCAGAAGTTCAATATCTTATCATTTGAAAGACCCTTCCTAAGTCTTGAAACCAGGACATCATTTTGTCCCTCAGCATCAAGAGGTGTGGCCAATCTATCAGCCCAGTATTCAATACCCTCAAATTTTGAAATTAAATTAATAGCTTCGTCGACATCAACATTATTTTCAAATAATGCTGAGCAGAATGTTCCATGACCAGTTTTAACTCCCACTCTTGCATTAGAAGGCTCAACTATTAAGTTTTGTATAGAAAGAATTTTTCTAGACTCGTTAACAAACTTCATCTCTTCATCAGAATATCCATTCTCAAGTAGAGTTCCTGCAAGAGGAATAACATTTTTAGCTATTGGTCTTTCGTAAAATCCATCAGAATAGTCTGGAGTCAGGTCATCACCTAGTCCTATTTCTTCCTCAAGTGAGGTGACAGCTTTTGTTCCGGATCCAGATACTGCTTGATATGAGGTTGGAAAAATAGATTTTAATGTAAATTCATCATGTAATGGCTTTAAAGCCATTACCAATCCCATTGTTGTGCAATTAGGATTAGAAATTAGCATAGTTTTTTCTGTGATTATTTCTTCATTTATACCATGGACCACTAAAGGGACGTCTTCCATCATTCTAAAAGCTGAAGAATTATCAATTACGAATGATCCTTTATCTAAGAATTTTTTTGCAAATAACTTAGATTTTTCTCCACCAGCTGAAAAAAGAGAGATATTAAAATTAGAAATATTATCATCATTTAATTCTTGAACAATAATTTTGTTTCCATTTATCTCTAATTCAGATCCAGCAGATTTACTTGACGCAAAAAAAGAGTAATCAACATCACTATCAAAATATTTTTCACAGAGGTTAATAATTTTTCGACCTACAAGTCCGGTTGCACCAACTACAGCTATTTTCATTTTTTAATTATAAATTCTTCGTGTAAAACATTCAGTGCTTGGTCAGTGTCTTTACTATTAATTACACATGAAACACGTATAGGAGATGTAGAAATCATAGAGATGTTTATTTCGCTGTCTCCAAGTATTTTAAACATCTTTGATGCAACTCCTGACTCAGATTTCATACCAGCTCCAATTATTGACACTCTTGCAATATTTTGGTCCACATCAAACCCACCAGCATTCAATTTTTCAGATATTTGCTTAAGAACTTCTTCTACTTCATCTTGCTGTTCGGAAGGAGCAGTAAAGGAAATATCTGTGATAGAATCTTTTGAAACATTTTGAACTATCATATCTACATTTGTTCCAATTTCTGAAAGTGCTCCAAACACAGTACCAGCAATCCCAGGTTGGTCGGGAACACTGAACAAAGTAAATTTTATTTCTCTGTCATTATGAGTGACTCCACTTACAATTGCTTCTTCCATAATCTTCCCTTTAACTAATGTCCCTTTGTTGTTCTTAAATGTTGATTTTACAATTATTGGTATATTATACCTTCTGCCAAACTCTACCGACCTTGCCATTAAAACTCCGGCACCCGATGAAGACATTTCTAACATTTCATCATATGTAATTTCATCAATTAATTTTGCATTATTAATTATTCTGGGATCAGCTGTGTAAACCCCTTCAACATCTGTAAAAATTTCACATCTCTCAGCTCCCAAGGCTGCTGCTAATGCAACTGCTGTAGCATCAGAACCACCTCTTCCTAGTGTCGTAATCTCTCTAGTGTCTCTATTAAAACCCTGGAAACCAGCAACTATAACAATATCACCTTGGTCTATTCCCTCTTTAACTCTTTCCCCAGTAATTTCCTCAATCTCTGCTTTTCCATGCCTTGAAGTTGTAATAATTCCTGCTTGTGAACCAGTTAAAGAAAAAGAGCTATATCCCAAACTATTTAGGTGCATGGACAACAAAGACATTGTTATCCTCTCACCAGCTGATAGAAGCATATCCATTTCTCTTGGGGTAGGTTTTTCAGAAAGTTCACTAGCAAGATGGATTAACTCATCGGTGCTTGAACCCATTGCAGAGGGCACTACAACAACATCATTGTTGTCTTTTTTACATTCAATAATTCTCTCAGCAACCAGTTTTAACGAGTTTGTGTCAGCAACGCTAGTTCCGCCAAATTTTTGTACTATTAAAGTCATTGGAAACATTCTAATTAGTTTCTTAAAGAATTAAAGACCCTAGTACTCTTGTTTTATGAGCATCGATTTACATACACATTCAATAAATTCAGATGGAACACTTTATCCTAAAGAAATTTTGAAATTAGCAACAGAATTGCAACTTGAAGCAATTTCTATTACTGACCATGAATATCTTACTGAGATTGATTATCATGCTAATTTAAAAGTAATAAGTGGCATAGAAGTAAGTGTAAACTGGGAACACTTAGAAGAGCGAAACAAATATGCTGGGGTTCACTTGCTTGTCTACTATATCAGTAAGTCTGACCCATTAAATATGAAGTTAGAAGAAGTAAGAAAACAAAAAATTGAGAGAAATTATAAAGTACTAGAAAATCTTAGAAATATTGATATTAATATTGAGAATTCAGAATTAGATTTATTCGAAACTAAAGTTCCAGGAAGGCCTCACATAGCAAAACTTATGGTCGAAAAAAAATACGTAAGCAGTATGAATGAGGCCTTTCTAAAATATTTAGGTAATGGAAAAATTGAAAACTTGAATAGCCATCAAATAAACATTAAAGAAGTTATAAACCTAGCAAAAGAATCAAAATCTTTAGTTTTTCTTGCCCATCCACACACTCTTATGAGTAACAATAATTCCTCGAAGAGAAGCAATTGGGTTAATAGTCAATTCTATGATTATTTACAAAAATTAAAATCATTTGGACTTGATGGAGTAGAGGTTTATTACCCAGGATACAATCAATCTACTAAAGACAACCTTCTCGATCTGCTATCTGAATTAGATTTAATGGCTTCAGGAGGTAGTGATTTTCATGGCG
>JAOMBT010000016.1 GCA_028344675.1 Acidimicrobiaceae bacterium | reverse complement strand
AATACAGTGTTTGCTCAATTAGCATCTGAACTTGGTGGTGAAAAGCTTGCTTCAACTGCACAAAGAATAGGTATTGAATCAGATTTAGACCCCGTAATCTCACTTACATTAGGAGCAGGTGCTGTTACTCCAATTGAAATTGCTTCAGCGTATTCTTCTTTTGCAACAAATGGCATACTGGCCCCGACATATCTAATTGAAAAGATTGAAGATGACAAAGGTAACATACTTTATAAACATATTGTATCCCCAAGAGTTAGTATTCCTGATCCAGGAGCCGCAGCTGCAGTAAGAAAAACTTTGGAGGTTGCTGCACAATATGGTACTGGAACAAGAGCTGTATTGGATGACAGAGAAATAGCCGGAAAAACCGGCACACATCAAGGATTTAGAGAAGCATGGTTTATTGGGTTTATACCACAATACACCTCTTCAGTTTGGATTGGTTTTGCAGAAGAACAGCTCCCTCTTACAGATGTTGAAATAAAAGGGGAAATCATAAGAAATGTTTCTGGAGGTAAAGTACCGGCTCCAATGTGGAAAGAGTTCATGACAGAAGTTGTTAAAGATTTACCTATTTACGATTGGCCGTCTGATCCAAGTGATTTAGATAAATACTATGAAATCCCTACAATTGAGATTCCTCAATTAATTGGATTAAATATATTAGATGCAGAAGAAATTGCATTTTCATCTTATATATTGCCAACTATTAATTTAGTTGATTCTGAAGAAGCACCTGGTCTTGTATTAACACAAGATATTGAAAATGGTGAGGAACTGCCTGAAGGTACCGAAGTTACTTTAGAGGTGTCAGGAAATAAATTTTCAGCAGCAATTCCAAGTATTTCACCTTGTACATTGACAGCAGATGAGGGTGAAAACTTAATTCGTGATTTCATGAGAGAAAATAATGTGATTCTTTTCATAAAAGAAGAATTTGAAGAAAATGAATTAGAAAATTGTGATGGAAAAATTATAGGTACAAATGTTCCTCAAGGTGCAGTGATGACAACTGGGGACACCTTGATTATCGTTATAAGCAATTTTAAAGATAACTCTTAAGGAAGAGTTTTTAAAAAATTTATAAACCCAATAACTCCAAATCCAGTACCTCCAGTTGGGGTTAAAGGATCACTACCTCTAGATCTAGCTGGTCCAGCCATATCTATATGAATCCAAGGAACATCATTTACAAATTCTTCTAAAATTAATGCTGCAGTTATTGCGCCACCAAATCTACCACCCGTGTTTTTTAAATCTGCAATATCAGACTTGACTAATTTTTTATAGCTTTGGAACAACGGAAGTGCGTGATATGACTCTACTCCACTACTATTTGCGTCAACAAAATTATTTGCAAGTGTCATTTCATTTGAAAATACAGCACCTATATCTAAACCGAGTGCTACGTAAGAAGCGCCTGTAAGTGTTGCAACATCACAAAGAAGATTTGGACTTTCTTCGGCAGCATAAGCAAGTGCATCAGCCATAATTAATCTGCCTTCTGCATCTGTATTTAAAACTTCAATAGTTTTTTTATTTCGCATAGTAAGAACATCTCCGGGTCTTATAGCGGTGCTGCTTACCATGTTTTCAACAAGAGGTGTCAATACTTTTACACCTATATTCAATTTAAAAGATGCTGCTAGTTTAATTATTGCCCAAGCAGTTGCCGCTCCAGCCATGTCTGTTTTCATTGTCTCCATACCAGAAGGTGACTTCATTGAATACCCTCCAGTATCAAATAAAACTCCTTTTCCAATTATTGAAACTTTAAATTTAGCCGATTTGTTATATTCACCTACTAGTAAGTAAGGTTCTTTTGCTGATCCTTGAGATACACCTAAAACACCTCCGAACCCCTCTTGTTTAAGCCACTCTTGATTATGAATATCAAGGGTAATTTCCTCATTTTCAATAAGTTTTTGAACTTCATCAATAAAAAATTCTGGCGTTTTGTCCAGAGTTGGAGTGTTAACTAAATCTCTTACAAAATATACTGCATCACGTGTTGCTTGTTGGTCGCTAATATCAATTGATTTATCAAAAGTTAATTCCATACTGTCGTTTTTTTTATTTAAATATTTTTCAAACTTATAGCCAGACAATAACATACCAAGCGTGAATGAATCTATTTGTGGAAACTCAATAAGACTCGAATCATATGTAATATTGCAATTAAAGTTAATCTTGCTTCTCGCTACCGCACCTAGATAGCAAGCATCAAATTCATTATTAGTAGCTGTAGTAGATATAAGAAGTGTGTCTTTCGAATCTATTAAATACTGCTTTGGAACCAACAGCATTTCTTTCTTTTTTCCATTAAAATTATGAATACTGAAATAATCTTTTATTTCCGGTTCGTTTACAAAATATGAAAAAAGTTTTTCATTATTTATGTCATTAATAAATAGTATATTTAATTCTGTAATCAATTACTTGGTGTCCAATCTTTCTCAAAGTCACGAGCCATCATCCATAAAAAGTCGGATAATCTATTAAGATATATTACTACTTTAGAGTCCTTCATGTCTAGAGTTTTGTACCAAGTTACACATTTCCTCTCAGCCTTTCTAGCAATGACTCTTGACCAATCAAATTTTGCTGAAATTATGTTTTCACCTGGTACAACAAAAAAGTCTGGTAAACCATTTTTTTTAGTTAAATAATCTATATCCTTTTCAAGATTTTTGATCATCTCATCAGTAATTAATGTCTCTCCTTCAATAAGCCTATCTCTTTTTGATTTATCAGTAGCTAATTCTGCACTAACTATAAAAAGCTCTCTTTGAATACGAAGAATAGTGTCTTTAGCTTCATCTGGTAGTTTTGATTCAGCTCTGATTAAGCCCATAGCTGCGACAAGTTCATCAACAGAACCATAGGCTTCTGGTGCTATATTGTCCTTAGATACAATACCTCCATATAAAAGGGCCGTTTCCCCTTTATCACCTTTTTTTGTATAAATCTTCACTAATTAAGAATAACGTTATATGGAAAGTATTAACGTACCAGAAGCACCCATTGATACAATTAATGAAAGATAACTTAAACCTGTACTAGCCATGACACCAGTATAAGATTTTTCTTGAAGCGACTTAAATGAGCCAAAAGATAAAATTGCGGCAGAAACATAAAGAAATACAATTATGTTATTTAAAGTATTTGTAGAAAGTAAATTAAATAAGTTTGATGAATTTTCATAAAAGTCAAAAAAAACAAGGACGGAAAGACCTAAGGATATTGATGTAGAAAATATTGCTATATTTTTCATTCCAACTCTTGAAATAGTCGGATCAACCAAAAACCAATGCCCAATCATCATGAGTGAGAAGACTGATGATACCAAAAGTACTGGTAGGATTGATTTTAAAAGTTCCAGACCAACTAAGTTAAAAGTACTGATTAGAAAACTCATAATTGAAATTACTAAAAAATAGTTTCTTTCCTTTTTTTCAATCATACTTACGTATATACCTAAGAACAAAAGACCAACAAGTGTAAAGATTGTTAAATCAATAAATAATATTAAGAAAATTATCCCGCTAAATAGGAGGGAGAAACCTTTTTTTGGATCTGTTGTGTTTACAATGTACCCAATAAAAGGTACACATAATATTAAAAAGATATAAGTAAATTCACTCAATTGCATATATTCTTTACAATAATAGGTATGTTTGCTTCACTAGTAAAAACTAATTATAAAAATGCATTAATTCTTACAGTTTTTTTTCTTCTAGTTGTTAGTTTTTTTGATAGTGCATATGAAACTAACATAATAGGAATCGAATTTCTTATTACATTTTTAATGTATTTTTCGATGATTTTAGTAGGACTAGGTGCCTTTAGTAAAAATAAGATTATTGGGATTGCTTTACTATCAAGTTTGTCTTTTCTTCCACCAAGTATATTTTCTGATTATCAAGGTGAACTTTTTCCGATAACATACTTGATGTTTATAAGTTATTTACTTTTTCACTTTGGACTTAGTATGTTTAAAAAATGGAAAAAAAATGCTGGTTTATGAAATATTTTTCAATATATCTAAAATGATTACATGAAACAGGGTTATTTAAAAAATATTATTTTAGTTTTTATATTTTCCTTTTTTTTCATGTCATTTTCATTATCAGATCAAAAAGCTAATGCCCTAGAAATTAAATACGATGCTCAACTAAGTTGTGTAGATAATGCTGTTGCACCCCTAGAGAGTCTTTTAGAAATTCAAACTTTCTTGAGCTGTAATGGCTTTAATCCCGGTCCAATAGACGGATTAAGTGGAACAAAAACTAATAATGCAATAATAAGTTTTCAAAATATAGTTGGTCTATCTGCTGATGGAGTAGTTGGGCCTGCGACAAAGCAAGCAATGAGAGCTTACAGTTCATCTTCATTTACTTTTACTGGTAGTGGTTGGGGTCATGGAGTTGGATTAAGTCAATATGGTGCCAAAGGATTAACAGAGCTTGGTGCGAGCTTTTGTAGTAATACTAGCTCCTGTACGTCATCCGAAGTTGTAGACTATTACTTTACTGATACCAATGTTAAGAATTTATCTGAAATTAGTCTATCTTCACCTGATATCGCAACAGATAATAATGCTCTTTGGGTTGGTTTAGCAAGAAATGCTAAAAGTATCAATTTAACTACGTTACCATCATCAAGCCCTCCGATGCTATCTATTTGTCAAGATGGACTTTCTGACACTGCAGGTGTTCAAGTTTTTTTAACTTCAAGAGGATTTGAACCCGGACCTGTAGATGGTGCTTTTGGTGATAAAACTTCAAATGCATTAAAAAACTATCAGGCATCTGTTGGAATATCTCAGTCAGGAAGTATTGATTCTGAAACATTAAACAAAATTAAATCAGAAGCATCTTCTGAGGGACCCTGTGAATCAGTATTTGGACCTTTAAAAATAAGTGGTGGTGCAACACTAAATGTAATTTCAAATGGGAATGGTTGTTATTTTAATGGACACCCATTAGTCAACAGAACAACAGCAAGTTGTAATATTGGAATAAATTGGTCCGATGGTGGAAGAATCAGAGTTGGGCCACGTGAACATAAGCATGGAGTTCTGAAATTAAGGTCACAAAATGTATCATCAGGTTTTCATGTTTCATTATCTGTAAATATAGAAAAATATTTATATGGATTAGCAGAAATGCCATCCCACTGGAATGTGAAGGCTCTTGAGTCACAAGCCTTAGTTGGAAGAAGCTATGCTGTTTATCAATACTTAAAACAAAATATACCATCACAATCAAATGCACTAGATGCAGGATTGTCAACTTCAAGACAAGCATATTGTTGGTGCCATATTGGATCTACTGCTTCTAGCCAATATTATTACGGATATCTTAAAGAAATAGCAGGACCAAACTGGGTTCAAGCTGTTAACAACACTTCAGGCAAAGTTATAACTTATGAAGGTGGGTATACACAGAGTTCAGTTGTGCAAGCATTTTACTCATCATCAACAGGTGGTAAAACAAATAATAATGCCGTAGGTTTTGGCTCAGCAACAGTTTGGCCTTACCTGCTAACCGTAGACGATCCATGGTCAGTAGATAACAGAGTGGGTAACAGCAAAGCTGCTTGGTCTTATGATTTCTCTGGTTACCAACTATCAAAAAATATTTTATGTGGTGATTTTCCATGCTTTGATTCAATAACAGATATTTATGTTTCATCTGTTGCTGAATCGGGTGCTGCTATCGAAGTCACAATGAAAGGATTTAAAAATGGCTCATCTAGAACGGTTACAAAATCAGGAAGAAATATTAAATCTCAATTAGGATTTACATCACATTATTTTAAAACTTCTAGCCAATCTGATATATCAACTCTTTCTATTGGGCCAATTACAGTAAATACCTCAACTGTGTCCTCTGCTACCGGTACTTCATCCTCTACATCTACTGGAGATATTGCACAATACGCCACCTCAACTTCAGGTTTGAATTTATTATCTGGGGCAGGATTATTAAATAAATGTAACGAAACCTCATCAGCTTGCCAGGCTAAAACACTAACAAGGGAGGAAGCCGCAGCTGTTGTTGCAACAATTGGTGGTGTCTCACTGGATGCCCCTAATGCGTATAGTGATGATGATCAAAGTATTTACCAAAGAGCAATAAATTCATTACCTTACCATGGAAATCAGATTTGCCTAGGAGGCGGTGTACAATTTCAACCAACTGAAACCGTTGCTAGGGATCAGTTTGCATGTTTATTAATTAAATCAATCAAAGCTGGATCAACTACTGAATTTTCTGGTTCAGTTGATAAATATTCTGATGAAGGTGCAAGTAGTTGGACAAATGAAATTAACATACTTGCCGCTAATGATTTAATTCCATCTTGTAGTTCTATTCAAGATAAATTTTGTCCAAGTAGAAATATATCAGTTGGAGAAATAGCATATATGGTTGATCGAATGGTTAGTAAGTCATTAATATCAAGTGATTTATTTTCAAATAGTATATTCCAAGATGGTTGGACTGCAAACGGTTCAGAAGTGGTAGAGGCTAGCTCCACTGCTGTATCAAATCCTAATGCTGGAAATGATGCTTGTGTGCCAAGAGATAATACAGCTTTAGTAATAAATTCAACATTGGATGTGCAGCAATTTTTATCAAATAATGGATTTAATCCTGGACCTATCGATGGGCAAACGGGACCAAAAACTAAGAATGCAATTATTCAGTTTCAACAAGAAAATGGATTGCTCGCTGATGGCATAGCAGGAAACAAAACTAAAAATGCGATGAGAGCCTATACGGGATGCAAAAGTGAGAATGTATGTATTGCTAGAGATAATTCAAATGCAATTTTGAATTCTGTTGCAGACATTCAAACTTATTTAGCAAACAACGGATTTAATCCAGGAATTATAGATGGAGAAATTGGGTCATACACCAAAGAAGCAATTAAAGCATTCCAACGAAAAGTTGGATTAATTCCTGATGGCACGGCTGGAAATAGGACAAAATCAGAAATGAAATCATATACTGGCTGTTAATTGAAATATTTTAAAATTTCCTCAGCTATTTTTTCTGCACTAAAGTCAAAATGATTTGTTAACTCTTCTAATGGGGCCGACTCTCCAAAAGTTTCTATACTAAAACTTTTTGTTACTTTTCCAACGTAATCTTGCCAACCAATAGAGCGGCCAAGCTCTAGTGTAAATATAAACTCATTTAGATTTAGATTTTCAATAATTTGGGGGGTAACTTTATTTAAAATAGGGGTACTAATAATCTGCACAGATTTATCTTTAAGCTCTTTAGAAACTTCTATTGCTAAATTGACCTCTGAGCCAGAAGCAAATATTGTAATATCATCACCTTTGCTAAGCTCATACGCACCTTTCTGAAAATTTTCATAACTCAAATTAATTTCAACAAAATCAAGCGATTGCCTGGTTAAAACTATAGATTTAGGATTATTACTTTTAGTAAAAATATATTGATAAGAATACTGGGTCTCCAAGCTATTTGATGGTCGAATAACATCTAGCCCTGGTATAAGTCTTAAACTCATTAAGTGCTCTACAGGTTGATGAGTAGGTCCATCTTCACCAAGATAAATTGAATCGTGAGTAAATATATAGACAGAATTAAGATCCATTAGAGATGCCAGTCTTATGCTTGGTCTCATATAATCTGAAAATACTAAAAATGTTGACCCATAACCAATTAAGTTACTGTGCAAAGTAATGCCATTTACAACTGCTGCCATTGCGTGTTCTCTAATTCCAAACTCAATTGACTGACCAGCTCGATTTTCATAAGAATAAATTGAATTTGAAATTATTTGTTTAGTAGATGCTGCAAGGTCTGCTGATCCTCCAAGTATAAATCTATTTGATTCTCCTATGGACTTAAGTACCTCACTTCCGGCCACCCTTGTTGCTTTATTATCATTATTGTGTAAGTTAACAAGTTCAATTTCTTTATGGTGAAACTGATTCCATAATTTAGCAAAATCATCATCAGTAGATTTTTTATCTTCAAGTAAAGATAGCCATTCATCATGTTGAATATTATCAGTATCCCTTTTTTCATTAAAGTATTCATAAATCTCTTGTGGGTGATCAAAGGTATCCCCAAACCAACCTAAGTTTTTTAAGAATTCTTCCATTTCATCATTTCCCAAAGGTGAACCATGTACTCCACTTGTATTTTGCTTATTTGGTGAATACTTTCCAATAGTACTTTTGGCTATTATTAAAGAGGGTTTAGAGGTATTGTCTTGTGCATCCTTTATAGCATTGATAATCTGTGTTTCATCATGACCATCTATTTCTTGTACATGCCAACCTAATGATTTAAATTTCGCACTTTGATCAGTTACTGAAACTTTATCTACATTTCCATCAATAGATATATTGTTATCATCAAAAATATAGATTAATTTTCCTAATTTCCAAAGACCTGCTAATTCAGCAGCTTCAAATGAAACTCCTTCCATCAAATCTCCATCAGAAACTATTCCATACACATAATGATCTATAATTTCACTTCCAAAAATATCTGACAAATATGTCTCTGCAAGAGCAAGGCCAACTCCAGTTGCAAAGCCTTGCCCTAAAGGTCCAGTTGTGATATCAATTCCAATATCTACATCAAGTTCGGGGTGTCCAGCAGTCTTAGAATTCAATTGTCGAAAATTTTTCATATCATCGATAGAAATTTTGAAACCATTGAAATGCAACAAGCTATAGAGCAATGCTGACCCGTGTCCAGCACTAAGAACAAATCTATCTCTATTTATCCAATTAGGATTTTGATTAGAAAGTTTTAAAAAATTTTTAAATAGTACAGTTCCCACATCTGCCATACCCAATGGCATACCTGGATGTCCTGAATTTGCTTTCTCAACAGATGATGATGAAAGGACTCTGATGGATTTAGTTACTATATCAAACACAAATTAAGTATATAAGAATCTAGGCAGACGCAAAAGAATCTTTTGCATGATATGAAGATCTTACAAGAGGGCCAGATTCAACGTGTGGTATGCCAAATGACTGACCAATTAGCTTGTAGTCTTCAAATTCCTCAACTGGTGCATACCTGTCAATTGGTCTATGTTTTGCTGTTGGTCTTAAATATTGACCTATGGTAACTATATCAATATCAATTTTAGACAAATCCTTCAAAACTGAAACAACCTCATCTTTAGTTTCACCCATACCAACAATTAATCCAGTTTTAGTTTTTCCCATAAAACCTTGTTGCTTTACGTATTCAAGAAGAGACAGTGATCTTCCATAAGATGCAGCAGTTCTTATTTCTCTCTGGAGTCTTGGCACTGTTTCTAAATTATGATTAAATACTTCAGGATCAGCAAAAATAATATTATCTATTGCTGACCTTAATCCTTTAAAATCTGGGACCAAGACTTCAACATTACATTTTTCGTTTAATTGTTTAACTGCACGAATAGTGTCCGCAAAAAACAATGATCCTCCATCATGCAGGTCATCCCTATTAACAGAAGTAATTACAGCATGTGTCAATTGCATAGCTTTTACACTTTCTGCAACCCTAATTGGCTCCTCTAAATCAAGTTG
>JAOMBT010000015.1 GCA_028344675.1 Acidimicrobiaceae bacterium | reverse complement strand
ATTTGTATCTAGACCGTTTAATCTTTCAAAAAATAGGTTAAAAGCAATTAAACCTAAGTAGGCTTCTGTTTTACCACCTCCAGTTGGAAACCAAAGCAAATCAACTAACGTTCTGTCCTTTGAATTTTCATTAGCAATTGATTCTATATTTAATAAGAAAAAAGCTATTTGAAAAGGCCTCCAGGATGGTTCTCTTAACACCTCTTCTTTAGGCTTTTCAAAAACAAAACCTTGATCAGGATCCTCTTGACTGCTGTCATATTTTATTAGCTTTCTCTTATAAGATGGCAGAATTTGTTGGTTATAAATAGCTAGGTTTGCTAATTGAAATGCTTTTTCAACTTTTTGATCTGTTCGAATTAACTCAAGACCTAACCGCATCCTTTCAAGAGCATCCAAACATTCTGAGATATTATTTTGCGCAACACCTGAATATACTTTTTCAAGACCACCTGTGTCTTTCTCTATGCTTTTAATCCATAATTCATAGTTATTTAAAAGTTCTTCCAGCTTTTTATAATCTGATTCTTTTGTGAGCTCAAGAATTTTTAGATCGTACTTTTCATCGGTGGTGGGATTTTTTATATCTGGCGTTAATTGTTTAACTTCAGAAACTGGCATGGTGTCCGAAAATATTTCAACATTTGAGGACCACCCAACAGATGTACCGTGGCCAACAGCATACGTCTTGTTTTCAGAATAAAGCATTGAAAACTTAAGTGTTTCTTGGTCGAACTCATGGTCAAGATTGTATTCTATATTGTTAGGATATGGCAAAATACAACTGTCTTTACCAGTAAAAGCAGTTAAATTAATTTTTGATTGAAATAAAGAGGTTTCGGCTTGCGAACCAAAATCTGACTCTGTAAGATTTTCAAAAATTACTGTAAGAATAAACTCATTCTTTTGATGTTTTCTTGTAAATATTCTTGCACTTAAGCTTATACCCTCGTGGTCAAAATTGGAGTCTTCTTCATTAAGTTTTAAATATCCTCGATCCTTAACATCTAATACAATAGATCCTTTAATTGTAATTTTCTTATTAAAAGCCTTCCTTAAATAAAAGGTATTATATGGTTCTTCAGAATTAGACAATGAATACTCTCCATTAAGAATTTGCAAATGATCTAACTCAACACAATTGTCTAGCCATGCTTTGAGTTCTTCTAAGCTGATATTGTCACCAATATTTGAATGTAGTTCCTCTAAGGAGAAAGGTTTCCCCAATGATGAAATATTGTTCCAAAGTTCCTTGTTTGAAACAAGGTTATTATCCGTAAAGTAGTCATATGAATTATTGTTTTGATGGACAAAACTTACACCAAATGGGCATAGTGTTGGCCAAAAGGAAAGAAACCTATTTTTTATATAATCAAGGAATCCATCACTAATCTCTGACAAATGATGGTAACCAGCATTACCTTTTTTTGTGAATGTAGAGTACTTATCAAATCTTTGATTCTCTTTTATTCTTTCTTCTAGTTCAATATCGTCTTTTTTTATTGGTAATGATAAATCAAAATTATAGAAGGAAAGCTTGTTATATTCATCAGCGCTGCTATTTTCTGTTTTTAAACTTTTTATAAAATCAATATCTGCAGCATTATCTTGACCAATAACCTCGTTGTCAGATTTTGCAATACCAACTGACCTAATTGCTAAATCGGAATAAATTAATAATATGTCACCATTTTTAACTTTTGTTTGATTTTTATGACTCCAGTGATTGCCATCGTAATTAGGAGAAAATAGAGTTCCTCTTTCTACAACTTTTTTATAATTTTCTCCAGTAATATTAAGCCACCATACTTTGGAATCTTGGATATTTTCAATTTTAAAATTTTCTTGTGGGACAACAGTATCTTTTACTTGTTTTTTTGTTTCAGATTTTGGCATATAAGTAGCTAGTGGCAGATATGACCCACCGGACAAATCAATTGTGATTTCTGTGGCATTATTTATATTGGCTAAAAAACTAATTGCCATAGCGTTTGGCTTTTTTTCATTTACAGCGCCTATATCTATATCTCCGTCTAAGTCTTCTTGCTCTTCGTAATGATTTTGAAACTTTGGATCAATCAATTCAACTTTGGTGTCTTGATCTTCTAAATTTTCTTCGTCAAATTGATCTTGATCTAAATTCACACTATCTAAATCTTCATTAGATGAAAACATTTCGTTTTTTGAATACAAGACACCTGATGTATAGGTCTGGAGTGGGTTGAATCTATATCTAAGTGGCATATGAAGTATTTCTTCCCCTGTTTCTTTGTCTTTAAACAACTTGAAAGCTTCATCTGTGTTGTTAAAAACTATTTTTTTTGACGTATCTAACTCATCAAAATCTAAAGATTTGTTATCTGTCATCGGACCTACAAGATCTGTTTTTAAAAATTCAACTAATTTATCACGATTTTGAGAGTGAATATTCATGAACTACCTAACAAATATTCTTTTGTTTCGCTATTAAAAAATATACAAGTTGTTTCTAATGACCTCGTAAAACCTGTGTAAACCTCATTTACTAAGGCTTTTTTAGTTGAAAAATGTTCTTGCTTAATGTCTAACAAGACAACAATATTGTATTCAAGTCCTTTGAATTTTTTAATTGTTGTATGAAAAGGGCCTGTACCTTTTTGTTTAAGAAGTTCAAAATTATACTCAGATATTTTATATTTTGAATTTTCATTATAAAAATCAATAAATTTTGAGCTTGGAGGGGTCAAGAAAATAATTTCATTTAATTTATAAGTTTCAAGAAGGTTTTCCAATAAAAAATCTACTTTTTTAACCTGATCTGATTCATCGTCAAATACATAGGTTCTCGGTGCTTGCAAACCTTCTTGTCTAAGCGTTTCAAAATATTTAACATTAGTTAAGTCTTCTACAATCTCAACAGTTGAAGGAGTATTTCTACAATTGATTTTTAGTGGATATCTAAGAAAAGAATCCCCCAAATTATCAATTAAAAAATTGTCAAGATCTGACTGATTATTGTAGAGATTTTGATTCTCAAGATCACCAAGCATAGTCCATCTACCAGAAGGAAAGCCTCCCTTTAAAAGCCTGTCTAGAAACATGTAATTTATTCCCTTAGCTAAGTCCTGACATTCATCAATCACTAAGTAATCATATTCTTCACCTGTTTGAAGAAGATTGTCATATGCATTTTCTACAAGCGTATAGTCCCACCACATGTCATCCGCATTGCTTGGTGGGGATGTAAAGGTTGAAAGCTTGAGTAATAATTTATCAAGATTAAATACATCAAAGCCTCTATCTTTATATTTTTCTTCTATGAAATTTGCTAAACCTCTGTTGTAACAAATATAACATGTCTTTTCACCTGCATTGTGAGACTGACCAGCTAACTCTGTAGCTATTATAGTTTTACCAGTACCTGCTAATCCATCAATTAGAAGCCTTCTATTATTTTCAGCAGAAAATATTGCTTCTTTTTGTCTTGGTGTTAAATCTTCAATTTCACTATTTATTCTTAGCTTCCTGTCTTCAACTGACTCTATCTCACTCGAAATTTCTGGACTAATAATAGAAACTACTTTATTCATGTACTGATTACTAAATAATCCTGGCTTCCAAAGTGGTCCTACTTTTTTTTCTTCATAATTTTTTTGATTATCTTTAATCTCTTGATTTATCGCGTTAAGTAAAAAATTACTCAAACCTTTTGAGGTTTGATCAGAATCACAAATTCTCCAATTTTCAAACTCAAGTCCTTCATATCTAAATCTTGCTCTAGGAAATATTGCAACATGTGTTCTCGGTATTTTGTTCCATTCTGGTGGAGCTTTTTCACTTGCTCCTACGCTTTTATGAAAAGACCACTTATTTCCATTAGCTTGCTCTAATGGTCCCCTAGCTTCTATGGTTCTTCCCATATACCATTGACGATTTTTATATTCAATATTGAGATGTGACTTTACCTCTACTACTACAACACCTTTTTTAGGTATAAAAACTAAAAAGTCAATTTCACCTTCCTGTTGACTTTGGTGATCGTCGAGAAAAAAACTATAGAAAACGTACCAATCTTCACATTCAATATTGTTTCGGAGCCTATCAAAAATAATTTTTTCACCTGGTGAATCTTCTATTTTTTGTGGATCGTAGACTGATGGCCACATTTTTGTCATGTTAATTCCCTTACTCCCCAAGATGTCCAACCGCTAGGAACTTCTACTGTTGATTCTAATCTTTCCTCTATAGAAAAAGCTGTAATGGTGCCTAGATTCTGTTCCTCAGACAAAGTAAACTCATAACTTGTATTGCCGTAAAATATAGCTGCATCAATTTCTTCAATTTTACTTTTCAACATAGAATCTAATTCAAAACCAGCTTGAGTGTGTGCAGCACTTATTCTTCTCATATCGTTCCAAATCTCAGGAGCTTCACTTTTTAAACCTGCAAAATCCATTAACGCATAAAAATGTGATTGACGACGTGTTTTAATATTACTTTTGGACATCCATCTTAAGACGTTACCTCTGTTTGCAGGAGGGCAACCTTTATCTTTCAATTCTTTAATTGCTTCTTCAATCCCAATTTTATTGACTTTATTACTAAGTTCAGACTTCCATCTTTTTTGAACATTCCTCAGAATTAAAGCCTCTGATCCAAGATTCTCATCAGCCATAATTTCAATAACATCTCTGTCTGCACCTTGTGTTCTTCGTAAAATATACATACCTTTTCCTAACTGTTCGGGTAAAAACCTCCAAATATCAAGAGTGCCATCTCCATCAAAATCTGATATTGCTAGAGCTTTACTTCCATCGGTGGACACAAAGGCTGCTAGTTGAATACCTTCTCTTTTCTCAGATAATAAAAAGCAAAATGCTTCATCAAGAGATTGTGTGATTTCTTGAGTTTCTTCTTCCTCGCTAATAGACTTGTTAATTAAATTGACATATCTCTGCTCATCTATTTTTGGAACAAAGTCTAAATCTTGGATACTGTTTTTCCCAGTTGAGATAAATATGTTTTTTTTGCCTCTGAAAGGCCTTGTGGCCTCTTTGCTACCAATCAAATTAATTGATGGGCTCCAATTTGAAGATATCCATTCATAATGTACCCAGTAAATTTTTTCTGCCCTAGAAGAAGTAAAAATAAATTCTAAAGTTGGATCAGAAAATTTACCATAAAACAAACTTCTAAATTGACCAAAAAATACTAATTCATCAAAAGTGTCATCTCCTCTTAATTCTGTTGGTGTTCTGACTACCCATTTTCTTGATAAACGCTTTGCTTCAGCAAGAAGAAAATTATAAGAGTCTGCATTTGCTATAAAACAAACTCTTCGCTGTTTGTCCAAATGCTCTACTTCAGCTTCAAATAATGGTGATTGTGCTTTTAATCTAATAATATTAATTTTTTCAATAATTGACTGAAGAATCGGTGTTGAGTTATATTCAAACTCAACTGCAAGTTTTAATTGATTTTCTAATTCTAAAATATTGTCGTCAATGTATGAATCTTCTTGACTGAAAGGGTTCGGAGTTCCTGACCACTTCCACAAAATTTTATTTATACAATAAAGCGTAATGTCCCAAAATTCTTCAGTTCTCACAACTTCGTTTTGCTTAATAAGTTCTTTTAATAATATATAAACTTCCTCTAAAGGTTCAAACTGAATCTTTCTCTCAATAATTTGAGGTTCTTGAATTGACCAGAGTTTATCTAACATTTAAATTTTATACCCCATAATTTCACACCCTATGGGTACATTGAGTTCTGTAAATTCTATAGTTTGCTCTCTTTCTTCATACTCATCGTTAAATATTTCGACTAAGTCATATGATTGTCTTGAAGTTCTAGGAATCAGGTATATTTGTGGAAACTCATTTGTCCAATCAACTACATCTCCAATATTAGTATTTGATGATTGAGTAAAAATTGATAAATTTGAACTTTCATTTAAATTCTCTTCTTTGGGAGAAGCTATATAAGTAAGTTCTTGCTTTTTACTTAGTACATTTTTTGTTATTAATCCTTCAGAAAAAGATCCTTTGATTTCATCAATTACGAGTTCGATTTGAGATTCAAGAATGAGTCTGTTTTTGTTTCCAATTATTTGAATAATATTGTTTGGTAGACCTAATACACCAAGAGGATCGGTGTTTTGATAAAATTTATTTAATAACTGAAGATTAGGGTCAGCTTTAGTAGAAACTGCTCTTTCTGGAACAATGTATTCTCTTGATGTAGTTATCGACACTTCAATGTCCGGAACAATACCGTTCGCTGGTTCAAAAATCCATCCAGGATCAACTTGAAATTTATTCTGGGTGAGCTGAATTCCGAAAGTATTACTTGATACATACTTTAAAGCTCCTTTATGGTGGATAAACCCATTTGTTTTATCCACCACGTGTACTTCTGTACCAATCGGTGTATCAACTAATTCACTCCAGATGTCTTTAATGTTTTTAAAACCAGTAGAAACATTTCCATTTAAAAAAGAATTCATAGCGCCTGCTGAAATTAGGAATGGCAACATGCTCGTTGAAGGAACTAAAGCAATTATTCTAGAATTTCCATGTAGATTTTCTGCTGTATACTTTCCTAGGTCTATGAAAAATTGCACCCAATTGCCTTTTCCTAGACTAAAGTGAGCAAATGTGTTCATATGTAAAATTTATTGATAACAAATAAAATTATCAAATCGCTTTTTCTATTTTTTATGTCTTATTTACTTTATATAATTTTTAACAAGTCCTTGAAATAAGATGAAATTACAATAAAAGATATGTCAGAACTAAATAGCTTAATGCCTCCACTCAAATGGGTTGGGGGTAAGAGAAAAATAATTGAAATTATTCAGTCTGCTGCAGAAAACATAGACTCTCCTTTTACATACTACGAACCTTTTTTTGGTGGAGGAGCAATATTTTTTGCATTATACAATAGAGGTTTTTTGAAAAATGCACATTTAAATGATGTAGTACCTCAGGTAGTAAATTTTTACAATGTTATATCTAATCAGGATGCTAGAAACATTCTTAAAGAAGAAGCAAAGAAGATTGAAACAAAATTTAATAATTTAAATACAGACATTAAAAAAAGGGGAGAACAGTACATTAAACTCCGAGAGAATTTCAATGACAGCTGGGAGTATTTTATTGCAGAGGGTGAGAAAACAGGCTCTGAATCAGAGGCAAATCTTGCAGCACAATTTCTTGCACTAAACAAACTTGGTTTCAATGGAATGTATAGAGTTAATTCTAAAGGTAGGTTTAATATTCCAATGGGCAGTCCGGTAGAAAAGAATTTGTTTGATGAAAAAAATCTTGATGCAGTAGGAGATGCTTTGTCTAAAGTAAAATTCACATGTGATGATTACAGTAAAGTTAAACCTTTTAAAGGAAGAGGTAGAAAACCTAAAAATAATCTAATTTTTCTAGATCCTCCCTATATTCCTAATTCAAAAACAGCTAATTTTACTGAATACAGTGTTGAAGGATTCAATAGAGATTCTCATGTAAGGCTAAGTAACGATTTATCAAAATTGATAGAGAATGAAAACAATAATGTAATTTTTACTAATAATTTCAACAGCATGTCAATTGAACTGTTTGTTGATAAAAATAAAAAAAATAAACGTTTGAACGCTTACAAATTTAACATAACAAAAACAATTAGTGCAAAAAATACTGGGAGAGGAAATACAGAAGAACTTCTTATTTCTACTTTTCCAATTAATAATTCAAGACTAAATAAATTGAATTAATTTATATATATTTTTGCTCTGGTATCCATTTGAAAAACTCTGACATATTAAAAACTCCAATTAGTTTTTCATCTACTTGGGTTTTTAACCATTCTTTAGCATTAGGTTTGTAACCATCTCCATCAAGTAAGATGATTGCCGGATAAGGACTCTGACTTTTTATATTTGCTACTAAATATGGATATTTTTCATCAACAGATCCTGATGATTGTTGCCATTTACACTCAATTACTAAACTTCTCTTTTTTTTAACATTATGCAAAAGAAAATCAACTTTCCACTTTGTTCCGTAAATAGTATCTGTTAAAAAAAATTGAGTTGTAAACCACTTAGAAACCGAGGAATCTGGGAATTGGATTAAATTACTCTGAGAAAATAGATGGAATCCCATAGCTCTTTCAAATTCTTTATTATCTATAAATTGAAAACCCATTCTAATAAGATTGTCATAAACAAAATTTTCAAAATTTTTACCGGTCCAATTGGCTTTTTTTCCAGAATTTACAACCATACATTAATTATATGTTTGTAATTAGTTGATTGTAATGCTTTAGGCAATAAGATATCTCGTCAATTTTTTCATAGCCCTTTGAGTAACAAGATTCTTTTTGACAAACTAAAATTTGATTCTTTTTATTGTTTTTAATTAGGAACCACAGAGGATTTTTCTCCCAATTTTTAGGTTTAAATTTATTAAAGTGTTCTTCGCAATAATTTATCCTCTTACTTGTTCCCATTCGCCCTCTTTGAAATTTATAACCATATATTTCATTTTTACAATATTTTAAATTACCAGAAGGGGTTTTGTATTTCCTATTACATCCTTTTCCAACATATCCCCCACCAGTATTTTTGGAGATCGATGTGCTGTTGATTGAAGATTTTTGATTTTTCAAACTACTACTGTACCGCTCTTCTAAAGATCATTAATAAACGTATCCTGAAAACTCTGCCTATTGACTAATTCAACAACACCACTACTTGTAACCGCCACTACTCCAGATTTAGGTACACGGTTATAGTTACTTGCCATAGCAAACGTATACGCACCAGTAGAAGTAGACATTAAAACATCTCCAGAGACAGTATCACTTGGCAACATTGCATCTTTTACTAATAAATCTCCACTTTCACAGTGTCTACCAGAGACGGCATGCACTACGTCTTCTCCAGCTTTTTCACCAGAGATATTAAAGAGTTTATGTTCACTTCCATACAGTGCCGGCCTTGGATTATCTGACATACCACCATCTACCAAAATATATGGCTTCTCACCTCTATCATCTTTAATGGCACCAGCAGTATATAAAATGACTCCTGGATTGTTGACTAATGCTCTTCCTGGCTCAATCATGACTTTATAGGATCCACTCCAGTGTTCTTTAATACCTTCATGAATCGCATCTGCATAGACTTTTAGTTCATGATCTACTTCGTCACCAGCATAAGGTGAAAAGAATCCACCACCAGCATCAAAGACTATTTCTCTCTCCACACTTGCTGGGTGAGCATTAAGAAAATCTGCACACTCACTCATTGCTTTTTTATAGCGATCTGGGTCTTTAATCTGGCTACCAATATGCACATGTACTCCAGAAAAAAGTAAGTGAGGGGAGTTATATATTTGTTGTAACGCCTCTTCTGCAAACCCAATAGAGATACCAAATTGTTGGTCGTATCCTGAGGTCAAGACCATAGGGTGCGTCTCCGCTCCAACATCTAAATTAATTCTCATTATTACCGGCTGTTTTCTGTCTAATTTCTCTGCAACTTCTTCTAACATTGGAATCTCAAAACGATTGTCTACTGAGATATGTCCACCGTTATGTTGCATAAAGAACTCAATCTCATCTCGGTGTTTAAACGTTCCATTAAATAAAGAGTTTTCTAAAGTTCCAGTCACTGCTTGGACTGTTGCCATTTCTCCGCCTGAAACTACATCTACTCCCCAGCCTTTTTCATCTAACTCTTTCACTAAGGCTTTACAAATAAATGCTTTGGCTGCATATCTAAAATACGTATCCTCACCAAAGGCATTAGTAAAATAATCAATATTATCTTTTAAATGCTCCCAGTCATAGACATAAAGGGGAGTTCCATACTCTTTAGCAACGTCGAGTAATGAGGTCTCTCCAATATGTGCAACTCCATTTTTAAATTCGAGATTAGAGGGTAAGTAATTCATTTCTTTAAACGACGCTTAATCCATGCAATATCTTTCTTCTGCGCATCAAGTCCTCCTGGAGTTTCTACAACAATGTCAGATTTACAATTCTTAATAACATATTCAAGTTCTGCTTTTGGAATATTTCCTTTTCCTAAATTTTCATGTCGATCTCTTGAGCTTTCAAATCCATCTTTAGAGTCATTGAAATGAACAAGGTCTATATTTTTTACTAACTTTTTAAATCCTCTTACTGCCTTTTCTGTTGGAATACCACCAGCCCATGTGTGGCAAGTATCTAGACAGAGTCCAACATTCAAGTGGCCAATCACTTCCCAGAGTCTCTCTATGGAATCCATATATCTTGCTACAGAGTTTTTTCCACCAGCTGTATTCTCAACTAAAACTCTCATCCCTGTATCTTCAACATGTTCAATAGCTTTTCTCCAGTTATCATAACCAACACCAATATCTCCACCCTCACCAACAGAACCACCATGTACGATGACTCCCTTTGCACCAAAACTTGCTGCAACTTTACAGGTATCTTTGAGAAGCTTTCTACTTGGGTGACGTACTTTATTGTTTGGTGTTGCAACATTAATCAAATATGGGGCGTGAACATATATAGGACCGTCATACTCTTGTAACTGATCTAAATCTTCACGTGGTTTTGGACTTTTCCACATCTGAGGACTAGAAATAAAGATCTGAAAAGTGTCACCTTTTCTTAGTTTTATCTCTTCAACTGCATTTTTTGAAGGTATATGTGCACCAATGTTCATGAATTTAAGTATAAATCATTGAAATTTTTCGATAAGGAATAAAAGTTTACAATTCGGTATTAGAATTAAAGTAGACTTCCTTTCGTGCTTTGAGCCACTTCTAAAGGCGATAAAACAAAAATTACAGCCACAGGGAGTCTTTTTATATTTTGTTGAAAAATAGCCCGGAAAAGTGAAAATCCCAGTTGATCTTGCGACCCTCCGGGATTTTCGAACTATCTTTTATTAGGTCTTGCGACTTCATTTCTGATAGTTATATAAAAATACTCTAGTTTGACTTATTTGGCAAGAAATATTGATTAGTTTTTTTCGCGAACTTTTATACATGAAATCTATAGAAATTGATACGTTTACTGTCAGAAAGCAAAAATCCCAGTTGATCTTGCGACCCTCCGGGATTTTTTATTCTATCTTCTTTTCTATCTTTCGATTTCTTTTCCGATAGTGTTCTATAAATATACGTTAGTTTTTGTTCTTATGCAAGAAAATTACTAATCTATTTTTCGCGAGGTTTTACTCCTCTTCTAAGGTAATTACTGAGCTCATAAGCATATCTATTTCAGCAACTGCCACTTCAGCGATTTGGACATTGTAAGTTTTATCACTGAAAGTAAATTGAAGGAAATTATCTTCTTTCATCTCTATGTTTGAAATCTCTGATATATCTTTTACAACAGAGAGGGTTTTTTCTTTAGTTCTTAAAACTATTTTGGAATCAATTATTTCAATTACTGGTAAAAAAATACTTTGTACCGTAACAACGAGCTGAAGAATACCTATAAAAAGTATGGTGTAGTAAAGGTACTCTTCTCTAGCATTTGAACCAAATTCTTGTAGATCAAAGTATTGAGATAAATACTCTCTAAAAGGACCTGAAGTAATATTATCTAAGCCAATATAAGAGAGAGTAAGACCAGATAAAAATGGTCTTAGCTGTTTTTTTCTATCTCTATACAGTTGCATAATTTTTTTCTTTCAGTATCAGAATAACCTAAATTCGCTATTGTTTTGGTATGGAAATTGTACTGATTCGTCACGGACAACCTGCATGGATAGTTGAGAATGAATATAGAAGAAATCCTGGATTAACTGAACTTGGTAAAATCCAGTCAGAAAAGTCTGCTTCAGTCTTCTTAGAAAACAGCATAGATGAACTTTGGGTATCTCCATTAAATAGAGCTCAAGAAACACACACTCCTTTTAAAGAAAGAAATGTAGCAAAAAATGTCATTACCTATGACTGGCTTCAAGAGATGGAGGATCCTGAAGAAGTAGCATTATATGGAAAGTCAAATGATGAGATAATGGCTTTTTTTGAAAAGAGAAATAGTCAGACTTTTGAGGAGTGGTCAAAAGGAAGTCATGGACAGTATATGGAAAATTTTAAAAACAAAATTATCCCTAACCTTGATAGTGAGTTAAAAAGTAAAGGAATTGTCTCTATTGATGATACTTATGACAGAATGTTTGATTTAAGTAGCTCAAATCTTGAGAAAATAATGATTATCTCTCATGCGGGAACAATGTCTGTTCTGCTTTCATATTTTTTAAATATGCCCTTATATCCATGGACGTGGAGAAAGTTTTTGCCAAGACATACTGGTCACACAACATTGAAATCAAGCAAAATATCTGGGGGGAACTTCTTTAGGCTTAAAGAATTCAACAATGTTTCATTTACAGACAATGACAAGGAACAAACATACTAAAATAGGCATATAGGTCCATTGTGCAAACAAGAATTCTTCCAGATATGAAAACTAGCCATTTAACCCCGGTTAAAAAAAGGTTTTTTCTTAAATACTTAGCTAGATTCTTATTGCTTTTTGAAAGTGTAAAGCCAGTTGGAAATTTTTTAGACAATGAACGTGTTGTGTTGGTTGCTGCACCTCATCAATCAGGAAAAGATGAATACTTGATGGTTTTAATCATTTTAGCTCTAGATGTAGATGTCTGTTATTTATCAGCAAAGTGGACCATGAGAAAAATACCAAATCCATTTTCAAAATCAAAAGATATTGATGAACAGGGTATTAATTGGCCACTTGGATGGTTGCAAGAAAAAGTATTTAGAAGGTTTGGTGCAATTCCAGTAGACAGAAAAGGTAACAGTGGTCAGTACGCTTCAGTAATAGAAGAGTTGAAAAACAGAGATTCCTTTTTATTAATAGTTACTCCTGAAGGTAGGTTCGATGCAACAAGGTTTAGAACAAGTTTTCTTTATATAGCAAAAGAGTTAGATGCTGAAGTGATGCCTGTGCAAATTGACTATGAGAACAAAAAGCTAAACATTTTATCCTCTTTTAATATTGATGGAGATACTGATGATGTGATCAAGAGACTTCGATTACAGTTTGATGGTATAAAAGGGAAGAACAGTAGATTTAAAGCATGATGGAAGAGAAGCTGTATAACTTAATTCAAGAGCGAGGACCTTGGCTTCTAAAAAAGAACTTATTATCAAAATCTATATTCAAATTTTTAAAAAACTATCTTAAATTTGATGAGACAATTTTTGTTGGCAATCACATTCAGACAATGACAGGACAGGAAGCATTTAATTGGCTAGGGAGTGAGTATACAAGTAATTGTGAGGTTAAAGGCCTAGAGAATATTCCTGCAGATGGGAAATGCCTGATTGTCTCAAACCATCCAATGGGGGCGGCAGATGCTATTGCTCTTTACTATCAAATTTTTAAAATTCGACAAGATAGTTTCTTTTTTGCAAATGAGCTATTTGTTTACCTCTTAGGTGCTTTTGATGAAGTTATAGCACCAGTGGTTTGGAATAAAGAGAAGGAGACACATAGTGCTAATAAAACTACCCTCGAGAGGATCAATGTATTCTTTGACAGTGAAAGACCTGGAATTATATTCCCATCTGGAAGATTGTCTAAACTAACTTTGCTCGGCCTGAGGGATAGGCCCTGGGAGAAGACTCCAATAATTCTTGCTAAAAGGTACAACTTTCCACTCGTACCAGTTTATGTAAAAGGAAGAAACTCGTGGTTTTACTACTTTGCATCAATTATCAGTAAACAGTTACGAGATGTATCTCAGCTAAACGAGTTGTTTAATAAAAGAGAGAAAAAAATTAAAATTAATATTGGTAAGCCCATTAAAGTGTCTAGCTTAAGCGAGAATACTGATACGGCTATTCAAGAACTTAGGGGTAAAGCTGAACGTTTAAGGAGATTGTAAATAAACTATTTTACAATCTCACCTGAAGATGGACTTACTCCTAAATTACCCAACATATAACCAAATAAAAGCGGCGTAGTAACTAAGCCACCAAGTCCATAAAAACGCCATGTTAAATCTATTCCATTTATTGAAGAAAAAGCTAACAAATGCAGTACAAAAACTAACCCATATGAACCGGCAACTAGTGCTGCACTGACTTGAATTTTTCTATCATGATTAGTTGTTTGATACCAATTAGTTATTTGATAAATGAGTGCTGCCATTATTAAACCAGAGATACAAATTAAAATAGTACGATCAAAGTCTCCAAGGCTTGGATTGATAGAGATGTATAAAAAAGAAACCAGGTAGATAATAGACATTTGTTTTGCTGTAACTTGAAATCGAATAATGTAAACAAAAATAAAACTAGCTAACATGGCTTGCAAGATAACGCTTCCTGCAGCAAGTTCATCATCTCTATCAATAAAAGACCAGATATTTAAAAATGGATTTATAAAAAGTGTAATGAACATTACCAATCCATAACTTGTGGCCGCTGAAAAAATTGCTGCATTATCAAGTTTTTCTTTTGATGGCCTGGCTGTGAAAACATAGTCCAGCATTAAAAATGAACCTAAGAATAACATAAGATGAGATGGGGTGATAAGGGGCTCAACCCCTGTTTCAATTCCAAAAAGAGTATGCCAAATTGCGTCCGAAGCGCCACCGATTCCAAACACAACAGCACCTAAAACACCGACATCAACTTTATAATCTTTCATTTTATTTTTTATGTACACAACTACTAGAACTGAAAAAGCATATCCTGAATACAGTAACGCATGCCAAGGAGTGAAAAAAGTTTCTATATCATCAATAAGATACGTGTGTGCACTTGAATCAATCCAAGCACCTGAAAAAAACCAAATCATTGAAAAGATTAATAATCTCCTGTGGCCTTTATCTGTGATTGGTCTTGGTGATAATTTATTAAACATCTTTTATCTGTTCCTTATTGTAAACAATTGTTTAACTTCTTATTCAGGAAATTATTAAAACTGTTTTAGAATTTATTTATGAATGAAAATGGGTTTTCAAGAACTTTAACTTTAAAAAACTCAATCTATTTAGGTTTAAGCTCTATGATTGGCGCCGGATTATTTAATAATAT
>JAOMBT010000014.1 GCA_028344675.1 Acidimicrobiaceae bacterium | reverse complement strand
ACTGTACCAGCTCCCCCCAATAACAATTATGGCAACTGCTAAAATAGAAAATAGTAAATTAAAAAGGCCAGGTTCAACACCTCCTGAAATTGTAGAAGCCATAGCTCCTCCTACTCCAGCATAAAAACTAGCGAGTGCAAATGCACTTGCTTTGTATCTAAATAAATTTACTCCTAATGCTTCGGCTGCAATATCTCCATCACGAATTCCGGCATAAGCCCTACCTGCCCTTGAGCGAACAATGTTCTTAAAACCAAAGCCCATAATTACACATAAAAATAAACACAGTAAATACTGTATTTGATTCTTTTCAAGCAAATAATTTCCAAACATAAGACCATCTTCGAGATTAACTCCAAAAAGAACAAGCTTTGCAACCTTTCTACCAATACCTGCTCCACCAGTCACTGATATAAAATTTGAAAAGATATGGGAACAAATAAAAAGAAAAGCAAGAGTCACTAATGCTAAGTTTAATCCTTTTAAGCGAACTGCAATAGGTGCAAGAATAAGACTAAAGAGTGCAGCTACAATTCCAGCAGCTGGCAACCAAATTAACATATCAAGATCAAAACCCCAAACACTATTAGAAGCTGTTCCCCCAAGTACTGCTGCCGTATAAACGCCAATACCAATAAACGAACCATGGGCTAATGTAATTTGTCCTGCTAACCCAGAAACTATATTTATTCCCCATGCACCAATAGAAAAAGCAAGAGATCTTGATATTAATAAAATCCAATAGTCTGTTGCAACAAAACAAAGAGAAGTTGATAATACCAGTAAGATTGCAAACCAAAATTTTTGAGTATTGTTGGAAAATATTGCAGTTTCTTTTGCATAGTTTGTATAAAGATTTGGTCTACTTTTCATACTCTTTCAACTTCCTTAGTTCCAAATAAACCATCCGGTTTTAAAACTAAAATTGCAAACATAATTATATAAGGCGCTACTAATGAGAAACCATTACCTAGGGTTATGCCAGTTAAAAGTTCAAAGTCAAATTGATAATAAGCAACATAACCTTGAGTTAAGCCAATAATAATTGATCCAACTACTGCTCCTGGTATTGAGTCTAACCCACCAATTACTACTGCTGGCAAGGCTCTTAAAGCAACTACAAAACTTGTTTGTGATAAAGTATTAAAGCCTCCAGTAATGAAAAAGCCCGCAAAAGCAGCTAGGATTCCCGCAATAAACCAAACAAGCCCAAAAATTCTTCCAACATTAATACCCTGAGCTAAAGCAGCCTCTTGGTCAAAAGATGTGGCTCTCATAGCTATACCATATTTCGATTTTCTAAAGAAAACATTTAAAGCGATGATGATTACGATTGCCGTAGTTAATGCAGCAATCTCTAAATATTTAATTGTCACACCTGACAATTGTGTTGAACCAAAATTTCCGAATGTTGGAAATGGATCACCCATGTATCTTGGGTTTAGTCCTATCCAGTTGTCCAAGTTGGTTCTCAATAATATATCGATACCTATTGTTAAAATAGCTACAGAAAATACGGGTTCACCCACCATTGGTCTTAAGAAAGTTCTTTCGACAATAAGTCCTAACACACCAGTTAATGTGATTCCTAAAAAGAAAGCTATCCAAAAAGGTATGCCTCTATCAACAGCTAGTGAACTTATTAATCCTGCTCCTACAACTGCTAAAGCTGGTTGTGCAAAGCTTAAAACATCCATTGCTTTGTAAATTAAAACAAAACCTAAAGCAACTAAAGAATAAATAGCAGCCAAAGATAGTCCTTCAACAGTAGCTTGCAAAAATATTGTCAAGAATACATCTCCTCGATTAAATCACTAAACTGATCTATCAAAACATTTCTTTTTACTTTTTGTGTAGCTGTAAGTTCTCCCTCTTCATGATCTAGTTCTTTAGGAATCATTCGAAATTCTCTAACTTCTAAAGATGATGTCTTCTTATTAGCCTTTGATATTTCTTTCCATACTAAATCTCTTACTTCTTTCTTTTCAGACAAATCCCTATACGTTGTGTGTGGAATATTTTTTCTTAAAGCCCAATTTGATACAGTATCAAATTCTATTCCAATTAGGACAGAGAGAAATTTTCTTCTATCGCCAATTACAAGAGCTTCTTTAATAAATGGAGAGACTTTAATTTTATTTTCTATTTCTGAGGGAGAGACATTTTTTCCACCACTTGTGATGATAATATCTCTTTTTCTGTCGACGATTTTTACAAAATCACCTTCATAAATTCCTACATCCCCTGTGTAAAGCCATCCATCTTTATCAATAGTTTCATTTGTAGCTTGTTCGTCCTTGAAGTAACCTTTAAACACTCCACCACTTCTTATTAAAATTTCTCCATCATCAGCAAGCTTTAATTCAACACCATGGGCTGGAATTCCGACAGTGCCCATTTTTATATTTTCAGGACTGTTACTTGTTGCATAAGCACAGTTTTCAGTCATTCCATAAGCTTCGAACAGAGGGACACCGATGCTCATAAAAAATTTTAGTACTTCTGGTGCAATCGGAGCTGCACCTGAAGCAGCAAATTCTGCTCTTTGTAGTCCTAGTTTTTTCCTTAAGGTTCTGAAAGATAAAATCTGACCAATTGATAAAAGAATCTTTGCTAATAAGTCATCAAAATTTTTGTTTAATTTTCTATCTACTGCAATATCACCCAAATACATTGACAATTTAAATAATATTCTTTTTATAAATGAAGCATCCCTCATCTTAACAATTGCACTGGTGTGCATCTTTTCTAATATTCTTGGAACAGCTGGAAAAATAGTTGGCTGTATTTCTGCTAAGTCTGTTTGTACTGTATCTATAGATTCCGCAAAATTTATAGTTGCCATTAAATGAATTCCAATTAATAAATCTATTAAGCGTCCAAAAACATGGCATAGTGGTAAATATGATAAAAATTGTGAATCACCTTCGCTTAAATTATTAGATATTGGAAAAAATGGAAGTTGGGTAGCTACCCAACGTAAATTTCCGTGTGTTATCATTGAACCTTTTGGAGGACCGGTAGTTCCAGAAGTATAAACCATTATGGCAACGTCATTATCTTCTAATTTTTCTGTTTCATTTTCAACAAATTCAGGAAAAGATTCATACTCAGTTTTACCAATATCTATGAATTCAGAAAAAGTCATTAACTTAGGGTGGTCATAGCTGTACATTCCCTTATTTTCAAAATAAACAATTTTTTCTAACTGAGGAAGTGAATCAATTACTTCTAATGCTTTATCCACCTGTTCCTGATCCTCTGCAAATAAAATTTTACTTTCAGAGTGTGACAGTAGATACTTGACCTCTTCAGCAGGATTTGTAGGGTATAGGCCTACGCTTACAGCACCAATAGACTGAGTACCAATATCTGCAAAAAACCACTCTGGACGATTTTCAGATTGTATAGCAACAGCTTCACCACTTTCTACACCAAAAAATCGCAGTGCCATTGATACATAGTTTGATTTTAACCAAAAATTTTTATAAGTAGTTTCTTGCCAGATTCCAAACTCTTTATATCTCATTGCTATTTTTTCCGGATAATTTTTAGAGATTTCCATAACTTTTACAGAAGGCGTTCTGCCACCATCTTTTTTTAAAATTTCATAAATATCATTCATTGTTAATGCCATAACTACTTACCTCCTAAATATGCTTCAATCACATTTTCATTTGAAACTATTTCTTTTGGAACTCCTTCAGCCAATTTTTCCCCAAAATTTAAAACCATCACTCTTTGAGCAATATCCATAACCATATTCATGTCATGATCAACAAGTATAATTGTCTTTTTTCTTTCCTCGTGTAGGTCAATTATAAAACGTGCAATGTCCTCTGTTTCTTCACTATTCATACCGGCAGCCGGTTCATCAAGTAAGACAATATCCGGATCCATTGCTATAGCTCTTCCTAGCTCAACTCTTTTTTGTACACCATAAGGAAGAGAAAGAATATAAGAATATCTGTACTGTTCAATTTCAAGAAAATCAATTATATCCTCTGCAATTTCCCTTGCTTCTCTTTCACTATTTCTTACTTTTTTAGTATAAAAAAGGCTTGAGACTGCTCCATAATTTAATTGCCTATGTGCACCAAACAAAATATTGTCAATTACAGTCATGTTTTCAAAAAGTTCAATATTTTGAAAAGTTCTTGCTATACCGAGGTTAGCAACTTGATCAGGCCTTAATTCCACTAAAGAATTTGATCCATATATGACTTCACCTTCTGTAGGTCTGTAAATTCCGCTTATACAATTAAATATTGAAGTCTTTCCTGCTCCGTTTGGGCCAATTATTGCGTAAAGTTCACCTGGCTTAACGTCAAAACTTACTGAATTAAGTGCTGTTATCCCACCAAATTTTAAAGTAACATCTTTAAAGCTTAAAGTTTTGCTCATGATAACCATCTCTTTTTTCTTTTATAATGTTTAACATCTTTGAAAGATTTTCTCTTTGTTCCTTCAGCATTTAAGCCTAAATAGAATTCTCGAACATCTTCATCGTTAAGTAGTTTTTGGCTGTCGTTGTCCATTACGATGTTTCCTGTTTCCATAATATAACCGTGGTCAGAAATATTGAGAGCCATATTAGCATTTTGTTCAACAAGTAAAACTGTTACACCTTGTTCATTTATTTCTTGGATTAATTCAGCAATTTGATCAACTAACTTTGGCGCTAAACCTAAACTTGGCTCATCTAATAACAGATACTGAGGATCAGACATTAATGCTCTTCCAATCGCTAACATTTGTTGTTCACCGCCTGAGAGATATCCAGCTTCTCCTTTTTGACGATCCTTTAATACTGGAAACATCTGGAGAACTCTGTCAATATTTTTCTGAATGTTACTGCTATTGGTATGACCGCCTAGACGTAGATTCTCGATTACAGATAATTCTGAGAAAATTCTTCTTCCTTCCATTACCTGGGCAATACCTTTCTCAACAATTTTAGAAGGATTCAAATTAGTTATGTCTTGCCCGTCAACTGTTACGTTTCCTTTAGTGATATCCCCATTCTGAATATCGAGTAATCCTGTAATTGATCTAATTACTGTTGTTTTGCCAGAACCATTACTACCTAGTAAAGCGACAATTTTCCCTTTGGGTATTTCAAAAGATACTCCCCTGAGAACTAAGATTACATCTTGATACACAACTTCTAAATTTTTAACAGATAACATTTACGTATTCACTTTAAGGAAGACAGGAATAATTTTCAACTAATAGGAAATTTAATGTAAAAAAATATGAAACCTTTCAAAAAATTTGGTTTGAAATATTGGTTACACCTAACGTCTATTTAATATGAATATATGGAAAAAGATAATTACTCACAACAAGAACTCTTTGAACAGAAAAAGTATATTTCTGATTTAATTGAAGAAAAATCTGAAAAGAAAAGGAGTTCATTAAATGTAGTTATTGGGTCGTCTTTATTATCAAGTGTCATAATTTTATCTTTTTTGTTTTTATTTGGAATATTTGATGAAGAAGAGATTGTCCTTCCTGAGCCAATAACAATTACAGAAACCATTAAAGAAAAAGAGCTTGTCATGCCCCGAGTTGACTCAACTGAAGTTGTTTCAATTGCTGAATTAGCGACAAAAACAATTGTTCAAGTTCAGGTTGGAACTCTTTCTGAAGATGGAGAATTCTTATCTGCTGGAGGAGGTTCAGGAGTAGTAATAACTGATGAAGGTTTAATAATGACCAACCATCATGTTATTGATAATTCAACAGAAGTTCGAGTTATTTTTGAAGACGGAAGGTTATACGAAGCAACGATTATTGGGTCTGATAAGTTAACTGATATTGGGCTCATAAAAATTAGTGCTGCTGATCTTGTTCCTATTTCAATTGGAAACAGTGACAAGATGCTAGTTGGGGATTTAGCAGTTGCTATTGGACATCCTTTAACATTGGGTGCCGCTCCTACTGTAACTACTGGAATCGTTTCTGCACTTGAGAGACGTCTAGATGTTGGTGGAGACACAATGGGGTCAGCTGTTACATTGTTTGGGTTGATTCAAACAGATGCTCCAATAACAAGAGGATCAAGCGGAGGGGCTTTGATAAACAAAAATGGTGAACTTATCGGGATCACAACTGCAATTGCAACTGCAGACGTAGGAGCCGAAGGACTAGGGTTTGCTGTACCTGTAAATTTAGCTTTAAATATTGCAGAAGATTTGATTAGTGATGGAAAAATTCTGCATGCATTTCTTGGAATATTAGGAGCACAACATTTTGAGACTGCAGAGGATGGCGCGAGGGTATTTTCTGGTGTATATATACAAGAGCTTTATGGTCCAGGAGGAGAAGTATTTGCAATTGGTAAAGCAGGTGCAATTCCTGGTGATGTAATCAAAAAAATAAATGGTAAAAAAATAAAAACACTTGATGGACTAATTACTATCTTACGAACCAAAAGAGCTGGAGATGAAGTTGAAATTGAAATACTTCGTGATTCACAATCCATTAGCTTAGTTTTCCAATTAGATTTACGACCATCTGATGTCTAATGTCTGACGATATTTTCTCTCAGCTTTTTAATCTATTTAATAGTGACGATGAAAATGTTAACTGGAAACTTGCTGAGCAAATTAGCAATCATATTAATAAAGAAAGTCAAACTGACTACCTTCTATCTAATCAAGACCTCAATTATCAAGAAATTTTTAGAGTGATTCAACTAAGTGATGAACACAAAGGAGAACTTAGTGATACACCAAAAGAAGTTGCTGTTCTAGATTCTAAAGATTACGGTAATTGGTTCTTAAATTCAATTAAACATTTTGATTTCAGTGATTTGCAAATGATTGATGGCAATGCGTTAGGAATGGCCGCAAATCAGTCATCTTTAATAGGAATGCAGTTAGGGAACATTGCAGGATTTTTAAGTAAAAACACCTGGGGCCTTAGTCACTTTGGTATTATTCTTCCAAAAAATGATAAATTAGCAATAAATAAGAATAATTTTGATTTACGTATAGAACAGTTTGAAATTGATAGCAAAGAGGCAACCATGGCATTGATGCTTCTCGAATTTGTGTCTTTGTCTTTAGGAGAGTATTCAGCTCCGTTCAAATATGTTGTATCACAAATGAAAAAAAGTAATGAGGAGCTACTTAAGCAAATAAAAGATATTGAACCTAATTTTGATTCAAGTAATTTTTCAAATCCTGAAGAAATTATGCAAAATATTCCTCAACTAAATAACTTTGATATGGAGTCAATGTTAGACGTTATATTCGCACCCCTAAGCTTTTACAGATCAATAATAAAATATTTAGCAAAAAATACTTTGGATATTCTCGATCCAAGTGTTATTGACTTGGTAATGGATTTAGGATTAGTTTCAAATCAAGGACCTACAAGTGATTTTGAAATAAAAATTTCAAAATATGATGATGCTTCAGATTCATTTATAAAATTTTTAAACGAATCATCTAACCAACTTTCACTTTATGAAATTATTGCAGATATAAATTTAATACCAACAGTCGATGAACTTAATGATCCAATTTCCTGGGCTGCAAGAACCTCCTTGCCACCTATTTAATTTAAACCTCGCTATTATAAATTTAATAAGAAAGGACTAAATCATGTCATTAAATATTGGAGATCAAGTACCAGAGTTTGAATTGTATAACCACGACAAAACAAGGCACAGTGATAAAGATTTTTTAGGTCAAAAAACAATGTTTGTTTTTATGCCATTCCCATTTAGTAGTGTTTGTGATAAAGAAATTTGTGAACTTAGAGATTACCAAGATTCATTTATAAAAAAAGAAACTAAAACTGTATTAATTACTGTTGGTGCAAGTCCAACCAATAGAGCTTGGTCTGAGCAATATGATATTCAATTTCCAATCTTATCTGATTTTTGGCCACATGGTGAAGTTGCGAAAAAGTTTGGATGTTTTCATGATGGATCGGGTATTTCTTTGAGATATACATATATAACAAATGAGAAAAATGTGATAACAGAAATAATTAAAAGCGATGAAATAGGTGTTGAAAGAGACTTCAGTGAATATTCTGAAAGTTTTAGTATTTAACCTACATCTCTAATATCAAATTCAGCAGCTCTCTGTCTCTTAATGCGTCTTCTCTCTCTTTCAGATAGGCCACCCCAGATTCCAAACTTTTCTGAATTTTCTACAGCGTATTCAAGACATTGATCTTGAACTGTGCATGCCCTACATATCGCTTTGGCTTTACGAGTAGAAGCACCTCTTTCAGGAAAAAATAGATCTGCATCTGCACCTTTACAATTTGCCTCTTCTGTCCAAGATGGCATTCCGCCGATTAGCTCTTCTACAATTGATTGTTCCACCCGTTCTCCTTATTGTAAATTACATATGTGTAATTTATAACGACTCCTTTCAAATGTCAAGGGGTGAATTGTCTAATTAAGTTAGGATTATTTTCTTAATGTAGGATAATTAAATTATGCAAAATCAAAATATTGTTTCTACTGGTGGGGTTTATAAAGGTAGAACAGGCATGTGGCTTTATCTATTTCATCGTATTACTGGTGTTGCATTATTTGGATATTTACTCCTCCATATAATTTCAACTGCATTAATTCTCGCAGGCCCTGAAATTTATGAAGGTGCAGAAGCTATTTACAAAAACTTTTACTTCAGATTAGGCGAAGTTGGTTTAATGGCTGCTGTCTTAGCTCATGCTATAAATGGTCTTCGTATCATTACAGTAGATTTATGGAGCAAGGGATCTGATTATCAAAAAAGTTTAAACATCGTAGCACTTCTAATATTCATTGGTATTTTTGTTCCTACTACATACCAAATGATCACTTCATATTTTGATATTTGTATTGAAAAGAGTTCAGCCGGTACAACCATTGTTGACTGTATGGTTAGGCCATTACCAGATTGGAAATCTAAATGAAAAATACAACGAGAACTGATTGGGGTAGACGGCAACCTCCAGTTAGTAGTAGTAATTTTGAACTTTATGCATGGTTTTTTATGAGAGTGAGTGGCTTATTCTTAGTGCTTTTAGCTGCAGGTCATATGTTTATCATGCATGTTTTTAATGATACTTTAAATTTAGATTATGAATTTGTAGCAGCTAGGTGGGATACGCCATACTGGAGAACTTTTGATTGGTTGCTCTTGGCGCTTAGCATACTTCATGGTACCAATGGACTAAGAATTGTAATGCATGACAATATCTCAAATAAGCTTTACAGACAAATAGCTTTATACGGTTTATATTTTATTTCTTCTGCATTTTTTGTATTAGGTACATACGTTTTAATAGCATTTGTGAGGGAAGTATGAAAATTATAAGACATTCTTTTGACGGAGTTATTGTTGGAGCGGGTGGAGCTGGCCTGAGAGCAGCTATTGAAGCAGCACCGCATATGAAACTAGCTGTAATAACAAAACTCTATCCAACAAGATCACATACAGGAGCAGCTCAAGGTGGCATGAGTGCAGCATTAGCAAATGTTGAAGAAGATAACTGGAATTGGCACGCTTTTGATACTGTTAAAGGATCCGACTATCTAGCAGATCAACCCGCTGTAGACATTCTTTGTAAGGAGGCAATTGAATCTGTAGTTGAATTAGAACATTGGGGCCTTCCTTTCAGTAGATTAGAAAATGGAAAAATTGCACAGAGAAGATTTGGTGGTCATACTATTAAGGAAGGTGAAGCTCCTGCTTTTAGAGCCTGCTATGCAGCGGACAGAACTGGCCATATGATTCTCCAAACCTTATATCAAAAATGTGTTTCTATGGGAGTAACTTTTTTTGATGAATTTCAAGTACTAGATATCAAAATTGACGACGGTGTCTGTAAAGGTGTTGTGGCTTATGAAATTGCAACAGGTGATATTCACATATTTGAAGCAAGAGCAGTAACTTTTGCGACTGGTGGATTTGGTAAGATTTATAAAGTAAGCTCCAATGCTCACTCTTTAACTGGAGATGGACCCGGGATGTTATATCAAAAGGGAATACCTCTAGAAGATATGGAATTTTATCAGTTTCATCCTACTGGTATTTACAGACTTGGTATTTTACTTTCTGAAGCAGCAAGGGGGGAAGGTGGAATTTTAAGAAATAAAGACGGAGAGAGGTTTATGGAAAGATATGCTCCGTCAATCAAGGACTTAGCTCCAAGAGACATGGTATCAAGAGCAATTGCAACAGAAATTAGTGAAGGGAATGGAGCAGGTCCCAACAATGACTTTGTTTATTTAGACTTAACCCATCTTGGTGCTGAAACAATAAAACAGAAGCTTCCAGACATTACCGATTTTGTTAGGACATATGTAAAAATTGAGCCAATTGATGAACCAATTCCTGTTCAGCCAACTGCGCATTATGCAATGGGAGGAATTCCTACTGATGTAGATGCCAGAGTCCTCAGTGATGCTCAAGGAAGTATCTTGCCTGGAGTGTACGCTGCAGGTGAGTCAGCTTGTGTTAGCGTACACGGAGCTAATAGGCTTGGAACTAATTCACTTTTAGATATAGTGGTATTTGGTAAAAGAGCTGGTCAAAGCATGGTAGATTATGTATCAAGTACAAAACCTTTTACCCTTTCAGATAATGCTGCAGAAGACTTAAAGAATAAAGTTACAAGCTTTATCGAAAAAGATCATGATCCCAATTTCTCAGTCCCAAAGATAAGAGAAGAGCTACAAGACTCTATGGAAGAAAATGCAAAAATATTTAGAACTGACGAGACCTTAACTCATCAAACTAAAATTCTTTCAGATTTAAGAGATCGTTATAGTAAAGTAACAATTTCTGATAAAGGAAAAGTTTTCAATACAGAGCTATTAGAAGCAATTGAACTTGAATACTTACTAGATATGTCAGATACTACTGTTGCAAGTGCTCAAGCAAGGAAAGAAAGTAGAGGTGCTCATTCAAGAGTTGATCATGTTGAAAGAGATGACAAAAATTGGCTTAAACATTCCTTTGCTTTCAAAAATGGAGACTCCGTTAAACTACAATATAAAGATGTCGAACTTGGTAATTATGAGCCTAAAGAGAGAATATATTAATGGATATTAAGCTTAATATTCTAAGATACAATCCTGAGACTGACAGAAAAGGTCATTGGGAAGAGTATCTTCTTAATGCAGATCCAGATGAAAGAATTTTAGATTTGCTTCATAAAGTTAAATGGTTTGACGATGGTAGTTTAGCATTCAGAAGATCATGTGCTCATGGAGTATGTGGCTCTGATGCGATGCTTGTCAATGGAGAAAACATGTTAGCTTGCCAAGTATTAGTCAAAGAGGTAAGTAATCCTATCAAAATAGAGCCGATTAGAGGCCTTCCTGTTATAAAAGATTTAGTAGTAAATATGGACTCATTTTTTGATTCTTATAAGAAAGTTATGCCATATCTAGTCAATGAAGAAGAGCCAGGAGAAAGAGAAAGACTCCAATCACCTGAAGATAGAGACCGTTTTGAAGATACTACAAAGTGTATTCTTTGTGCCGCATGTACAACTAGTTGTCCTGTTTTCTGGACAGCTGATACATATGTTGGCCCTGCAGCAATCGTTAATGCTCATAGGTTTGTATTCGATTCGAGAGATAATGCATCTAAACAAAGATTAGAAATATTAAAAGATGTTAACGGCGCTTTTAGATGTAGAACTGCATTCAATTGTACAACAGCATGCCCTAGAGGAATCCAGGTTACAAAAGCAATTGAAGATGTTAAGCGAGAAACTTTAACAATTAATTGATAGAAAATTTACTTAAAGATTTTAAAAAAAGATTAATTGAAACTAACTTTAATATAGAAAATATTTATTTTTTGTTTACCGATTTAGAAGAAACATATTTATTAAGTGAAACAAAAAAAATAGATAAAATTATTAAGGAAGAAAAATATTTAATTTTTAAAATTTCAAGCTTAGATTTATTAGAAATTGTAAATGGAAGAATCCATCCAGAAGATTTACTTTTTAATAAAAAAATTAAAATTTCAGGTGATATTAGTTTACTTACCTAAGGCCTTAAACAAGAAAAGACGGCTATTGCCGTCTTTTCAAATAAGTTAAAAGAGCTTTAGTTCAAAGCGTCTTTTAATCCTTTTGCAGCTTTAAAAGCTGGGGCATTTTTCGCAGCAATTTGGATGGTTTCTCCTGTTGCCGGATTTCTACCTTGTCTTGCAGCCCTGTATCTTGACTCAAAGTTACCAAAACCAGCGATACTTACTTTATCGCCATTTTTCATACCATTTGTTACGCCATTAAACACGGCTTCTACAGCTTTTTTAGCATCAGTTTGTGACAATCCTACTTCCGCTGCTACAACGCTTGCTAATTGATCTTTATTCATAGCTGTTTAGCCTTTCTGTATTGAGTTTTTTTGAAAACTCCCTATAACTATTATAGTTTTTTAAAATGATTTGTCTTAATATACTAAATTTATTGATTATTTTTTAAAAAAAGCTGATTTTATTGGTTAATTATGCTATTCAGTTCTTTTACTTTATCTTTTACAGCATCTGATGCACTTCTTAGGCCTGTAAGTTCATCATTATTTAATTCAAGTTCAACTACTTCAGTCACACCATCTTTGCCCAGTTTTGTTGGCACTCCAAGATATACATTACTTATACCATATTCGCCCTCAAGCCAGGAACAAGCTGGCATTATATCATTAGCATCAGCAATAATTGACTTAACCATCGTTGCGGCTGCAGAAGATGGTGCGAAATAAGCACTGCCAGTTTTTAACAAACCTACAATTTCTGCTCCGCCGTTTGAAGTTTTTTGAACAAGTTGATCTATTTCGTCTTTAGACAAAATTTCAGTAAGAGGCTGGCCATTTACTTTACATTGTGATGGAACTGGGACCATAGTTTCACCATGGCTACCTAAGGTCAATGCCTCAACCTCGTTTGTGTTGACATTTAATTTTTCAGATATGAAATAAGCAAACCTAGAAGTATCCAATACACCTGCTTGGCCAATAACTTTATTTTTTGGGAGTCCTGAGATCTCAGATACTAAAGTAGTCATTTGATCTAAGGGGTTTGTAACTACTACAATTGTCGGATTCTCTGAAAACTTCATAATATTATTTGTAACATCAGTAACAATTTTCGCATTGACTTCTAATAGATCCATACGGGACATCCCAGGTTTCCTAGGAAGTCCAGCTGTTATTACGACTACTTCACTTCCTTCTGTATCTTCATAATTATTAGTGCCAGAAATCTTCGTAGAAAACTTTTCAACATATCTCGATTGATTCATATCAAGTGCTAAGCCTTGTGGTAAACCATCTAGAATATCAGTCATAACTACTGAATCTACAATATCGTATTCTGCAATTCTTAAAGCTGTCATTGAACCATACTTACCTGAACCAATAACTGTTACCCTTTTCATATTTAAAAGCCTTCTATGTTTTCCATTAATGATTTAGCAAAATCAGATGATGAAAGAGTTGTAGCATCAGTTCTTCCTCTAGCAAGATCATATGTGACATTACCCTCACTAATTGATTTCTCCATTGAATTTACGATTAAATCAGCTGCTTCATTCCAACCCATATACCTAAACATCATCTCACCAGATAAAATTAATGAGCCGGGGTTCGCTTTATCTTTTCCAGCATGCTTGGGTGCAGTACCGTGAGTTGCTTCAAAGACTGATTTACCATTTTCATAATTAATATTTCCACCTGGACTAATACCTATACCACCTATTTGTGCGGCTAGTGCATCTGAAGCATAATCACCATTTAAGTTAGTGGTTGCTATGACGTCGAATTCTTGTGGCTTTATGAGTGCTTGCTGAAGAAATGCATCAGCAATAACATCTTGAACTAAAATTTTATTTCCTGGATCTCCATTACAGTCTTCCCAGGCTACAGCTACATCTGAAAATTCTGACCTAACAAGTTCATAACCCCAAGCTCTAAATGCACCTTCTGTAAACTTCATAATGTTGCCTTTGTGCACTATAGCTAGATTCATCTTATTATTTTCAACGGCGTAATTTAATGCGGCTCTAATCAATCTTTCTGAAGCTGTTTTTGAGATTGGCTTAATTCCAATTCCACTATCTTCTCGAATCTCCCAACCAAATTCTGAATTTAAAAATGAATTTAAGGATTTTACTTCATCAGAATTCATTTCAAGTTCTTTACCAGAGTAAACATCTTCGGTGTTTTCTCTAAATAATGCAATATCAACATTGCCTGGATTTTTTGTAGGTGATTCTATACCAGGAAACCACCTTATAGGCCTTAAGCATGTATAGAGATCTAATTTTTGTCTGATAGTAACATTTATAGACCTAATTCCACCACCAACAGGTGTAGTAAGTGGTCCTTTAATACCAATTCCGTAATTATCAAAAAGTTCTAGAGTTTTATCTGGAAGCCACTCTTTAGTTTCATCAAATGCTTTCTGACCTGCTAAAACTTCAGTCCATTCAATTTTTCTTTGATCTGAATATGCTTTTTTTACTGCTGAATCGAATACTTTTTGTGAAGCTGGCCAAATATCGACTCCAATACCATCTCCTTGAATAAATGGCACTAATGGTTTATCTGTATCAAATGAAGCACGAGTCTCATTAATAGCAGCTACTAAATCATCTCTTTTTAAGTTTTCTTTCAAATTATATCCTTAATTGCCTGTCCAATCTTAGTTGGATTTTTTACAACATTTACTCCTGCTTTAGTAAGTGCTTCAATTTTAGCAGAGGCCGTTCCCTTATTACCCGAAACTATAGCTCCAGCATGCCCCATCTTTTTTCCTGGAGGAGCTGTAACCCCTGCAATATAAGAAACTACGGGTTTAGAAACATGTTTTTTAATATACTCGGCTGCTTCCTCTTCAGCACTACCACCTATTTCACCAATCATAACAATAGCTTCAGTTTGAGAATCTAACTGGAACCTCTCAAGTACATCTATAAATGACATTCCAGGAACAGGGTCTCCACCTATACCAATACATGTTGATTGTCCAATATTAATCCTTGTTAGTTCGTGTACAGCTTGGTAAGTTAACGTCCCTGATCTTGATACGACGCCAACGTTACCTTCTTGAGTGATTTCATGTGGCATAATACCAACATTAGATTTGCCAGGTGAAATTAAACCTGGACAGTTTGGGCCAAGTAATTTAGTATTTGTATTTATCTTCAATAAATCGTACATTTTGGCTTCGTCTTTTGCTGGTATGCCTTCAGTAATACAAACAATAAGATCACAACCAGCATCTCCAGCCTCTAAAACAGCATCCATTGCAAAAGCAGGAGGTACAAAAGTGAGAGCAGTATTTGCACCTGTTTCTTCAACTGCATCTTTGACAGTATTAAAAATTGGAATTCCTTCGACTTTTTCTCCACCTTTGCCAGGCCTTGTTCCAGCAACAATTTTTGTACCATAATCTCTATTTCTAAGAGCATGAAACTTACCTTGCTCTCCTGTTAATCCCTGTACAACAACTTTTGTATCTTCATTAATTAGGATTGACATTATTGACCACCCTTTACTGCAATTCTTGCTGCTTCATCCATAGACCCTGAAATTGTAATATTTTTGTTTTTATTTTTTTCTAAGATTTCTAAACCCTCTTTTGAATTAGTTCCATCGAGACGAACTGTAATGGGCCACTTAAGTTCTTTATCACTAGTTGCCTCAACGATGCCCTTAGCAACTAAATCACATCTTGTAATTCCTCCAAATATATTGATGAGTACACTTTTAACATCGTCTTCAGTTTCAAGAACTTCAAGTGCAGCTGTAACGGTCTCGGCTTTAGCACCTCCACCTATATCAAGAAAATTTGCTGCTTTCCCCCCGTGCTCAACAACAACGTCTAGTGTAGACATCACAAGTCCTGCACCATTTCCAATGATTCCTACGCTCCCATCTAGTTTTATAAAATTTAACCCTTTGCTCTTTGCAAATTTTTCAGAATCAGGTATCGGAATATCTTTTTCAAACTCTTGAAATTCTTCATGCCTGTACTCAGCATTCATATCAAGAGAAACTTTTGAATCTAAAGCTGAAACACCATTAGATGTTATAGCTAATGGATTTACTTCTACAAGGTCACAATCATTGTCTACAAACAAATTATATAGTTTGGAAATTATGTCTAGGAGTTGATCTTTATATTCAGAATCAAGCTTAGCATTTGTAATTGCAGTTACTACATCAGATTCAATTAAGCCAACTGCTGGTGAAATATAGTGTTTAATTAAATCATTTGGAGAGTTTTCTGCAACTTCTTCAATATCCATGCCTCCTTTTGAGCTAAGCATCATTAAATATTTTTTTTCTGACCGATCAAGTGTGAAGGAAATGTAATACTCATTGATAATTTCAGAAGCTTCCTCAATAAGTAAGCTTTCGACTATATGACCTTTAATATCCATTCCTAAAATATCATCAATAAACTGATCTAATTCAATATCATTACTCGCTACCTTAATTCCGCCCGCTTTACCTCTACCTCCAACTTGTACTTGCGCTTTAACTACTAATGGGAAACTTAGGCCATGATTCGATGGAAATTCGGATTGAGATTTTATAAATGTTGATTTTGGTGTAGGAATAGAAAATTTTTTATAAAGCTCTTTACCTTGGTATTCAAATAAATTCATATTGTTATAACAAGGATATAGATTACAAAAAAATAGAAATTATGTTTGATATTTATTGAAATTTTATTGGTGCCCACTCAATATCCAAGTATTTTGTTCCTATGTCTTCAGAAAACTCAACAGTTATTTCATTACCTTGTATTTCCCTCACAAGCCCCTCACCATATTTTTCATGAATTACAATTTGTCCAATTTCAATATTACTTTCTGAAGAATAGTTTTTTTCAAATTCTGTTGAAAAGTCAATTGTTTTGAAATGTTCCAATCCTTCATCTAAAAAACGGCTTGGGAGATTATAAACTGTACCTCCCCAAAGTGTTCTTGACCAAGCATGGGTTAAATAAAGTTTTTTTTCTGCTCGAGTGATCCCAACATAACAGAGCCTTCTTTCTTCTTCAATTTCAGAAGCATCACCCTGTGAGCTGCGTTCATGGGGGAATAGATTTTCTTCCATTCCAGTCATAAAAACATAAGGAAACTCTAATCCCTTAGCATTGTGTAAAGTCATGAGAAGAACTCTATCAGCATCTTCTAAA
>JAOMBT010000013.1 GCA_028344675.1 Acidimicrobiaceae bacterium | reverse complement strand
GGAGGCAGTAGTAAGTAGTTAATCTCTTGACTTTCCAACCCCTCTACTATTCCATTAAAATCAAAAGCAACAATCACCATATCTGGATTGAGTGGTACTAGCTCTTCAGCGGTAACTGTGTAAGCGTCTATTCTTTGAACAGGGAAGTCTACATTTGAAAATGCATCTACAGCAATCAAGGTATCCTGTGCTTCTAGTGACTGAATAATTTCAGTATGTGTTGTCGATAAAGAAATAATTTTTAATTCTTTGCTTTCTTCTATTGGGCTCGAGCACATTGATATAAGCAAGGCAAAAAAAAGTAGTCTTATTCTCATAGTTTCCTTTCTTACCTTGAGAAAATAACGATACTTAATTACTCTTCTCAAGGTTTAACTTTGCTTCTGTATTATTAGAAAAGAATATCAAGTTATATAGATTCGTCTTCTTCGTTTTCTGTATTTTTTAATGCATCCATTAGTGTGGGTTCTTCAATATCTCTTGGCACATCCGGTCTTGGGAGGTCTGTTTTTGGCACTTCAACTTCTTCTGATTTGTCCTCCCTAGCTTTTTTAATGGAGTTAACAAAAGACATTAAAACTGTTTCCTTCTCGTCTTGATTTTGATGTGTTTTTTTATTAATTTTTTGTTTTTGGGGTGTTTCTAAGTAGGACTCTTCCAAAACAACAACCTCTATACCTCCAACTAAGTCAGAGACAAGGTTGTAAAAGAAAGCTCCAACTGTTGCAAGCGCGGTTTGGGTGAGCATGTATACAGCAGCAAGTGATACCACGCTTGTAAAAAGAGTCTCTATGTTTCCAACTAATGAGGCATCTTGATCTAAGAGTGCCAATCTTCTTGCTATATCTTCAAGACCTTGTGGAACGCCTGCATTGACAAGGAGGACCCATAGTATTGAAAGTCCTAAAACAAGAGTTAAAGAAACTATAAAGTTTAGGACTAGAGTCACTTTTAAAACTGTCCAGGGGTCTACTTTTCTTATTATTCTTCTTACTCTGTTTACTCTTACCATCACTAACTCTTTATTGGTATAAAGGCTGAAATCTCTTCTTCTTTTGCAAGTTTCATAACCTTAACTCCCTGAGCGGCTCTGCTCATTTTTTTTATTTGTTTTACTGCACATCTTATAGCTGTTCCACCGGTACTCATAAGCATAACCTCTGTATCTTCATCTACAGAGCGTGCTCCAATTAAATCTCCTTTTGCCTCAGTAACTTTTAGGGCTTTTACTCCCATACCCCCTCTTCCAGCTTTTCTAAACTCGTCAAGATTTGTTCTTTTACCATATCCTTTTGCAGTAATGAAAAGGAGGGTTTCATCTCTAGATGTTGCAGCACCGACTACTTTATCTCCCTCTCTTAGTTTAATTCCTCTAACACCCATAGCTGTTCTTCCTTGGGGCTTTAAATTATTTTCATCAAATCTTATAGCTTGGCCTTTTTGTGAAACTAAAATAACATCTTCATTTCCAGATGTTGTTTTAACAGAAACCACTATATCCTCTTCTTTAAGTTTTATTGCTTGGAGTGATTTGTAGTTAGAGTCAAAATCTTTAAAAGCAGATTTTTTAACAGTTCCTTTTTCTGTCATTATTAGTAAAAACTTTTCTGTTTCATAGTCTCTTGTATCGATTATTGCTTGTACCTTTTCGTCCTGGGACATTGCAAGAACATTATGTATTAAGGATCCCTGTGCTGTTCTAGTTGTTTTAGGAAGTTCATGAGCTTTAGCTCTGTAAACTTTTCCTTGATCTGTGAAAAATAAAAGATAAGCGTGAACAGAAGTAGATAATAAGTGTTCTATAACATCTTCGTCTGAAGAAGCTGCTTTGACCCCTTTGCCACCTCGACCTTGTTTTTTATAAGAAGTAGAAGGAACTGATTTTATATATCCATTTGAAGATATTGAAACAATTATTTCCTCATCTTCAATTAAATCCTCGATTGAAACCTCACCTACATCAGGAACAATTCTTGACCTTCTTTCATCACCAAACTTTTTAGTAATTTCTTCAAGTTCTTCAATAAGAAGATCGTCTTGCTTTTTTCTACTTTTAAGTATTGATGTAAGGTCTTTAATTGTCTTTTTCAGCTCTGTTTTTTCGTCTTCAAGTTTCTCCCTTTCTAAAGCAGTTAATCTCCTAAGTGGCATGTCTAAAATATGAGAAGCTTGTGTTTCTGAAAGTTTAAATTTTTTCATCAAAGAGTTTCTTGCTGTTTCAACGTCTTTGGAAGCACGTATGGTTTTTATAACTTGATCGATTTTGTCTAGTGCTAAAATCAAACCCTCTACGATGTGTAATCTTGACTCGGCTTTTTGGAGCCTATATTTAGTTCTTCTCTGTATTACGTCGATCTGGTGTTCTATATAATAGTTTATTAACTCTGGAACAGATAAAACTTTTGGAACACCCTCAACTAATGCAACTGAATTAACGGCAAAAGTATCTTGTAGTTGAGTTTGTTTAAATAGTTTATTCAAAACTACTTGAGGAACAGCGTCTCTTTTGAGTTCTATAACTAGTCTGGTTCCGTTTCTGTCGCTGCTTTCGTTTCTAAGATCTGAAACACCAACTAGTTTTTTATCTTGTACTAACGAGGCAATTTTTTCCATAATTCTATCTATTGAAGCCTGATAGGGAAGTTCTTTAACAACAATTGCAGACTTGCCTTTACCTAATTCCTCTATGTCTGCCACTGCTCTAAGTTTTATAGACCCTCTTCCTTTTAAAATTGCATCTTTTATTGAGGGTGTGTCAACAACTAATCCTCCAGTGGGGAAATCTGGTGCTTTAATTATTTTTAAATAATCAGATGGCTTAGGATTTTTTGTATTTAAAGTAAATTTAACAGCTTCTGTAATCTCTCTTAAGTTATAAGGTGGCATGTTAGTTGCCATTGCAACTGCTATTCCTTCCGCTCCATTAATTAAGAGGTTAGGAAACCTTCCAGGAAGCACCTTTGGTTCTGAGCTTTCTCCAGAGTAATTTGGTTCAAACTTTACAGTATCTTCATCAATTCCATCAAGTAGCTGAGATGAAAGAGATGACATTCTTGACTCTGTATATCTCATTGCAGCAGGAGGATCGTCCGGTGTTCCAAAATTTCCTTGTGGTTCAATTAGTGGATATCTCGTGCTGAAGTGTTGACCAAGTCTAACAAGTGTTCCATAAATAGCATCGTTACCGTGTGGGTGATAGTTACCCATAACATCACCAACTACTTTTGAACACTTTCTGAATGGTCCTGTTGGTCTAATTCCTGTTTCGTACATAGAATACAAAATACGCCTTTGTACTGGTTTTAATCCATCCTTAACATCTGGAAGGGCTCTAGAAACAATGACTGACATGGCATAGTCAAGGAAAGACTTAGATATTTCGTCTTCAACTTTAATTGAAATATCATTTCCTTGGCTGAGCTTAACTTCAGGTGCTTTTTTAACTGCTGGTTTTTTAGCTGCTGGTTTTTTAGCTGCTGGTTTTTTAGCTGCTGGTTTTTTAGGTGCCACTATACGTCCAAAAATCTAACATCTTTTGCGTTTTGCTCAATAAAAGTTTTCCTTCTAGACACATCACTTCCCATGAGAATCTCAAACATTTCAGCTGCTTTTGCTGATGCTGCTTTGGTGTCAGCTATTGTAACCTTTATTAGGGTTCTACTTTCTGGGTTCATTGCTGTATCCCACAACTCTCCAGCATTCATTTCACCTAAACCTTTAAATCTTGATATATCAAATTTTTTGTTTTTGTTTTCTTTTTTAAACTTTTCAAGTTCGTCATCATCTTTTAGATAGTTAACTCCTCCAGAAGATTTTGCTCTATATAAAGGAGGTTCAACTATGTACACTTTCCCCTCTTCTATAAGACCTGGCATAAATTTAAAAAAGAATGTTAATAAAAGTGTTCTGATGTGAGCTCCATCAACATCTGCGTCTGTAAGAAAAATAATTTTGTCGTATCTAGATTCATCACCGTTATACTCTGACTTAATTCCTGTTCCAATTGCTTTAATTAAAGAACTTATTTCTTCGTTTTGAAGAGCTCTGTTTTCAGTAACTTTTTGAACATTTATAATCTTTCCCCTAATAGGAAGTATTGCTTGTGTTCTAGACTCCCGAGCTTGTTTAGCTGGTCCTGCAGCAGAATCACCTTCAACAATAAACAATTCGCTTTCAGTAGGATCTTTAGAAGAGCAATCTGCTAGCTTTCCTGGTAAACCAGATGTTTCAAGAATACTCTTTCTTTTGGTTAGCTCTCTAGCTTTTTTTGCACTCATTCTAGCTTTTGCGGCTAAAGCACACCTTTCTACTATTGCTCTACCGTCTTTTGTGTTTTTAGACAGCCATTTTGGAAACTCTTCGTTAATTAGAACCTGAACCCTTGATTTCATTTCTGTATTACCAAGTTTTGTTTTTGTCTGACCTTCGAATTGTGGATCTTTCACCCTTATGGAGACAACTCCTGTCATACCTTCCCTAATATCATCTCCTGTCAAAGAGATGTCTGAGTGTAGATTTCTTTTTTTTGCAAAATCGTTTATAGCTTTTGTAACCGCTGTTCTAAGGCCCTCTTCATGAGTTCCTCCTTCAAGCGTATGAATGTTGTTTGCAAAACTTTTAACAGTAACGTCATCTTCATTTTTCCACTGAAGCGCAACCTCTATTTCTGAATCTTTTGTTTGGTCTGTAAAAGAGATTATTTTGCTGTGAAGAGTTTCGTAACCCTCGTTTAAATATTCAACGAAATCTACAAGACCTCCTTTATAGTGGTACTCCTCTTTCGTTGGGGGTTTTACTCTGTTATCTATTAAAACTATTTTTAACCCTTTGTTTAAAAAAGCTGTTTGTCGAAGCCTTTCAGCGACAATTCCATAATCATATGTCTGTGTCTCATCAAATATTTCTGGGTCTGCAAGAAAGTTGACCTTTGTTCCTGTTTTTTTTGAAACCTTTCCTTTTTTTATTTTTGTTTTTGGTTTTCCTAAGTCAAATTCTTGATTCCAAAAATGACCATCTCTTTGAACCTGAACCTTTACAAATGTAGAAAGAGCATTAACAACAGATATTCCTACACCGTGTAGGCCTCCACTGACAGTATAAGCTCCTGATTCAAACTTTCCTCCGGCGTGTAGGGTTGTTAAAACAGTGGTTAGTGCGGAAATCTTTGTTTTAGGATGTGGTTTAACCGGTATGCCGCTACCGTCGTCTTCTACAGTAACAGATCCGTTTTTCTCTAAAGATATTGTAATCTTGGAACACCTACCTGCCATTGCTTCATCTACAGAGTTGTCAACCACCTCCCAAATCAAGTGGTGTAGGCCGTTTGGACCAGTTGATCCTATATACATAGCTGGTCTTTTTCTGACCGCCTCAAGTCCCTCAAGAATTTTTATATCTTTTGAATCATAACTATTTGAAACTTTTTTAGACACGAACATCTCCAAGATACGCTTCTATTTATTTAATTTACAGCCCCTGCTGAACTCTTATTTTACTAGATTTATTAACTATTGCTTGTTATTAGACATTTGGATACTCAATTTTTTAAGCTTTATTTTGGTGTGTTTTTCAATATTTATTAATATTTTCTGTTCTTGTAGTTCTAGTAGGTTCTTTAGTCTGTTGTTTGGAACATATATAACAAAAATATCACCCAAAACAGGGCCTGGGGTGGTGTCTTTAAGCCAGGTTAAACTGCTTTGTTTTATATAGTTTTCTATTTTTTTAGATTTTGAGAAATCTATTCCTGAGTCGTTTGAATTAATTTTTTTTGGTTCTTTAATAACCATGTTTTTTATTGGTTCGTTCTTACTGGCATTAAAAGGTATTTGTACTTTTCTTCTTCTCCCTGTATTACTGCTGGTTTGTCGTTTCCAGAAAATCTTAAATAAACCTTACTTCCCTCCAAAACTTCTATCCCTTGAATAAGATAGTTTGGATTAAAAGATATTTCAAAGTTAGAAACATCTCCTACGTTAAGGCCAAGAATGTTTATGTCAACTTCTTCGACGCCTCCTCCAATGTCTTTATTTGTTGAATAAATATGTAGAGTGTTCTCTCCTAAAACTTTTAAAGTTACAGGGATAAAACCTTCCGCGACCACTGTTGATCTGTCTAAAGAATCGAGTATTGTTTTTTTATCTACTTCAAGAGAGAAAAGGTTTTCCTTTGGGAATAGCGTTTTATATTCTGGGAAGTTTCCTTCTAGTTTTCTAACAGATGTGTAATATCTGTTGTTATAAAAGTGAAGTTCCCTTTCTGTTGAGTTTATGTTTATTTCTTCCTCTTCTTCAAAAAGTTTTATGGTTTCATTTAAAGATCTGAAAGAAACAATTCCTGCGTCATTAATTGGCAGGTCTGATACTGTCGTTGTTGCGAGTCTATAGCTGTCAGTAGACACAAGGTTTGTTTGGTCTTGGTCGTTGTCAAAGAAAACACCTGTAAGTATTGGTTTTCCGCCCTCTGGAGATGCAGCTATCCCAACTTTCTTAAGGGCTGTGAAAACTTCGTGGGTTTTTAGTTTTTGACTCGTTTCAGGACTGTAGGTTTCCTCAAGAAGGGTTTTTGGATAGGTTAAGTGGTCTAGCTTTCTAAGTTTGTATTCAGTTTTTTTAGTTTCTATCTTAATTTCGCTACCCAGGTCTGAAAAAACAACTTCTCCGACAGGAAGTTTCCTAACCACCTCTGAAAAAACCCTTGAATTTATAAGACTCTCCCCATCAACAAGAACCTCTACTGGAAACTTAGCTTTAATAACGAGATCCAGATCTGTTCCTATTAATTCACAAAGACCGTTCTCTGCTCGAAGGTAAATACCCTGTAAGGCTGGGTTAGAAGGCTTAATGTCTATAGCTCGAGAAACTGAAAGAACAAAGTTTTTTATTTCTTTACTTGTTGTTTTAAATTTCAATTTATTCCTTTATATAAATAACAATAATAAAGCTGTTTAAAGTGTCTAAAAAAAACTTTTCTATTGAAAAACCAAGATTAGCGGTGTTTAAAGTTTTAAACATTTTAAACACCAGAAAAACTTAAAGGACTATTGTCTATTTTGTTGTTGAAAATGTTTATTTCTCTTTTAAAAGAATGGGACCCTTCAACTTTTTTAATAGATGACAAAACTGTTGAATGAGATCTGTTTCCAACATAAATTCCTATTTGGTTAAGGGAGTATTCGGTGTGTTTTCTCATTAAATATATAAAAAGATGGCGAGCATTACTAACTTGTTCACTTCTGTTTTTAGACAAAACTAGCCTTTCGTCCACCTGGTAGACATCAGAGCAGTAACTTAAAATAAATTCTGGTGTGAGCTCCATTATTTTATTTTCTGAGTACATTGAAACAAGCTCTGAAACATATCTTGAGTTCCCCTCACCTGTTTGTTTGTTTATTATTAGATTATTAACAACACCGTTTATCTCTCTAAAGCTTTGAAAATCAAGCGAAAGCAACAAATCAAATTCTTTATTTGAAATCAAGTTGTTCTTAAAGTCTTTATTACTTTTCTTAAGAACCTCTAAAAATATTTTCTTATCAGGCTTCTCAATGTCTGTGACTAGTCCATTTAAAATTCTAGAAATTAACCTTTCTGGAAACCCTTTTAACATTTGGGGTCTTTGGTCAGAAGCAAGAACTACAGCTTTTGAGTTGTTTAAAAAATAGTTTATTGTGTGAAACAACTCTTCAGAAACACCCCTTTTGCCAATAAAAAATTGAATATCGTCAATTAGGAGTATGTCAACAGATCTAATTTTATTTTTAAATACATCAATATCGTTGTTTTTGATTCCTGAAATATAAGATTCTAAAAATGACTCAGAATCAATATAAAAGGACGAAAAACTTGATTTAGATATTGTTTTTAACAACTGTGTTTTTCCTACCCCCGGTTTTCCATAAATAAAAAGAGGGTTGAACCTATCACCGGGCGAAACAACAACATTTTTTGCAGCCGTTACAGCAAGGTTATTACAACTACCAACAAACAAATCATCAAAAAAGCTAAGATCATATTCAAGAATGCTAACTTTTTTTTCCTCTACGACTGTTTCTTGTTTTTCAACATGCGCTGTTTTGTCTACAAAAATTGAAAAAGAACTATCGACAACAAACACACAATCAGATCCACCTACAACTCTTTTAAAAACAGAAGTAATATTACTTAATAATTTTTTTTCAATAGAAGACTTAACAAAATCTGATCCAACAACTATGTTTAATTCGTTCTCGTTTAAAAGTTCAAATCTAAGTTGGTCTAACCAATATCTATCGGTCTTGTTTGTAATACTTTTATTTAACTCATTGTTGAACTCAGATAAAAGATTTTTGAGGTACTTATCATTGTTCATAATCAAATTAAATTTACTCCAACAACAAGAAAAAACATAGAGTGTTAAAAACAAATTAAAAATTAATAAATTGTTGATAACTAACAAAAAACCCAATGATTATTGATTTAAATTCCCAATAATATGACCTAAAGCACTTTATTAAAAGGGGTTGTTTGTTTCTAGTTAATCTGTTTATCGCGAACTTAAATTACTTTTCGCGAACAATTCAAAATAAATTATTTTTTTGCTTTGTTTAATTACCCCAATGATATATTCTCTTAATCAGGTAAAAAATGAAAAGAACATATCAACCTAGTAATAGAAAAAGAAGCAGAAAACACGGTTTTAGATCAAGGATGCGAACAAGAGCTGGTCGCGACATTCTTAAAAGAAGAAGAAAAAAAGGTCGTAAAATTTTATCTGCCTAGGTTAGCTCGTGAAATTCAGAGCACTTAATAAAAAAATTCATTTTGAAAACCTAAGAAAAGAAGAGTTTTGTTTTACCGCTAAAGGTTTAAAAATCTTTGTCAAAGAAAACAATGTAGAAACTTCTAGGCTTGGAATAAGTATTTCAAGTAAACAGAACAATGCGGTTAACAGAAATAAGTTTAAAAGAAGGACAAGGGAAGCCATAAGGGGTTTAAAAAAGAATAAAAATTTAGATATATTAATACTTGGAAACAAAGAATCATCAAATCTTTCTTCAAGTGAGCTATTAGAAATTTTTAAAAAACACCCCTTATTGTTAAAATATGAAAGTTATTAGTTTATTCCTACAAATCATTAGATCTTTGTTGTCATTTTTTGGTTTAGGTGGTGGAAATTGTATTTATTACCCTTCATGTACCACAGTTATTGCTGAAAAGCTTGAAGAAGAAGGTGTATTTAAAGCAATTCCTTTAATTTTAAACAGGATGATAACATGCAATCCTGTATATAGAAAAATTGGTAAAAATTGGCAATATTAGAACCTTTTGCTCTCGCTATCGCTTTTTTATTATCATATATTTATGACTTTATTGCTTCATATGGTTTTTCAATTGCTATTTTAACTATTGTAATTAATGTTATTATTTTCCCCCTCACCTTAAGGCAAACAAGATCAACAAAACGAATGCAAGATGCTCAATCTGATATTAAAGCTCTTCAAAAAAAACATAAAGACAACAAAGAAGAACTTAATAAAGCAATGGCTGGTATGTATAAAGAAAAAGGGATAAATCCACTTGGCTGCATCCTTCCTTTAATTGTGCAAATGCCAATTTGGTTTGCACTTTTTAGGGTCTTAAGAGAACCATTAAGCTTTATACCAGATACATCTAAGCTTTTTAATGCACTTGAAAACAGCACAAGCCTCACATTTTTTAATATGGACTTGCAAATCCCACCTTCTGAAGTTTCAGATTGGGTAGAAAGAGCTCCATATTTAGTATTAATACTTTTTGTTATCCTAACAGCTCTTTACCAACAGCAACAAATAACAAAAAAATCAAACAACTCAAACAACCCCCAGGCACAACAAATGCAAATGATTGGAAAAGTTATGCCTGTATTTTTTGGTTTTATTTCATGGACCCTACCAACAGGTTTAGTTGTTTATTTTTTAACAGGAAACATATTTCGAATAGGTCAACAGGCTTTAATAGTGAAGCTAGATGACAGAGAAGAATCTAAAAAAGAAAATACTAAAGACGAGGAAGACGAACAAAAAAATGATAACCCTGTTCAAGAAAATTCTCGAAAAAACCGCAAAAAAAGAAGGAGAAAATAATGGCTAATAATAAATGGGTAGAAGTTGAAGCAAAGACTATTGACGATGCTATAAAAGCAGGCTTAAGTGAACTAAACCTAGATGATGCCACACAAGCAAACATTAATATTTTAAGAGAACCAGAAGGAGGGGTCTTTGGCGTAGGGGGTACAAAAGCCTTAGTTAAAATTTCAGTTAGAGAAAGTGGTTCTAGAAATTATAACAAAAGAAACCAGAACAAAAGAAACAATAATGACAATAAAGGTGTTCAAAAAAAGCAATATACCCCTAGAAAACCAAGAGTTGAAGCAGATAAAGATGAACAACTTAAGGTTTCAATTGATTTTTTAAAAGGACTAGTAAAATCTTTCGGACTAAAAGGAGATGTTGAAGGAACCTTGGAAGATGAAAACCTAGTTGTTAAAGTAACTGGTGAGCAGACAGAAGCCTTGGTTGGAGACAAGGGTTTTATAATTAGATCTTTACACGAACTAACTAGAACAGTAGTACAAAGAAAAACAGGTGCAGGAACAAGACTTAGACTTGATGTTGCAAAATATGCTGAAAAAAGAAAAGAAGCTCTTACTATTTATGCAGAAAGATTAGGTAAACAAATTCTCGATGACAAACAGGAGGTTATGTTAGAGCCTATGAACTCTGTTGATAGAAAAACCTTACATGATGCAGCTTCAACACTAAATGGAATTAGGTCATATTCAGAAGGTCGAGAACCATATAGATCTGTAGTTTTTGCCCCTGAAGAAGAAGAATGACCTTCACGCCTCAAATACCACACTGGGGTGCTAAAAATAATCAATATTTGGAAAAACTTTATGAATACCACAGTTGGTTATTAGATACAGGTATTAAAAACGGGCTTATTAGTAATAAAAATAAACAACTTGTTTGGGATGAATTTATTATTCACTCACTTTATTTTGGCATAATTATACGTAAAGTAGATAAACCCATTAATCAAGTTTATGACTTAGGAACAGGTGGAGGAATTCCAGGGATAGCAGTTGCAATAACTAATCCAAACATCCTATTTAAACTCGTTGATATAAGTGAAAGTAGAGTTTATGAGCTTGAAAGGTTAAAAAGCATTTTAGGTTTAAAAAATGTTGAGATAATTAGAAAAGATGCAAAAAGTATATTATCTGATCACAATTTATATATTTCTAGATGTTATATATCTTCTAAAGAAGCACTTAGTCTTATTAAATCGTACAAAAATGCAACTTATATTGTTTCCTCAAATGGCGAAGATTTAGATCATGACAAAAATTTGTTTCACGTGAAACAGGAAAATTTTATGATTAATTCAACAGACTTAAGGCACATAGATGTTATAACTGTTAGGTGAAGATAGTAACAATTCTGTGTCAAAAAGGTGGTGTTGGTAAAACAACATTTACAGTTAATCTAGGAAAAATACTTTCAAACAGAGGTTTTAAGACACTTATTATTGATACAGATCCCCAGGGAAACGTATCAACATATCTGAATTTTAATAAAGATGAAGAAAACATAATTAATTCAACAGATATACTGGAAAAAAATTATAAAAAAAAGATAGGCTTTTCTTCTGAAAACCTATACATAATTCCATCAAATAAATCGATAATGAAACATAATGATGAAAAAATTATTGGAGGACCTAAATTAACAGGGGTTAAGGAATTCCTGTATTCTTATGAGTTTGACATAGTAATTATTGATACACCACCAACTATTAGCTCATTAACGCAAGAAGCACTCGCAATTTCAGACTATTACCTTATACCGGCAAAACCAGAATTTTTAGCTATAGAAGGGGTCTCACAAGCTATGGCTTTTGCAAAAAAAACAATTTCAATTATTAATAATGCAGACCCAATTTTCTTAGGTGTTGCTTTAAACCAGGTAGATACAAGGCGGGCAAGTTTTAAAGATTTTGAGAAAGAATTAAATTTTTTACTTTCAGATAAAATGTTCAATTCAAAAATATCTCAATTAACTGAAATTGCTGACAGTCCGTTCTATTCTAAAACAGTATTAGATTTCAAAGAACATAGTAAAGCCAAAATAGAGTTTTTAGAATTTTCAAATGAGTTTATAGAAAGAGTAGGTTTATGAAAAGATCATTAAGCGATTTATTACCAGATGTTGAGACAAGGGAGTTTAAAATTGAAAATATTGACCTTTTACTTATTAAAGAGAGCAAAAGTCAAGCTAGAAAAAAGTTTGATAATACAAAAATTCAAGAATTAAAAAACTCAATTATAAATAATGGAATACTTCAACCTCTTATAATTCAAAAAAAAGACAACCACCAATATGAATTAATTGCTGGTGAAAGGAGACTAAGGGCCTCAAAATTAGCTGGTTTAAAATCTGTACCATGTGTTATTAAAGACGTAAGCAAAAGAGATGCAGCTGTTTTGGGTCTTGTAGAAAATATACAAAGAAGTCAACTTAACTCCATAGAAGAAGCCCTTGCATATAAAAACCTTAAAGAAAACTACAAACTTTCCAATGAAGAGATAGGTGTATTGGTTGGAAAAAGTCGACCTCATGTTTCAAATATGTTAAGAATTTCAAACCTGAGTGAAAAAGTTCAATTAGAACTCGTTAATGACACCGTATCCTTTGGTCAAGTAAAGCCGCTTATAGTTCTTGATCACAGCCTACAAAATAAATTGCTTGAAGAAATTATAAACTTAAGACTTTCAAGTAGAGAGGTTGAGGAAAAGGTCAGATCGTTAAAGGGATCTCAACTTGATGAACAAAATAGTCACTATAAAAAAGTATTAGAAAATTCACTTGGAACGAAGGTAAATTTTATCCGAAATAAGAACACTACAAAAATAAGTTTCATTTTAAAAAATAAAGAAGCTCTAGACGATTTTATTAATAAACTTATCTAATAGTTATAGATATCCCTAAGCCCAAGAACTAAGCCCTTAATTAATTTTTTTATATTAAATTGGTAAAAATTACCATTAAATATTAACGACACAGATCTTGTGTTTTTAAGAAGAGGTATTGATTTACCTTTAGAATCAGTATTATTATCAATTTTAATTTTTTCAGATAGTTGCTCACCAATAATACTAAACGAGTGCTTGCCTTTAAAATAATTAATAATTAATTCAGACTCATTGAAAGCAAGCTTAATAAATAAAGTGGGATTTAATTTATTTACATATTTGACAGAATTTTCTTCATTACCGTCTTGAGCTACTTCCGAAGAAAAATAAACAGATACCCCCATTTCATTACATTGGTTTTTTATTTCCCTGTAAAGATCGTTCTGTTCTTTGTAGTTTCCAATGTTATCAACATCAAAGCAAATAGAAATGGTATTTGAATCTCTTTTGAATGACTTCACTGCTTCATTCAAAGATGTATTCATATTTGGTCGTAAGAGTTTTCTAATTTCAACTGAAGTTTCCATTCCTACAACACCATCCACGGATAAACCCCTATTTTCTTGAAACTGTTTTATAGAGTTTTCCAGATTGTTGTTAAAAACTGAATTTATTGGACTAGAGTAAAAACCCAATCTAGAGAGGTACTCTTGTAGCTCTTCTACATCTGCTCCATAAATAGCTGGACTTTCTAGTTGCAGAATCCTATCTCCCAAATCATATCCATTATTTAATAGCTCATGCCAAAGATCTTCCTTGCTTATGTTAAATGAAAGATTATTGTCTTGAATAAAAAGTTCAACTGTGTTTAATAAATCACTGACTTCATCGGAACTTTGATACCCACAAGAATTTAGTTTTACATTTAAATCTTCAGTTTCTATTTCTGATAATGTCTTAATATATTCAGAAAAATTCAAACTACTGTTCAAGCCATCTCTCTGCATCTATTGCTGCTTGACAGCCAGTTCCAGCTGCAGTTATAGCTTGTCTATAAATTGAATCTGCAACATCTCCAGCGGCAAAAACACCCGGAATAGAAGTGCTTGTTTCTGTAGTAAAACCAGTTTTGATATACCCTTTTTCATCAAGCTCTACAAAGTTATTTAAAAAACCAACATTTGGATCATGCCCTATTGCAACAAAAACTCCATCAAGACTTAATTCTTTTTCTGAACTATCAAGGATATCTTTAATTAGGACAGAGGACACAGCCCCTTCACCATTAATTTTTTCAACTGTACTATTCCATATAACTTCTATTTTTTCATGATTTAAAACCCTGTCCTGCATGATTTGACTAGCTCTAAACTCATCTCTCCTGTGTATTACATAGACTTTATTTGCAAACTTGGTTAAAAATAGTGCTTCTTCCATGGCAGAGTCACCCCCACCAACAACAGCTACTTCTTTTTCTTTAAAAAAGAAACCATCGCATGTAGCACAGGCAGAAACCCCGTATCCTTGAAGTTCTTTTTCTCCATCAACACCTAACCATCTAGCAGAAGCTCCAGAAGAGATAATTACTGTTTTAAATTTATACTCTCCCTTTGAACTTTTTAATTTAAAACCGCCTTCTATCTTCTCGATAGAGTCAATAATTTCTGTTTTTATTGTTGTTCCAAATCTTTCTGCCTGACCTTTAAATACTTGCATAAGCTCAGGACCCATAATTCCATCAACAAAACCTGGGTAGTTTTCCACATCCGTAGTAAGCATGAGCTGACCACCAGATTCTAAACCTTCAAAAAGAACAGGATGTAAGTTAGCTCTTCCAGCATATATTCCTGCTGTATACCCAGCAGGACCAGAACCTATTATTGCTAAATCATCCATTATTTTTTCTCCAATAGTTTCTTAAAGACATAATAAAAAAGAGTAGTCCAATTGAGGCAAAAGCGAAGCCAGTAGGATTTATTCCTAATAAGAAACCAATACCTTGCATAATTTTAATTACCCCAATGAATAGAAATACAAGTGCCAAAATAAGTAGAACCACAAGCAGGAAGCCAACTGAAGCAAAGCCAGTAATTCTTTTAACTGGTTTTACAATAAGTTTTTTAATTGTCTCAATTAAGCCTTCAACAGACTCAACAAAACTATCTTCATGTTCCATATTATTTATAATAAGCGTCCTAAAAATATTAATGAAGTTCTAATTAAACTAGCGAGAGCTAAAAATAATATAATCAGTATTTGTTAGTTTAAATCCCTTATTTAAATACAGCTTTTTCGCAGCATTGTTACTGGATTGTGTATTAAGTCTTATATTGACTAATTTCTTATTCTTAGCAAAACTGATAACATCTTCAAGAAGAGAAGAACCGTGGCCTTCATTTTGATGTTCTTTCGATATTCCAAATCTTTGTAGGAATGAAAAATTTCTTGTTGTTCCTAAAATTGCATACCCAATTAAGTTTTCATCTGAATATTTTTTAAAAAGATAATTTCTGTTACAGCTTTCAATTGTTTCAATAAAACCAGCTTTTGAATTTCTCCAATAAGAATCAAAAATACTGTGATCTAGCGGTAAAAGTTTTTCTATGGTGTTTAAATTAAAATCTTCTATATGAGAAGTGTTTAATTTTTCAAATTTATACTTACGTAAATCTAACGACATAACATTAAGCCTATTTATCTCAGACCACCCAGAAGCAATCCAATGTCCAGCCATATTTTCTTGAATCATGGCTGAATGAAAATTTATATCAGTCTCTAAGCCAATAGATTTTATTTTTTTTAATAACGGCTTACCTCCGTAAATTTTTTCAAAATAAACTAATGGTGAAGCGTCGTTCCACTTTCTAGTATTGTAGGAACCGAGTAAGCTCCTATGCTTCTGTTTTTCATTTGTTAAATACATATCGTAATATTTTCTTATCTTCTTCATGTTTTAACAAATTTAAAGCACTTTCATAATCAACAACAGCTATTTCTAAAATTTCATCATCTGGTTCATTCTCAAAAGGTTTTAAAACGTTCATTTCGTAAAACCAAACAGTCTTACTGACCTTCTCTTTAACTTGGTTGATTTCATATCTAGACTCAGCAATTGGTTTTTCGTTTTTTAGTTCAACAACAAAACCTGTCTCTTCATTAACTTCACGTACAGCCGCTGCTGAAGGTGATTCACCCTCTTCTAAATGGCCTTTTGGGTACCCCCACCAACCTTCGAGATCATCAGAAGAGTCACCTTTTTTATTTTTAACAATTAAAATTTTTTTGTCTACTAGAACAATTCCTCCAGCTGCAAAGTCTACTTTTAAATTCATATTTCTATTGTTTCCCACTTCTTCTAAGCTATCAATATGGTACCAAGAACACTATTAGAATTACTAAATAATAATCAATATTTAAAAAGCATTTCCGATATTTACTTTTCAAGTAATTTTGAATTTTATTTAGTTGGCGGGGCCGTTAGAGATGGAATTCTTGGAATTCCTACTTCAGATTTTGACTTTACCACCAATGCTTTACCAGATGAATCAATAGAGTTGCTAAACAGAAATGGATATAAAACAACAGAGGTAGGGAAAGCATTCGGAACTATTGAACTTAGGATTGATAACAACTCCATACATATAACAACTTACAGAGAAGACACTTACGAAACAACCTCAAGAAACCCATCTGTTGAAGTAGTTTCTGACTTAGATTTAGATCTCTCTAGAAGAGATTTTACTATTAATGCTATAGCATTTTCACTTCAGGAGAACACCATTATTGATCCTTATGGAGGCATCAAAGACCTATCAAATGGAACAATTAAAACACCTGACAATCCACTTATATCCTTCTCGGATGATCCATTGCGTATGTTGAGATTATGTAGATTTGTGAGCTCACACGGATTTACACCTGATGATGAAACATATAACGCAATGAAAAATAATGTTCAGAGAATAAAGATCGTTTCGAAAGAAAGAGTAAGAGATGAATTTTCTAAACTTCTTGTTGGAAAAAACCCTTCAAATGGAATACGGGTTTTGGTAGAAAGTGGTTTAAGCATGCATACGATACCAGAAATAGACGCTCTTAAAATAGAAGTTGACCCCAACCACCACCACAAAGATGTTTATGAGCATACTCTTCAAGTTGTAGAAGGGGTTACTCCAAGTTTAGTATCACGACTAGGCGCTCTCTTTCATGACATTGCTAAACCTAAAACTAAAGGCATTGAAAATGGAAAGGTACACTTCAGGCACCACGAAGTTGTTGGTGCAAAAATGACGAAGAAGATTTTAAAAGAATTAAAGTATGACAAAAAAACTATTAACGACGTTGCACTTTTAGTTGAACTACACCTAAGGCCCCATACTTTTAAGATGGGCTGGACAGATTCAGCAGTAAGGAGATATATAGTTGATTCTGGGAATGTTCTAAACGAATTGAACAATCTTGTCAGAGCTGATGTAACTACAAAAAATAAATATAAAGCTAAAGAGATTTATGAAAATTTAGATGAAATGGAAAGAAGAATTGAAGAAGTGTTGGAAAAAGAAGAAATGTCAAGATTGAGACCACCAATAACTGGTAATGAAATTATGGAAATTTTTAATATAAAGCCAGGTCCAAAAGTAGGATTAATAATGAAAGCTTTGTATGAACAAAGAATTAACGAGGGTGAAGTTAATAAAGAAAAAGCAATCAAACTTGCAAAAGAGATTTATAAGAATTTATGATTGTATAAATATACAAAAAAATGTATATTTATAAACATGGCAAAAGCAACAATTCAAAGACAAAAATTAATAGCTGATTTCATAGATACTGGAAAAGTCTCATCTCAAAATCAACTCAAGGGAATGTTGAAAAAAAATAAAATTGTAATAACGCAAGCTACTCTCTCTAGAGATTTAAGTGAGTTAGGAGCAGTCAAAAATAGACTCAGTAACGGTAGACTAGTTTATCTTCTTCCAAAAAACCTAAATAATAGTGCTCAATCCAAAATTGCTATAAAAGCTTTACAAGATTTTGTAATCAAGGTTGAAGCAGCCTCTAACCAAGTTGTTGTCAAAACTACTGCTGCCGCTGCGCAGGTAATTGCTGAGTCAATTGATAATTTATATATAGATGATGTAGTAGCCTCATTAGCAGGAGATAATGCAGTCTTAATCATTACTCCAAATGAAAAGACAGCAATTGAGGTTGCTAAAAAAATTGACAATAAACTAGATTAAAAAATTTTCTTAATTCTACATAAAACACTAGCACTTTCTCCAAACTCTAGATTATCCTTAATCTGTACATGAATAATTCAAATAATGCTAGACAGTGCTTAGCCGAAAAAATAAAAAATGGGGCTGTCTTACTTCATAGCGGATCAACAGTTTATAGAAATAATGATACATGGTATCCATTTCGGCAAAATTCAAATTTTTACTATTTAACAGAATGGCCTGAGCCAGATGCACACGCCGTAATTCTCATAAGAGACTCACAACCTGAATTACATATGTTTGTTCAAGATAGAAACGAGGAAATGGAGACATGGGAGGGAAAACGTTTAGGTCAGTCTGGGGCAGTTGATGAATACGATGCTTCAAAAGCTTATTCATTCCAAGACTACGATAAAATACTTCCAAACTTGCTAAGAGGTTTTAGTGATATTTATTGTGACTACTCCTCAAATAATTTTGATAAATATGATAAGAAAATTCTTACCCATGCAGTTCCGTATGATCAACGAGGTGCTGATTTCAGCAATGCAACACTATATTCACTCCAGCCAATAGTTTCAGAACTTAGATTAATTAAAAGTGATGGAGAGATTGAGTTACTAAAAAAAGCCTGTGATATTACTGTTGAGGGTCATATCCATGCAATGAAAACTACAAATGCTGGTATGTACGAGTATCAAGTTGGCGCAGAGATGGAAAAGATATTTCATGACAGAGGAGCAGAAAGATTAGGCTACCCCTCAATAGTTGCTGGAGGTCACAATGCTTGCATACTTCATTACTCAACAAATAGAGAACAGCTTGAAGATGGAAGTCTTCTTCTAATTGATGCAGCGGCCGAGTATGGAATGTATTCTTCTGACGTAACCCGTACTTTTCCTGTGTCTGGAAAATTTACATCTCCCCAAAAAGATGTGTATGAAGAGGTGTTAAGGGTACAAAACGAAGGTGTAGAAGGAGTAGTTGTGGGAAACTCTATGAAAGAAGTACATCAACAAACTATAAAGACATTATCTGAATCATTAGTGAACTTAAAACTAGTTCCACTTGGTGTAGAGGAAACAATCTCAATGATGCATTTTTTCGAATTCTTTATGCATGGGACTGGACACTGGTTAGGTCTTGACGTTCATGACGCTGGAAGTAATGAAGTAAATGGAAAACCAAGAGTATTTGAGCATGGAATGGTGACAACTATAGAGCCAGGAATCTACGTAAGACCAACAAAGCCTGTTATAGAATTTCCCCTACTTGAACGTGACCCAAATGAAATTAGAGAACGTAGAAAAATTATGGGGATGGAGGAAGCTACAAAATTAGAAAAAGAAGAAATGAAGAATGCTAAAACAGTAAAACACGAGATTCCCAAAGACCTCCTAGGTATCGGTATAAGAATTGAAGATGATATAGTTTGTACAAATAATGGACCAATGAACCTCACAGAGAATGCTCCGAAAACAATTGAAGAAATAGAAGCAGCTACAGCTTAAAAAATGTCCTCTCCAAGATTAATTTACTCAATTTATGAAAACCTTTTACGTAATAAATTAGTTAACAAAAGCTTACCTAAACACATCGGATTAATTCATGATGGTCATAGAAGGTATGCAAGGAAAGAAGGATTACTTAGTTTTGAAGTTTCATATAAAATTGGCATGACGAGACTTAAAGAGTGTATCGGATGGTGTGATGAAGTAGGGATTGATTTCATTACAAGTTGGCTTTTATCAAGAGAAAATTTATCTAGACCAGCAGAAGAACTTGAACCATATTTTCAAGTGCTCAATGAACTCTTTGAAGAGTTGTTAATTGATGATGTAGTTGATAACTTTAAAATTGAATTTATTGGATCCACAGACCTTTTACCGGATTTTTTACAAGAAACTATTAAACAGCTCAAAGAAGTTAGGGGTGGAGGACAAAAAACTTTAACAATTGCCCTGGGTTATGGAGGTCGACAAGAAATTCTAGATGCCATTAAGGGATTGATTGATCAAAATAGAAAAGATCACAATGATTTTGATGAATTAATTGAGAACGTAACAGATGAGCAATTACGAAAACATTTATACTCTCCTAAAACACCAGATATTGACTTAATTATTAGAACTAGCGGAGAGTCAAGGTTGTCAGGTTTTTTATTATGGCAAAGTGCATACTCTGAGGTAATTTTTCAAGATGTTTACTGGCCAGAATTTAGAAAAATTGACTTTCTTCGTTGTCTTAGAGAATATTCACAAAGAGAGAGAAGATTTGGAAAATAAGTTTAAATGTTACTAATAGTTGCATAAAACTTATAAAATGATAATATGTTACTAATCATTACATAAAGGAAAAACATTGAATTTAGTAGGATTAAAGGAATTAGCAGAACTGTTAGATGTGCCTTATGACACATTAAAAGTTTGGAAAAACAGAGAAAGGCTACCAGAACCGTTTCAAGTTATAAGTGGGACGCCAGTCTGGGATTGGGACATATCAGAAGAAGATTTTAGATCTATTGAAAAAAATGAAAACTCAGGAAGACCCAAGAAGCCGAAAATTTCAATTGCTGGTGGATTAATTGAAATTGATGTACAGGGTAGTAGCAAAGATAAAGATGAAAATATTTCAATTAGGTTAAACGGAAAGTCATTTGTTGATATCAAAGCAGAGCCAGCTAATTCCAATAATAAGTCTGATAGAAATTTGTTTATAAAAGTTTTAGGTAAAAAAGTTATTGATATAAACACAGATGATGTCATTGAAGTTGATGGAGAGGACACAAACAATGAAAACAGTTGAAGTAAAAATTGGAAGAGTTCCAGGAATAATTATTTCATTACTATTTCTATATTTGACTGCTCTAGTGAGCATATTTGTTCTAAAGGTAGCTTTCTTCTTAGCTGCTATTGTCGTAGTGCTTAAGTCATTTTCCAATCGGAAATAACTTATAAAAAGCCTTAAGGTACAATAGTTCCGAACATGCAAGAATTTTTAGCTTCCACCAACTTCACTCTTACCTTCCTGTCTCTGATAGCAG
>JAOMBT010000012.1 GCA_028344675.1 Acidimicrobiaceae bacterium | reverse complement strand
TACACATTAAGAGTGTTGGCTGAAAATGGAGATGAGCCAATTAAGAATGTGTACTTAGATGGTGGATGTGGAGCAATGGTTATGCCTGCAGGTGCTGGAATTTTGTCCTCAAGCCAAAATAAACCAGCCGCAATGGCATTTATTGAGTTCTTACATTCAAAAGCAGCGCAAGAAACATTTACAAATACAGTATACGAGTTCCCTCTTGTTGCAGGTATTGAGCCAAATGCATTGCTGCCAGATATTAATAGTTTGAATTCTCCTTCTAACTTAAACTGGTCCGCATTAGCTCTTTGGCAAGAAAAAGCTGTGGAATTGATTGCACAGGCAGGATACTAGTCCGTCCGCCAATATCAACATAAGCCAAAAAATTCTGGTCAGAGCAATCTGACCAGAATTTTTTCTTTATTTAATTAAATTTTTTATTTAATCTTAAGTAAATGAAAGCTCCTAAGTCTTTATTAGTCGTCAATACATTTATATTGGCATTATTTTTAATGCCAATATTTTATATGTTTTGGAGATTTGCTAATTTTTCTAGAACCCTGTCAAGTTTTTTACAATCTTGGAATGTTATGACTTTACTTAGTAATACAATATTGCTATTTTTTGCAGTAGTCTGCTCAAGTTTAATATTGGGTCTAGCTATTTCTGTTCTTACTGTTAGATATGAGATTCCAGGCTCTAAAATATTGTTTTCGTTAACGATATTACCTTTAGTTATACCTTCATATATTGGAGCTTTGACTTATGTATCTGCTTTTTCTCCCAAGGGATTATTTGTTGATATTTTTTCACAATTTGGTATTGATGAAATTACTGGTATTTACGGTTTTTTTGGAAGTTGGATAGTCCTTACTTTGTTTACCTATCCTTATGTTCAATTAATTTGTGCAAGCGCACTCAGAAATTTAGATTCTACAGTAGAGGATGCAGCAAGATCTCTAGGGGTAAAGAAGTTTAAGATGTATACAAATGTTGTAATACCAAGACTAAAGAAACCAATTATTTACTCCTCATTACTTGTTGGTTTATATGTTATATCTGATTTTGGAGCAGTTTCTTTGATGAAATATAGCACTATGACAAAAGCAATTTATTCGTATTATACAATAAATATAAATGGTGATCCTGTAATTTTCTATTCAACAATTTTAATATTTGTTGCCCTAGTTATAAGTTTTGCCCAAAGAGGAAGCGAACTAAGCAGATCATCAAAAGTTTCAGGCACTCCAAGGAAAATTGTAAAAATTAAATTATCAAATAAAAACAAATTCTTAGCGATGCTCTTCTTTATAATTGTAATATTTTTTAGTTTGATTCTTCCTATAGGAGTACTGACTTATTGGTTAGTTCGTGGCCTATCTCAAGGCGTTACTATTAGCGGAGCAATGTCTGGAGTTTTAGGTTCATTAACTGCCGCATCAGTCACTTCTATTTTGGCAATGATTATCGCTACTCCTATTGTTGTGATGATTTCACAGTACAGATCAAGGTATGGTGATATATTCGAAAAAGTTACACTTACCTTGTACGGTTTACCACATATAGCTGTTGGTATATCAATGTTATTTATAACAATTAAAATTTTCCCATCAATTTATCAAACATTTTTAACTCTTATAGTCTCTTATTTAATAGTTTTTTTACCACAGGCTGTGGGTGGAGGTCAAGCCTCAATGGAACAAGTAAAGTTGTCTTACATAGAAGCAAGCTCAGGTCTTGGCATTTCTAAAATTGATACATTCTACAAAATTACTTTCCCATTAATTTACAGAGGGCTATTAGCAGGTGCAGCACTTGTTTTTCTATCCACAATGAAAGAGCTTCCACAGACTTTATTACTTAGACCAACTGGATTTAGCACTATGGCAGTTGATATATGGTCTAATGCTTCTGAAGCACTTTTTACTCAAGCAGCATTTTCCGCTTTTATTTTATTAGCCATTAGTGCTTTTCCAACATATATACTTAGTACAAGGAATTTAACTAACTAATGGCTTTTGAAAAATTAATTATTAGAGCGAGATCTATATCAAAGTCATATGAACATGAAAATGTATTGTCTGATTTTAACTTAGATGTTTGGAATGGCTCTATTGTTGGAATCCTTGGTATGTCTGGTTCTGGTAAAACAACAGCACTTAGATTGATTGCTGGTTTTGAGAAACCTGATGCAGGCGTAATAGAGATGAGAAATGAAATTATTTCAAGTGAGGATATATTTCTACCGCCTGAAGACAGAAATGTTGGTATGGTTTTCCAAGACTATGCGTTATTTCCTCATTTGAATGTTGAAAAAAATATATCTTTTGGCATTAGCAAAGGTGATATGAAATCTGGAAGGCTTGAAGAAGTTTTATCAATGTGTAATTTAGAAAAATATAGAAATAAGTTTCCTCAAGAACTTTCTGGTGGCCAACAACAAAGAGTTGCTCTTGCAAGAGCTTTAGGACCAAAACCAGAAGTTATTTTACTTGATGAACCGTTTACAAGTTTAGATGCTCACATGGCAAGAGATTTAAGAGAAGAGGTGGTTACGCTTCTTAGGACAACAGAAACCACGGCAATAATCGTTACTCATGATCAAGAAGAAGCACTATCTGTTTGTGATATTGTTAGCGTTTTAGAAGATGGAAAGGTTATCCAGAGTGCTACTCCTCAAGAAATTTATTTAAATCCTGTTAGTCAAACAGTTGCTAACTCAGTAGGTGACCCAAACATACTTAAAGGTTTTTCTGTTGATGGTAGAGTCCAGACATCACTTGGGTCATTTGTAACTGCCTATAATGGAGCCCTAGATGTATCTATTAGGCCAGAATGTATTGAGTTGACACTTGATAACGAGGGAAGTTATATAGTCACTGAGTGTACTTTTTACGGGCATGATCAAGTTGTATCTTTTAGTAATAATAAAGGTGAAGTATTTAGAGCACGTTCGCTTCCAAATACAATTTATGAATCAGGAGATAAAGTAACTGTCAATATATCTGAGGCTACTACCTTTCCTTCAAAGATTTGATTTAATATAAGCTACTCTTCCAGCTAAAGACTGAAGTTCAATTTCAAGTTCTGAAAGTTTTCCTGATGCCCTAGGAAAATCTTCTCCCGCTATATATTCCCGTGAGTTAGCTAAAGATTTAATTTGTGTTTCTAAATCAAACATAATTGATTCTATTTCAGAGAAAATTAATTGTTTATCCACTATTTAATATTAGATTAAAAAGTAAGGTTATATATAAGAATTTAAAAAGGGGAAACGTGGAATCAAAAATTAAAAAACTTAGAAGATTCAATATAGTGATGGGGACCGTTCATCTCATACAAGGCGGTTTATTATTTTGGCTAGGAACAGTTGTAAATTCAGATTTTGTAGTACCACTTACCTTAACTCAGCTTGTCGGAGTAGGCTCTCCTGAGGATCCCTCAAGCTTTGCATTAATTCCTGAGCTTGAAATTTGGACTGAGGTTACAAACTTTGGTCCAGCTGTTGCGACATTTTTGCTTGCATCTGCAGTTGCTCATTATTTGATTTCGGGACCTTTTTATAGCAAATATAAAGAAGACTTATCAAAGGGGATTAATAAAGTTAGATGGATTGAATATTCAATAAGTGCCTCAGTCATGATTGTATTAATTGCTCTCCTTGTAGGTATTTATGATGTTTGGGCTCTAGCTGGAATATTTTTTATGAATGCAGCAATGTGTTGGTTTGGCTGGATGATGGAAGTTCACAATCAATATACAGACAAAGTAGATTGGACGAGCTATATTATGGGTTGCTTAGTTGGTGTAGCGCCATGGATATTTATTTTTGTAAATTTAATTGGTGATGGAGTTGCTACGGATGCAAACCCACAAGGAGTTCCACAATTTGTAGTTTGGATATTTGTAAGTATTTTTTTATTCTTTAATACTTTTTCAATAAATATGATTTTGCAATACAAGCAGGTTGGGAAGTGGAAAGATTATTTATATGGTGAAAGGGCTTATATATGGCTTAGCCTTTTAGCTAAAACTTGTCTTGCATGGCAAGTGTTTTTTGGGACATATCAACCAAATTAAAAAAAGATTATTTAAGTTTTCTACCGAAAAAAATAATTAAAACAAGAACTAAAAGAAGACCTATATAAGAAAGTGCCATTAGTTTTTATTTCTAATTTTTTTTACAACAAAGTAAATCAACATTAATGGTCCGATGACAAAAGATAATGAAATACTGATTCCAATTATGGTTTCTATCCATGATAAAGCTCTTTGTACATAGTAATTCCAGGAAAATAGTGAGACTCCAGAACCTTCACGAATTTCTAAAGTTAAGGTTGAATAACTAGTAGATTTTTCATAATACTCTTTTTGACCTTGAAGCATTTCAATATCTTGATTGATGTATCTTAATTGTGCCTGTACTTGCAATTTATCAGATGTCGAAGTAGCCTCCTTCTTTATTTCTTCTAAAGCAATTTTTTCATTATTCAAAGCTTTTAATCTAGAGTCAATATCTAATACATACTCTGTAACATCATTTGCATTTGAGCTGATATTTGAAAATTCAGATACGGTTTCTATTTGAGTAAGAAAGCTTTCAAAATCATCTGCTGGCACATTCATTGTAAGGCTATAACTTTTCAATCCTTGATAGTTGGTAGATAAGTATGTGTTAGATATGTTACCTTCGTATTCTTTTACAAGATTTTCTACTTCTGAAATAGTTGAGTTAAATTTTGAAGAACTTACATCAACGCTTGCATATGCAGTTTTGATTATATAATCACCTTGTGACACAGACTTACTAGCAATTGACTCAGAACGTCCTATTGACATATCTTCAACAGCTGAACCAACAAATGACTCTGGAGTTCTAATGAATTGAGCTTCTGACACACTTGAGCAACTAATAAAAATTAGTGACAATATGAAAAGTTTTAATACTCTCATTTTGATTAGTATATGTTATCTAAAAATTTGATATTTCGATAATTGGAATTTTTATTTCTTCAGTAGATAAGCCACCATGATATCCGGCAAGCTCTGTTTTTAAATGATGTGGATATATTATATTTTTATCTTTAACTAAAAAGCAAAAATCTGGATATAAAGATTCAATAAAATCATTTTCTGGCAATGGAAGCAAGTGATTTAGTTCTGATCGATCAATTAACTGTCCTGGAACTTTTGAGAAGATTTCAATAATTTCTTTTTTGGAACCATTAATATACACAGATCTTTGGTCTCCGTAAATGTTGACGTTTTCATTATAAGTTATGTGGAATCTGTTTTCTTTAGGTATATTTGTTAAGCCATGGTCTGCTGATATAACTGTATAAGATTTCTTATTACTAAGTTCTGTAATTTTTTTAACTAGTTCTTCAAATATCTTTATCTCCTTTATCCACTCTTCAGAATTTACTCCAAACACATGTGCAACAACATCAATATTTGGATAATAAATGAAGTTAAATTTATTTTCCATTAACAGGGAATCCGATAGAGCATTTACTAGGTCCTCTTGGCTTATATATGGGACTATAGATTTTTCTTCATAAAGAAAATTTGATAAAGGGGTATTAATTAAATTTTTAGGCTGAAAATTTGATGCATATATATTATTTTCTTTAAAGACACTCCATATGGATGACTGATTATTGAAATATTTAGATAATAGTAAATTTTTATTTTCAGAGTTCCAGTTAAGTGCGTTGATTAAGCCATATTTTAATTTGTCATACATATAGTAACTAAAGACTCCATGATCGATTGGGTTTGCCTGCATTGCAATAGTGGTCAAAGCAACATTTGTTGATGATGGAAAAGTTGTATTAACAACATTATTAATGTGCTTATTTAAAAAAGAATCTGTAGATTGTAAATTTGAAAATCCTAAACCGTCAGCAAGTATAAAATTTACTGTTTCTGCATCTTCAATTTTTTTCGAAATTAATTCGAATCTATTTTCTATTTTTAAATTCTCATCTACAACGGCATTGAAAATTTCTTTAGATAAATCTAGTATGTTCGGTTCTTCTAAAAAATATTTGTTTATCACTTATGAAAATCTTACAAAAAAATTACAATGAAGTTTGAGAAAAAAGTAAACTTTTTAGAGGCGGGACTAGAGTATAAAGTATGATTTCTTATTTTCAAGATTATGTGACCATAGGAGCAGTCCTAGGATTTGGCCTATTTCTTGTAGTGTTATTACTTGGAGTAGCGTCAGTTCTGAGGCCTAACAAGCCTTATGCAGAAAAGCTTCAAACTTACGAATGTGGTGTAGACCCAGTAGGGACGGGATGGAGTCAAACATATGTTAGGTATTACATTTTTGGTTTACTTTTTGTTATTTTTGATGTTGAAGCAGTATTTATTTTTCCATGGGCAATTAATTTGGAGAAACTAGGTTATTTTGGATTAATCGAAATGTTTTTTTTCATATTCATTTTGTTAATTGGTCTTATATACGCAATAAGAAAGGATGTTCTAAAATGGGAGTCGTAGATAAATTTGGTCTTCCAAAACCAATATCATCAGTATTTAACTGGGCTAGATCATACTCTCTGTGGTACTTTCAATTTGGATTAGCATGCTGTGCTATTGAAGTTATGGCTGTAAGTGGACCGAGGCATGATTTTATGAGATTAGGAGTAATTCCACTTCCTGCATCTCCACGACAGGCTGATTTTATGATTGTAGCTGGTACAGTTACTGACAAAATGGCTCCGTCAGTTAAAAGACTTTATGATCAAATGCCAGAACCTAAATATGTGATTTCCATGGGGTCATGCTCAAATAGTGGAGGTCCATATTGGGATTCATATTCAGTAACAAAAGGTGTAGATCAATTAATTCCTGTAGATGTCTATGTTCCTGGTTGCCCTCCAAGACCCGAAGCACTTCAAGAAGGGATAATACTTCTTCAGAAGAAAATTCGTGGAGAAGACATGCAAGAAAAATGGTTAGAAGTTCAAACAGAGCCAATTTAAGATGGAAGAATTTTTTAACAAAATAAAGGAAAGCTTTACTGATGCAACATTAGAGTTTGAAACAATAACTATTAAAGTTGACTCAACTGAGTGGATTAAGACACATCAAAACCTTAGAGATGAATTTAATTTAAAATTTTTCTCCTGGCTATCTGCAATAGATTGGGACAATGAAGTTTCTGTTGGAGAAGCACCTAAGGAGAGCGTTTCACCTAGTTTCGAAATAATTACATGCTTGTCAGATTTAGCTAATACAAATTTAATTATTGTATCAACAAGCATTGCTAAATCAGACCCTAAGATTAATTCTCTTGTGGAAATATACGCCGGAGCAAACTGGCACGAGAGAGAAGCATTCGAAATGTTTGGAATAAATTTTGAAAATCATCCAAATCTTGAAAAATTATATCTTCCTGATGGATACGAAGGAAATCCTATGCTTAAATCTTTTGAATTAATTAGTAGAGAAGTTAAGCCTTGGCCTGGTGAGGTTGATGTAGAGGGAATGCCTGAAGAATCAGAAAGTGAAGAATCAAAAGATGGTTAATGCATTAGACCCACAGAACATAAATAGTTTTTCAGAAGCATCTGTATCTGTGGAGATTGAAACTGAAGACATGACACTTAACATAGGGCCTCAACATCCATCAACCCATGGCGTGCTAAGGTTGGTTGCAAAAGTAGACGGGGAAAAAGTTCATGATGTTAGACCCGTTCTTGGGTACATGCATCGTGGCTATGAAAAACTGGCAGAAGTCAGAACTTATCCCCAGATTACAACACTTGTAAACCGAATAGATTGGGTTGCGGGATTCTCAAACGAAATTCCATTTATCACTGGAGCTGAAAGATTGATGGAAATCGAGGTTCCAGAAAGAGCAAAATACATAAGACTAATACTTACTGAAATGGCTAGAATTTCTTCACATTTTGTATTTATTGGAGCATATGCTCTTGAAGTTGGTGCGTTAACTCCAATTTTTTATGCAATGGAAGACAGAGAAAGAATTTTAGATTTAATTGAGTCAGTAACTGGTGGTCGCTTTCATCCAAACTTTAATCGTATCGGTGGAGTAAAACCAGCAGCCGGAGCAGGCCCTACTACAAAAAAAGATATCCAAGATCTACCTGCTGGATTCTATAGAGATACAAAAGTAGCAATGCAAAAAGTTATAGAGGCGGCTAACCAATTTCAAAATTTAATTGGTGGAAATGAAGTTTTTAAAAAAAGAACAAAAAATGTTGGTGTTTTAACTGTTGAGACCGCAGAAGCCTTTGGAGTATCCGGCCCAATACTTAGAGCTTCTGGAGTGAAGTCTGATCTAAGAACCCAAACAGATTACTTACCATATGATCAATTTGAATATGATATTCCTGTTGGAGAGAATGGAGATTGTTATGATCGATGGGATGTCAGAGTTAAGGAAATGGTTGAATCGGCAAAAATAGTATTGCAAGCAATTGACTCAATGCCTTCTGGACCACTACAAGCAAAGGTCCCCAAAGTTATAAAAGTTCCTAAAGGACGCACATATGTTAGAGCAGAAAATCCAAAAGGAGAAATGGGCTACTACATTGTATCAGACGGTGGGTTGGGACCATATAGGCTTAAAGTTCGAACAGCTTCATTCAGTAACATTTCTATTTTACCTAATATGCTTGAAGGGGCTTTGTTGCCAGACTTAATTGCCATTATGGGTAGCTTAGATTTCGTGCTTGGAGATGTAGATAGATGACAGAAGTCTTAATTAAGGTAGGATTGCTTGCTGCTGTTGCATTGAATGGTGCAATTATTTTTACAATTATGGATGTAAAAGGTGCTTCATGGATGCAGCGAAGACCGGGCCCTTTACATGTAGGTCTTAGAGGTTTCATATTCCCTGTAGCTGAAATACTTAAATTTGTTCAAAAAGAGGACATAATCCCTACTGAAGTTGATAGGCCAGTCTTTAAGTGGGCGCCTGCTTATGTTATGGTTTCATGTGTTGCACTCTTTTCTATAGTTCCAATGAGCCCAACATTAGTTGTTGCAGATTTAGAATTGGGCATTTTCTTTGCTCTTGCTATAAGTTCTTTAGGAACTATAGGGGTATTAACCGCTGGATGGTCATCAGCAAATAAATATTCCTTAATGGGAGGTTTAAGAGCTGCAGGACAGCTTATAGCTTATGAGCTTCCACTTATACTAGCTGTCGTTGGAGTTGTTATTCAAGCCGAAACTATGTCATTGGTTGGAATTGTAGAAAAACAAATTGAATGGGGAGTTCCTTTTGTTGTTGGTGGTCAAATAATTGGTTTCTTAATTTTTATGGTTGCAGCAACAGCTGAAATGATGAGAGTGCCGTTTGATATGCCAATTGGTGAATCAGAATTAACCATGGGCTTTATGACAGAATACTCTGGTATTAGATTTCTTATTTTTTATATTTCTGAATATATGAATATGTTTATTTTATGTGCAATAGCTTCTACATTATTTCTTGGAGGTTATCATGCGCCATTTTTGCCAACTGAATGGGTAAATTTTTATGGACCTGTTGTTCTTTTAACAAAAACGGCTATTTTAGGTTTTATCCTTGTTGCCGTTAGATGGTCACAACCAAGATTTCGAGAAGATCAATTGCAAAACCTTGCATGGAAAATACTTATTCCCGTATCTTTGATTAACATTCTTGTAACTGCAGTTATGAAAGTTGGATTCTAATGAAGACGCTTAGACCTAAAGTTCCTGGATTTCTTATTGGGATAAAGATAGTTATTGTTAATATGCTAAAAACTTTGTCACCATTCCATTCAAAACCAAACGTGAATTATCCGTTTGAAAAAGAAAAAGTTGCACCAAGAGCAAGAGGTGTTATTGCTTTAGATCAAGAAGCATGCACCAGCTGTATGCTTTGTGCACGTCAATGCCCCGATTGGTGTATTTACATTGAGGGTCATAAACAATTACAACCTCCATCAAAACCTGGAGGTAGGCAAAGAAGTCGAGCTGTTTTAGATAGGTTCGATATTGATTATGCCTTATGTATGTATTGTGGAATTTGCGTAGAAGTCTGTCCATTCGATGCTTTATTTTGGACACCTGAATATGAGTACTCTGAGTTTAATATGGGAGACATGTTACATGATAAAGAACGATTAGATGGTTGGTTGAAAACTGTTCCAGAGGCTGAAGGTTTAGAAAGCTAAAAATGGAAATTTTTGAGATTGTAATCTATTTCATACTTCTTGGGTTAATTTCAACAGCAATTAGGGTTGTTACAACTTCCAATGTTATTCACGCTGCAATTTCTCTTGTATTCACACTCGCATTATCTGCAATTTTGTTTTTAATATTGTCAGCAGAGTTTGTAGCTCTCGTTTTGGTTTTAGTTTACATAGGGGCTGTCATAGTTCTCTTTTTGTTCGGAATTATGATTACTCGGGCACCGCTTGGAAAAAATGCCGAACTTGATAATGATAAAAACAAAAAAATGGGTGCAGCTATATCGGGATCAATTTTTCTTCTATTTTCATATATTTTAATAAATAATTTTGATGGGGAGGTAAATATAGCTTCTGGGTCATCAACTGAGCTTTTAGGTGAGATATTACTAACTAGATTTATCTTCCCTTTTGAACTAGTGTCCTTTGTTTTGCTTGCTGCTTTGATTGGCGGCATAACATTAGCAAGAAAAGATGAAGCATTAATTGACAAGGATCAAGTATGATCGTCCAACCTGTCTTAGTTGTTGCTGCAGCTTTGTTTTCACTCGGGATTTATGGAATTCTAGTTAGAAGAAATGCAGTTATGGTATTGCTTTCGATTGAGCTTATTTTGAATGCAGTAAATATAAATTTTATCATGTTCGATACGATGCTCGCTGACACAATGATGCAAGGACAAATTTTTACGATATTTATAATCACGATTGCTGCTGCAGAAGTTGGAATTGGGTTAGCTATTGTTCTTATGCTTTTTAGAAATAGGCAAACTGCAAATATAAATGAGTTTGATTTGATGAAATGGTAAATAATAGTTTAATATTATTTGCTGAAGCAGAAGCTGTTTATACGGACGGAGGAGTCCTTGCAGAATTTTCCTGGCTACTTGTTGTTCTTCCTTTTTTTGCAGCACTATTAATTACATTCTTTGGTAAATATCTTCCAATGAAAGGTGCCGAAGTAGCTTTATTAACAATTGGATCTATATTTATTTATAGTGTTTTGCTAATGTATCTTCACATCACACAAGGTATTGCTAATGAATTTTTTGTAAATGTTGGCACTATTGGTCAATTTGATATTGAATTTGGTTGGGTGGTTGATGGTCTCTCTATCATGATGTATTTTGTAGTAGGAACAGTTGCTTTACTCGTATTTATATATGCTACAAATTATATGCAAGGTGAGATAAGGTATACTTTCTTTTTTACTTCGTTGACATTGTTTGCTGGAAGTATGTTAGTTTTAGTTTCTTCCCCAACACTTATTCAGATATTAATTGGTTGGGAGTTAGTAGGCGTTTGTTCGTACTTGTTAATAGGTCACTATTGGGAAAAGAAAGATAATTCATCAGCTGCAATGAAGGCATTTATAACCAATAAAATTGCTGATGTAGGTTTAATGATTGGTATTATTATTTTGGCTTTAAATACTGGAACTCTTCGAATCTCTGAAATATTATATCAAGCTACTCATGATTATGACGGAATTACAAATGTAGCATTCACTGCTGGAATTTTATTGTTTATTGGGGCAATGGGCAAAAGCGCTCAATTTCCCTTGCATGTCTGGTTGCCAGATGCAATGGCAGGACCAACACCAGTGTCTGCTTTAATGCATGCTGCAACTATGGTTACAGCTGGCGTATATTTATTAGCTCGAATGTTTCCCTTTTATCAGAGCATAGCTAGTGAAGCACTTGATATTGTTATGTTATTTGGCGTGATAACTCTTCTGACAGCTGGGCTTATTGCAGTTGTCCAGGATGATCTTAAAAAAGTTCTTGCATACTCCACAATTAGTCAGCTTGGTTACATGGTGGCCGCAATTGGATCAGGAGCATATACTGCTGCCCTTTTTCACCTTTGGACACATGCCTTCTTTAAAGCTCTTTTATTTCTAGGTGCAGGTTCAGTAATCCATGCAGTTCACAGCAATAGCATGTTAGAAATGGGCGGCTTAAGAAAAGTCATGCCAAAGACTTTTTCAACATTCATAATTGGAACAGTAGCTCTCGCAGGATTACCACCATTTGCTGGTTTCTTTTCTAAAGATGAAATCTTAGCTTCATTTAATCATGAGGGTGAAACTACATTTTTCTTCATTGCCGTACTTGGCGCCTTCATCACAGCTTTTTATATGACAAGAGCAGTATCTCTAACATTCCTGGGTGAATACAGAGGGCATGGACACCCTCATGAGTCAGACAGCATGATGACAACACCATTAATAGTTCTAGCAGTTCTTGCTGCAGGCTCAGGATGGGTAAATATACCAGGCGTATATACAGGATTTACTGACTGGGTAACTACACGTAAAACTCCTATCATTGAATATCATCCTGAAAGTTTTGATTTATTTGCACTAGGTTTAGGACTGACTGCAGGATTGATTGGAATAGCGCTCGGCTATTATTTGTATCAGTTGCAAGGTAGTGCAGAAACAGGTGACAGTAAGATAAAGGTCGAACCCATTTGGACTGTTTTGGAAAATAAATATTATATAGACGACTTTTACTTTAAATTTATTATTGATCCAATCAAAATTAATATGGCTAAAGCAGTAGATGTTTTTAATACAAATGTTATTGATAGGTTCATAAACAGTTTTGGTCAAATTGCTTCATTTTTGGGAGCAATAATTTATAACAACATTGATCAAAATGGAATTGATAAATTTTTAAATATGTCTTCCTCGGGAACAGATAGTTTTGGAGGAAAAGTTAAACTATTACAGACCGGCAGGACACAGCAATATTTAATGTTGTTTTTAGGTGGCGTTGTGACGATTAGTTTATTAATTTTATTTATTATATAGGAGGAAAAGTGGAGTTATTAACAAACGGTATAGGACTAACAGCAGTGGTCTTTCTGCCAATAGTAAGTGCTTTAGTTTTAATTGCCATACCTAAAAGCCAGGAGCTCTTAATAAAAGGTTTTGCTTTAATCTCTTCAATTGTTACTTTTGTTTTAAGTGTTTTACTTCTTCCTCAGTTTGATTTTTCTAATGCAGATAAGTTACAACTAGGTAATAAAATAACTTGGATTAAAAGCATAAATGCCAACTACGAAATTGGAATTGATGGTATTTCTCTTCCACTGTTGATTTTGTCAACGTTCATCACTGTTCTTGCGATTATTTATTCAATCGAACATTTACCTGAGCCAAAAAGTCCCAAGGGCTTTCTTGCATTAATCCTAGTTCTAGAAACAGGAATGAATGGAACCTTTGTTGCTTTAGATTTAATTTTGTTCTTTGTATTTTTTGAAATAGTTCTTCTCCCAATGTACTTCATGATTGGTATTTGGGGAGATAAAACTGTTAGGTCAGTGGCTGGATTTAAAAATCAAATTGAGACAAGGCTTTATGCGAGTATAAAGTTCTTTGTTTTCACTCTTTTTGGATCTGCTTTTATGTTATTAGGATTTCTTGGATTATATTACAGAGGAAATAAAACATTCAGTATTCCTGAACTAATTGAATTAGGCACTAGCGGAGCCTTCACTGGGACATTTGCGACTTTGGTTTTTGCTGTCTTATTTTTAGGTTTTGCAGTTAAAGTTCCTATGTGGCCTCTTCATACTTGGCTTCCTGATGCGCATACAGCAGCACCAACAGTTGGATCAGTTTTATTAGCAGCAATTCTCTTGAAATTAGGATCTTATGGTTTTATAAGAATTGCAATACCAATTCTTCCAGAGCAGGCAAAAGCTTGGGCTCCTGCAATTGCCATACTTTCAGCTATAGGCATTATTTATGGATCGCTTGCCTGCCTTGCTCAAACTGATCTTAAACGGTTAATAGCATTTTCTTCAGTTGGTCACATGGGCTTTGTAATGTTAGGTATTGCCTCCTTAACGCCTATAGGAGTAAATGCGGCAATCATTGGTATGGTTGCACACGGTGTGATTACTGGTTTGTTATTTTTCTTATCTGGTTCAATGGCACACACATACCACACCAGAGATATGGGTCGACTGGGCGGAAATATGAAGTTACTTCCTAAAACAGGTGCATTATTAGGTTTTACCGCAATGGCTTCACTAGGTCTACCAGGGTTGGCTGGATTTTGGGGTGAGTTCATGGCTTTACTTGGAGCTTTTAATCCTTTAGATGGGTTAAATGTAAATATTTTTCGCGGTTCAATGGTAGCTGGTGCCATTGGAACGGTTTTAACTGCTGGATACTTATTGTGGATGCTACAAAGAGTTAACCTTGGTGAGCCTTCAGATGAATGGAATGAAATGGAACTTCATGATGCAGATGGTTATGAGTTAGCTGCATGGATTCCATTAGTAATATTGACAATTTTAATAGGAGTATTTCCAAAACTGATTTTTGGAGCTACCAACGATGCTGTTGTAAGCCTTCTTACTAAAGCATTTGGAGGTTAAAAATTACTATAAACTATTTTGCAATATCAACTGAATTAATTGTTATATTTACTATCGTTGGAACTTTGATATTAGATTTAATTCTCCCTAGAAAATCAAAATATTATGTCGCAGCCTTTGCTCTTTTTGGCACTTTAGCTTCTTTAGCCCCCTTGGTAATTCAATGGGCAAGCTACACAAGCCCTTTATATGCATTTGAAAATAGCTATGTTGTTGATAAGTTTTCTATAATTCTTAAGGGTTTATTCATACTTATAACTTACTTAACTTTTCTACTGTCTATAAATTTTATTGAAAGCGACAAATATTACCAAGGAGAGTATTACTACTTACTTTTAAGTTCATTGTTAGGTGCTTTAGTTGTAAGTTCTTCGAGAGACCTACTTACAATATTCATAGGAATCGAATTGGCCTCAACACCTATGTTTTTGTTGTCTGGTTGGAAAAAGGGTGATAGAAAATCTAATGAAGGGGCAATTAAATTTTTCCTCTTAGGAGTCCTTTCAGCTTCGCTCATATTATATGGCTTCTCGCTACTTTATGGCCTCACTGGTAAATTAGTATTTTCTGAGATTTCAACATACTTACTATCGAACGCATTAGGAGATTCACCAGTGTTGTTATTAAGTTCAATCTTGGTTATCTCAGGAATAGGTTTTAAAATTTCTGTTGTTCCATTTCATTCATGGGCACCAGATACTTACGAGGGAGCTCCCTTACCGGTAACAGCCTATCTGTCGGTTAGCTCAAAGGCCACAGGCTTTGTTGCTTTAATCGTCTTATTAACAAAAGTTTTTGAAACATCTGGTCAAAGCTGGGGAGTGATTTTAGCAATTATCTCAGGCGCAACTATGACTTTAGGCAATTTAGTAGCCCTCCAGCAATCTAACCCGGTTAGGCTACTTGCTTATTCTTCAATATCACAAGCAGGTTTTATCATTGCACCCCTTGCTGCCGCAGGGATAACTGGAAATTACCAAGATGGTATATTTGCGAGTGTAACTTATTTAATTATTTATGCATTCATGAATCTAGGGGCATTTTTGTCTATACATCTATTTAGCAATTTTGCTGGATCAGATAATTTTTATGATTGGGGAGGAGTAGCAAAACACTCTCCTCTAGCTGGAGTATTGACAACAGTTTTCTTCTTTTCATTAGCTGGAATCCCACCTCTTGGAGGTTGGTTTGCAAAGTTTGTAGTTTTTAGAAGCCTTTTAAGCACTGGAGAAATAGTAGGTATTTCACTTGCAATCATTGGAGCAGTAAACGCTGTTATTGCTCTTGTTTACTATGCAAGAATATCAAAGGTCATATGGATGGACGAATTAAAAAATCCTGAGCAAGAGAAGACTTTTGAATTTCAGAATCCACTTAAAGTAGTTGGCGCATTGACTGTTCTTGTAACATTTATTTCAGGAGTATTTCCAGGTATATTCAGCTATCTTGGAGAAGTTTCCTCTATATTTTTTGGAAATTAAAACTTGGAATTGACTGAATTCAATAAATATCTTCAAAAAAAATATAAAACCAACAAAATATTTTTTGATGAATATATGGAGGAAGCTCTTTATTCAAAATATGGCTTTTTCAATAATAAAAAAGTTAGATCAAAAAAAAGTGGAGATTTTTTAACTTCTCCAGAGGTTTCTAAATATTTTGGAAAAATTTTAAATCAGTGGATACAAAAAAACAATTTAGATTTAAATATTGTTGAATTTGGTTCTGGAACGGGATCTCTTATTGAACAAATAAATACTGAAAATAAAATTGCTGTTGAATTGTCTTTGACTGCAAGAGTAGAGTTGAGTAAAAAAAATATTCAAAATGTTGCAAGCTTAGAAGGCCTTACTTTTAAAGAAAGTGACTTAGTTTTTGGGAATGAAGTTTTAGACAATATCCCTTGTTCAGTTGCAGTATTTAAAGATAATAAATGGTATGAAAAAGTGGTTAACTTAGAGGACGATAGTTTTTCATATGATTTTGTAAATGCAAGAAAAGAGGTCATTGAATGGATTGAAACAAATCAATTAAAGGGCGATGTAAATATAGATATAGAAGTTCAAACAAATATTGATAAATTTTTAGAAAATATAATTCATAATTTAAACCCGAAGACAATTCTCTTTTTTGACTATGGTTTTGAACAAAAGGATAGAGTTGAAAGGAAGTACAGATCTCTTCTTAGGACTTATAAAGACCACCATCTTTCTGTAGATCCAATTTTGGAACCTGGAAATGTAGATATTACTTATGATATAAATTTTTCATCAGTGAAAAGGAAACTAAAAACCTTGGGCTATGAATCAAGTTTATTATTACAAAGAGATTTTTTAATTAATAACGGATTTAATGAGTATTTTGATAGTTTGCAAAACAAGCTTTTGTTATCAGAAGGAATAGAAAATTTAAAAATTAATAGTTATTTATCCGGGCTTAAAGCACTTATTGATTCAAATGGACTTGGAGGCTTTTATTGTTTGGAAGCAAAAAAGATATAATTTTTACAAATTTATAATTAAATTATGAACTTTGTAAAAACTACATTATTACTTACATTAATGACTCTAGTTGTCTTATTTTCAGCTACTGCTCTAGGTTTTGATTTAATCTCTGCGCTCTTTTTTGCAGCTGTATTTAATTTTTTTATTTACTTTTTTTCTGGAAGTTTAGCTATTAAATCAACAAGAGCTCAACTAATACAAGATGGGGAATATGAAGAAGTTACTCAAATAATTTCCCACCTCATACAAAAAGAAAAAATGCCAATGCCAGAACTGTATGTAATTAACAGTGACCAACCGAATGCATTTGCAACCGGTAGAAATCCAAAAAATGCAAAAGTGGCAGTAACAACTGGCATCTTAAAGCTTTTAAATAGAGATGAATTAGAAGGAGTTCTTGCACATGAATTGTCACATATAAAAAATAGAGATATTTTAGTTTCAAGCATTGCTGCAATGTTGGCTGCAGCCATCTCATTTATGTCCAGAATGGTTTTTTGGGGTGGCGGTAACAGAAACAGAAATACTCATCCTGCAGTTATGGTCATTGCAATGATTGCAGCACCCATAGGTTCAATAATCATCAGAATGGCAATTTCTAGAACAAGGGAATTTGGTGCTGATAAAACTGGAGCTGAGATTTCTGGTAATCCTTTAGCTTTAGCATCTGCATTAGAAAAAATTGAAAGATATGCAAATGTTCCAATGGATGTCAATCCAGCTGTTAGCCAATTATTTATTTCGGACCCACTTAAAGCATTTTCTGGTAACAGTTTTAGCAAATTATTTTCTACCCATCCGCCAACCAAGGAAAGAGTAAGAAGACTAAGGCAGCGCCAAAGTGGAATTAGATATTAATAATACACCCTCTCTAGAACCAGAAAATCTTGAAGATTTACTTCAAGAAGGTTATCAACTAGTTGATGTTAGGGAGCAGGATGAATGGGATGCTGGTCATCACAAAAGTGCTATGCATTTACCAATGGGAGAAATCATAGAAAATATTGATGATTTTAAAAATAATGAGAAATATATTTTTGTATGTCGTTCCGGAGCCAGGTCTGAAAGAGTAACCAATTTTATGATTTCAAAGAATATTGAATCATACAATTTATCAGGAGGTATGAAGCAGGTTAAAAACTTTACTGATGAAATTTATAACTTAGATGGTAATTCTGGGGAAATCATCTAGGGTTTATTTGTGATAATTTGTATTGGTAATGCACTGGTTGATTCCTTAACTCAAATAGAAGATTCAAAAATTAATGAATTGAATTTAAATAAAGCAAGAATGACTCTTGTAGATAAGGATCGTTCAAATTTTCTACTCCAAAATATGGAAAATCCAATTTACGAGGCAGGCGGATCTGCAGCAAATACAGCATACTGGATTTCTCAGCTTGGAGGAGATGTAGGGTTTATAGGAAAAATTTCAAATGATGATTTAGGTAAAAAGTTTCAAACAAGTCTTAAAGATTCTGGTTTAAATGACTTTACTGTTTATGAGTCTGAAGATAATCAAACTGGATTATGTGCAATTTTTATTACTCCCGATGGTGAAAGAACAATGAATACTTATCTTGGTGCTGGTGAATACCTGTCAGTTAAAGATTTAAATGAAAATTCAATTTCAGATGCGAAAATACTGTATATGGAGGGGTATTTGTGGGATAAGACTTCAAGTAAAGAAGCTTTTCTTCATGCAGCAAAGTTAAATAAAGAATCGGGTGGCCTAAACGCTATAAGTTTATCTGATGTCTTTTGTGTAGACATGCATAGAGAGAGCTTTATAGACTTCATTAAAAGTGATATCGATTTTGTATTTTGCAACGAGGATGAGTTAAATGCACTCTTCGAAAAAAACACAACAACCGAATCAATTCAAAATTTTCAAGAATCATTTCCTAACATTAAGCAATTAATTTGCACTCAAGGGTCAGAGGGTGTATTAATTTTAAATGAAGGTAAGCAACACAATTTCAATGCAACAGAAGCCAACGTCATAGACAAAACCGGTGCAGGTGATTTTTTTGCTGGTGGATATCTTTTTGGGCTCCAAAAAGGATTGAATTTAACTGAATCTGCAGAAATTGCTAATAAAAGTGCAGCACATGTTATTAGTGAGATTGGCGTAAGACCTAAGAATAAATTTAATTAGTTAGTCCAACCTAAAACTTGAACTAATTCCAACTTATCCCCATCTTGCAAATTAGTATTTATTTCTATTTTTAAAGGATTAAATGATTTGTTTTTAGAAAATATAATTAAATTGTTTTCTGAGTCTCCAGCAATTATATTATTTCCATCTGGTGACCAATGAAAGGACTCAAAATAATAGCTTGATGGAGCACGTGAAGAAAAAACTTCAATATTTTTGATTCTATCAGCGTAATATACTCCAATAACTCGAGAGTTATAATCAGAAGTTTCCCAAGGATCAATCAACTTTTCTCCGTAAGCATTCATTCTGTTTTTTTCTGCAAAAAAACTCTTATTTGCATCCTCAGAAATTTCTCCAGATTCTATATCAACAATTAAATTTCTTCTTTCGTCACCTGCTTGATAGTCCCAATATGAAAGAAGTATTTTATTTTCATCATAAATCTGTGCATCATAAAAATTAATATCAGAAGAAAAGTTGTAAAGATCACTACTACATATTATCTTTTCTTCCGCTAATAAGTCAGACAATAAATCAATATAAAAGATACACGAATCCACAATGTCCGGAGCTGGAGGTATTATATTTTCAGATTGTCTCTCAACATAGTAAATTAGTTTTCCATCAAAATTATTTTCTGATGCTAAATCTTCATAGTTTGGAAGTGGAACAATTCCAAATACTGCAACAACAATTGTTGTTGTTATAAGAATTGCGATAGAGGCAATCAATAATCGTCTGTTAGTCATTATTTTTTATATTTTCTCTTATAGAGTTTAAATAAAGACCAACTGCTACCAGCACTCCACCTACCAAGAAAAGAATTAAAGGTGGCCAGATATTGTCAGGAAGTAATTCTGTTATAAGCCTTGGAAGATTGATTACTAAACCTAAACCACCTATGTAAAAAATGACTTGTTCTGAGAGCTGAATACTAGCCCACACAAAAAGAACTGAACCTAAAATCAAAAATATTATCTCAAGTAAATCATTACTGCCAAACAAGTTGTCTATCGAAACGACTGATCCAATGGAGATTGTTGAAGTAGCGAGAAAGTAACCCAACCAACTAGGTCCAAGAATCTCATTTAAAGTATAAAGTCCCCAAATAAATCCAATTGAAATTAAAAATAAACCTCCAGCCCATGGCTCAATATTTGGAAAAATAATATTACCTAAAGAACCTAGAAAAAATATTGACGAATAAAAAAGAGCCACATGTTGAAAGGTTTGTCTAGTCCTAGAGTATAAGTACAAAGAATAAGCAGCCACAAAAAGCGACACAATCAAAATCTGAATATCCTCTGAAATGTTCTGGCTTGTTGATTGATTGATAATATTTAACGTAAAAACCACTACAGAACCAAAAGAAATTGTTGATATTAAATAAAGAACAGATGAAACCCTTTCAGAAGATTTAAATATAAATAAATTTTTGTCTTCAAATTTTTCACTGTAGTTTGCTGCGTATATTAAAAATGTAGTTGTTACAATCAAAAGAATTAATTGAGCCCAATAAGCTAAATTGTTCCAAATTAGTGGCAGGGTTCCAAGTAAACCAGACAGTAGAAAAAGACTACCTATTAATGTTATCGCTTTTGCAACTTTAGATTTTGGTGATGGATTTACATCTTTTTCAAACTTTAAAATTTCGTCATAAACAGATTGAGAAATAACATTTTTATCAAGCCATTTATCAATTAATTTATGTATTTTTTTATCCATAAAATTATCCTAATCAAATAAAAATTCATCTCACTAATTTTTATTTATAATCTAAACTCTATATAGACTTTATTGTTACGCCGAGATGCCCGAGCGGCCAAAGGGAGCAGACTGTAAATCTGCCGGCTAAGCCTTCGTAGGTTCGAATCCTACTCTCGGCACTTTGCCCTCTTAGCTCAGTCGGTAGAGCACTTCCATGGTAAGGAAGAGGTCTCCGGTTCAATCCCGGAAGAGGGCTCAGAGGCTAAACTAAGTCTTATGGCGGCGTAGCTCAGCTGGTAAGAGCGCACGACTCATAATCGTGAGGTCGGCAGTTCAAGTCTGCCCGCCGCTACAAGTTAGAAAAGGAGAAAAAATGGCTTCAGATAAAAGACCACCCATAACATTGGTCTGTACTGAAACTGGCGATCACAATTACGTGACTACAAAAAATAAGACCAATACTCCCGATAGATTGGAATTAATGAAATATAGTCCTAGATTGAGAAAACATACATTACATAGAGAAAAAAGATAGCTTTATTGTTTTATCGTAATTATTCTTAATTATAGAAATGAGTACTATATCTAAATTAAATGACAACACTGGGGAAATCTCTAATTCCGAACTTGTTAAGAAATCACAATTGGGTGAAAAGGCTGCATTTGAACAGCTTGTAATAAGACATCAAGAGCTTGTTTTTTCTTTAGCTTACAAATTAACCGGAAATAGAGAGATGGCCAATGATGTTGCACAGGAATCATTTATTAGAGCATGGAAAGCAATAGAAAAATTTAGGGGAGATTCAACTTTTAGTACTTGGATTTATCGAATT
>JAOMBT010000011.1 GCA_028344675.1 Acidimicrobiaceae bacterium | reverse complement strand
GTTTAATAATTCCTACAAATTAGTAGGTTTTTTTAATTTCAGTGACTGAAAGGAAATTATATATGAAGAATCGCAAAGCTTTGGCTTTGATTGCGATTTTGGCACTTGTTGCTGTGGCTTGTGGCGGCGCGGATGAAGTAGTTGATGAGGTAGAGGTTGAAACAACCGAAGCTCCTGCTACTACAGAAGCTCCTGCTACTACAGTCGCCCCATCTGCTGACCCATTAGTTTTGGCATCTTTAATGCCATTATCTGGTGATTTAGCATCGTTGGGACCTGGTATTGCACTAGGTGCAGCTCTTGCTGTTGAGCAAATCAATGCCGCTGGCGGTATAAACGGACAACCAGTAGTCCTCATTGAGGGTGATAGTGGTTGTGATGGAGCTGTTGCTCTTACAAGTTTAAATGACGTAATTGCACAAGGTGCACAAGGTGTTATGGGAGCTGCATGTAGCGGTACCTCATTAGCAATACTTGACACTGCAATTGCTGCAGAAGTTGTAATGGTATCTCCATCAAATACAAGTCCTCAATTTACAAAAATTGATAAAAAGGGATTTTATGCAAGAACTGCTCCATCAGATCTTCTTCAAGGTGATGTTTTAGCATCATTACTTGTCGAAGACGGTGTACAAACAGTTTCTATAATCTCAAGAGCAGACTCTTATGGTAGAGGTCTTGCTGAAGCTACTGCTGCAGCATTTGAAGCAGCTGGTGGAACAGTAAAGACTATTGTTTACCATGCAACTGACGCTACAGAATTTACTTCTGAAGTAACAGCTGTTGGTAAGGGTGGCGCTGAGGCTATAGTTGGAATTTTATTTCCAGAAACTGGTTGTGGAGTTCTTCAACCTGCATTCGAACAAGGTCTTCTTGACACTCCTTGGTATATGACTGATGGTGTTAAAGATGCTGGTCTTGCTTCATTGTGTGGTCTAGGTACTGCACTTGATGGATTCAAGGGAACAGCACCTGGTTCTGCAGCGGGTGAAGCTAAAGATGCATTTGAAGCAGCCTATGCTGGAGTATCAGCTGATGGCTCTCCAACATTCATCTTCGCTCCACAGGCTTATGATGCTGTCATGTTAATGGCAATATCAGCAGCTGCTAATGGTGTAACTGGTCCAGAAATTGCTTCTGGTTTAGTTGCTGCATCATCTGGTGGTGAAAAATGTATTGGGGCTGCTTGTATAGCACTTGCAGCTGACGGAGTAGATGTAGACTATGTTGGTGCTTCTGGTGAGGTCGAATTAGATCAAGCTGGTGACCCGACTGCTGCTACATATGATATTTGGACAACTGAGGGTGATACAAACCCTGTCCTTAAATCAGTGGACTTTGGTTCATAATCTTTAATTAGATGTAAAAAAAGGCCTGTTAATTCAGGCCTTTTTTTTATAACTTTCCAAGATATAAGTCAACAACTCTTGAATCGTTCAATAATTCTTCACCTTTTCCTTGGTATGCGTTACGACCTTGATCAAGAACATAACCTCTATCACTAAAACTGAGTGCTCTTTTGGCATTTTGTTCGACTAACAATATTGAAACACCAGACTTATTTATGTCATTTATTATTGAAAACACTTCATTGATAGCTACCGGAGAAAGACCCGCTGATGGCTCATCTAATAATAATAAATTTGGTTTTGTAATTAATGCTCTCGCTAAAGCCAAAATTTGTCTTTGCCCTCCAGACAGATTTCCAGCTTTATCTTTTTTTCTATCGTTTAATAATGAAAACTTTTCATATATGTGTTTTAAGCTTTCCTTTTGGTTCTTATTTAAACTCCAGGAGCCAATTTCTAAATTTTCTTCAATTGTTAAAGATGGGAAAACATTTGCTACCTGAGGAACATATCCAATACCTTCTTCTACTATTTTATGAGTTGCAAGATTAGTTTTTTCTATACCATTTATGTAGAACCTTCCCCCTGATATATCAATTAAACCCATAATTGCTTTAAGAAGTGTGGATTTTCCGGCTCCATTAGGTCCAATTATTGAAACAATTTCCTTTTCCTTAACAACTAAATCGACTCCTTGTAATATATTTAATCCTTTTACATAACCAGCTGCTATTCCATTACATTCAAGTACAGTTTTAATCATTAGATTTACCTAAGTAAGCTTCAATTACATTTTTATCATTTCTGATTTCACCTGGACTTCCATCAGCTATTAATGATCCTTCAGACAAAACTACAATTCTTTCTGATATTTTCATAACTGCTTCAATGTTATGTTCAACCATTAAAATTGAAATTCCATTAGAGGCAAGCTTTTGTATCAGACCTAGCAAATCTTCGGCAAGTTTTGGATTAACTCCTGCTAAAGGCTCATCCAAAAGGAGAGTATCTGGATTATTGATTATTGACCTTGCTAGCTCAAGTAATTTTTTTTGTCCCCCTGAAAGTTCTCTAGCATACGCATTTGCCATATGTGATATGTTCAACTCTTCCATAACTTCAAAAGATTTATCTTTTAAATCATTCTCATAATTTCTTTGTCTTTTAGTTTTAATAATTGATTTAACTAATGAATCATTTGATACCGAAGATCCTGAAAACATTAAGTTCTCCAAAACAGTCATTCTATCAAACACTTTAGTTAGTTGGAATGTTCTAATCATTCCCATTCTTGCAATCTTATATGGATGTGAATTTGTGATATTAATATCATTTAGAAATATTTCACCACTATCTGATGTCTGAAAACCTGAAATCAAATCAAAAAAAGTTGTTTTTCCAGCTCCGTTTGGTCCAATAATTGAAGTTAGTTGATGTTTATTAAACTTAAGCTCGTTAATATTTACAGCCTGAATACCACCGAAGGACTTTTTTAAATTTTTTACTTCTAAAAGATTATTTGACATCGAGTAAAAGCTCCTCCTTCTTTCCAAGGAGTCCACTAGGTCTAAAAATCATTAGCAACATAATTAACAAACCGACAAGTAGAAACCGAACCCCTGCAAGCTGTTGACCATTTGCATTTTCAAAAAAAATATACGCAAGCCTATCAGTTTCTGAGATAATGACCCAAAAAATAATAGATCCAAAGATTGGACCGGTAATGCTACCTACTCCTCCAAGAATCATGATTGCCCAAACATAAAATGTAAGTAGGGGTACAAAAACAGTTGTTTCAAGAGATCCATAGTTGAATGCAAGAAGAGCTCCTGATAGCCCAGCGATTCCAGCACCTAGCATGAAACTTTGAAGTTTTAACCATACAGCATTTTTTCCCATTGCCCTTACTGCATCCTCGTCCTCTCTAACAGCCCTTAATGCTCTACCCCAAGGTGAGTTATTAAGTCTCTTTAGTAGTAACAAGGTTAAAAAAATTGAAATCCAAGCTATCATGCCTACCCAGGCTTGTGCCGGTGCAAACTCATAATTTAAAGATAAATTGTTTATGAATTCTGGCCTAAACTTTTGTAAGTTTTCTGTGTATGAAATTATTCCATATACACCACCAGTTATAGACTCTAAATCTCTAACTACTAATCTAAATATTTCTGCAGCAGCAATAGTTACAATGGCTAAGTAATCTCCCCTAAGTCTTATAGCTGGTAATCCTAAAAGTAATCCAAATAAAGCAGCTGCTGCAATACCAAAAAAGGCAGCAACAATGATTGGTAAGCCTGTTGTAGTTATCTCTCCTTCTCTTCCTGCTGCGTGTGGCATTAAAAGCAGTGTCACATAAGCACCCATTCCCATAAATGATGCGTGACCAAAGTTTAAAAGGCCTGTCCATCCAAAATGAACATTCAAACCAATTGCACTTAATCCGTAAATTCCAGCAAAGGTTAAGATGTTAATCAATATTCTCAACGCACCCTCAGGATTGAAAAGAAATACCAAGTAAATGGAAAATGACGTAATGGTGATGGTAAAAATGACTCTTTTAGAAATTGATAGCGAATTCAAGATATTCTTTCTTTCTTTCCAAATATTCCTTGAGGTCTAAATAGTAAAATTACAATCATTATTCCTAGAGCCACTGCATTTTTTGCCTCAGTATGACCCTCCATAAATGGAAGTCCAACAGATACCTGGACTAAAATACCAATAATAAAACCACCTACCATTGCTCCAAAAGAAGTCCCAATTCCACCCAAAACCGTACCAGCAAAAATTAACAAAAGAATTAAAAAACCCATATTCCACCTAACATCATTAATTATTGCTTGGAAAACTCCTGCGAGGCCTGCCAGCATACTTGATGAGATCCAGGTAATTAAAATTATATTATCTGAATTAATTCCAGAAACACTGGAGAGCTCTTCAGAATCTCTAACCGCCCTCATTGCTTTACCAAGCTTTGTATATGTAAGTAAAAGACCAATTAAAACCATTACAAATATTCCTATAATGAGTACTTTTAAGTTTCTTGGAGTCATGTCAAAAAATAGATAAGTTTGTCTTCTCTGTAACTCCAAAGGAAAGTTTTGTACACGGCCAGTCGCAAACAATAGGTACAAGTGTCTTATAAAAATTGAAAGACCTATGGTAACAACAAGAACTGCGATATTTCCAACATTGGCTTTTCTTAAGGGTCTAAATAAAAGTAATTCCAACAAACCACCAAATAAACCGCATATCAAAACAGCTAATAAGCATGAGATTACAAAATTGAGACCTAATGGTGTAAATCTATCCAGAAACAAAAAACGGTAATCTATTGGGCTTGATAAAAATAGAGTTGCAATTGCACCTAAAGCAATAATTTCTCCATGAGCAAAGTTCACTATCCTTGTAACCCCATAGAGTAAAGAAAGAGCAACAGATGCTACTGAAATAATTATTCCCAGCAAAAGCCCATTACCTAATTGGTCTAACACCTAATTAATCTCCTTCTTCAAAAATAACAGCTGAGCCATCTTCAACAATCACTTTTAAATCATAACTTCCATTACTTTGATTTAAATATCCTATTGTAGCATTAATCCAATTTGCTGGTACCTCAGCATTACCTACAACAACGATTGGGAGTTTTTTATCTACAGTTACTTTAAAGTTACCATTTAGAACAATATCTCCAGAACTTAAATTGGAACCAAGGAATATTTCACCAGTACCAATCAAGTTTGATGAATTTAAATTAGGACTATCTAAATAATAAGTAGAATCAAATGAAAGAATATTCAGTAGCCAGTTAGTATTATTGCCTAAATTAATATTCCATCCACTAACTTTTAACAGTCTATCGGTTGATACCTCTCTCATACTTATAGGTCTAGGGTTTCCAAGATTCGATTCGATCGCCTCTGGAAAGCCAATATTTCCTGGCAAATTTATAATATCAGCTTTGTAACCACTACCTTCAAAGAAGTCTATGTTTACTGAACCATCTATATCAATACTAAGAACATAGTCAATGTCTTCATTTAATTCAAAATTTTGAAATTCTGCATTAAATGAGTTTGTTGTTAACGCATTAACCCCTGTCAAAAGAATAATTGGAAAAGCAGAAAAAATAAAAATTAAAATTGCAAATAAGTAATTTTTTAATGATTCATTTTTAAAATAACTCTTATTTATAAATAAGAAAATTATTGGAAGTATTGATATAGGCCAATTATCTAGATAATCATAAATTATTGAAGGTCTTAAATATCCAAATAAATACAAAGAAACTTGAATTGCAAGAATGAAATAAAAAATATTTCTAAATGTTGCTTGATAATTTTTCACTTGGAGCCGGAGAGGGGATTTGAACCCCTGACCTGCCGCTTACAAGGCGGCTGCTCTGCCACTGAGCTACTCCGGCGAACATTAAAATAATAGCAAAGAGAGAAACGAATAAATCTATTTTTTAATAAATATTTGATGCATAGCAATAGCAGCAGCTACGGAAGCATTTAATGATTCCATGTTTTCAGTCATGTCTACTTGTGCTGTAAGATCGAGTTTTTTTTGAATTTCAGAACTAATTCCATTCTCTTCTGAACCCAAAACTAATGCTACTTTCTGATTAGTTAAATTAATATCTTTAATTTTATCTTTAGTACTCATATCTAGGCCAATAGTCCAATAATTATTTGCTTTTATTTTCTTCAAAAGTGAAAAAATAGAATTATATAAAACAATATCTATATACTCCATCCCTCCAGACGCAATTGAAAAAGTTCTCTCAGTAATCTTTACAGATCTTTTCTTTGGGATAAAAATTGTTTCAAAACCGAATGCTGCAGCACTCCTAACAATTGCTCCAAAATTGTTTGTGTCTTGGATATGATCGAGAATCAATATTTTATTCTTTAATACTTTTTCAAAATTTGTCTCATTGTAAATTTTCTTATCAATACAAATCCCAACTATATTGTGTCGACTGTGGAAATTCCATTTTTTTGGATCTTTTACAACTTCTATTTCAAGATTTTTCTTTTCTATTTTTTCAATTAATTGTTTTAGTTTTTGTGAAGTATTCTTAGAGGAATTAAAAAGATAAACTTTTTTAACCCTGTTGGAATTTAATGCTGCTTCAAGAGCATTGATACCCTCAATTAGTTGACCAACGCCATCCACTTTCAATCCCGTCTTCAATAATTATTCCAATACTTTCAATATCTTTTCTCATTTTATCTGCAGATTCATATTTTTTTTGTTTCCTGAGTTCTTGTCTCATTGCAATATAGTCGGACATTGATGAATTAACATCTGTAAATATAATCTCATATTGAATAAAAAATTCTCTAAATATTTCATTATTTTGATTTTGTTCTTTGCTTACAAAGGTAAACCCAAGAGTTTCAAAAATATATTTAATCGTTGATCTAATTTTTAATGTTTTTTCTTGATCTTTATTTCTGTTGAGATTTATATAGTTAAACATTTCTCCAACAAATTTTGGTGTATTTAAATCATCATTCATAGATTCTTCAAAAATTTTAATTAAATGTTCATCTACTGGGTCTGAATTAATGTCTCCAACAAAGCTGGATAGATTCACAAATGTTTTCTTAGATTCTTTTAATAAATTTTCTGAGAATTCTTGTGGTTTCCTATAATTCGCTCTTAAGAAAAAATACCTAATTGTATTACCGTCAAACATATCCAGAAATTCACTAAGCAACTTGATATTTCCTTCTGATTTTGACATTTTTTTTCCTGCAAGGTTCACCATTCCGTTATGAAGCCAGAAATTTACAAATTTTGAATTGAATGCTGTTTCAGATTGAGCACGTTCATTTTCATGATGTGGAAATATTAAATCATTTCCTCCACAATGGATATCAATTCCTTTATTTCCAAATAATCCATGAATCATCGCTGAGCACTCTATATGCCACCCTGGTCTTCCTTGTCCCCATGGTGATTTCCAACTAGGTTCATTTTCTTTTGCAAGTTTCCACAATGCAAAATCTTCATTATTTTTCTTACCCTCTATAAACTCAACTCGTGTTCCACTTAGTAGGTCTTCTATTGATCTTCCAGATAGTTCTAAATATTTACTATACCTAGTTATATCAAAGTAAACCCCAGAGCTTGTTTGGTAAGCAATGTCTTTCTCTTCAAGAATTTTAATGAAATCAATAATTTCATCAATAGATTCAGTTGCTTTCGGTTCATAAGTCGGTTTTAAACAATTTAGTGCTGCATAAGCTTGAATAAATTCTTTAGAAACATTTTTAGTAAGTTCACTATAAGTAATCCCCTGTTCAAGTGATTTTTCAATAATTTTGTCATCTATATCAGTAATATTTCTCGCAACAATAATTTCTTTCCCTAAATATTTTAAATATCTAAATAAAAAATCAAAAACAACTGCTGATCGACCATGACCAATATGCGGTGAAGATTGTACAGTTGGTCCACACAGATAAATTTTTACTTCATTAGATGGAAAATCAGCAATTTCTTCAGACTTTGTCAAAGTATTGTATAAATTAAGCATTTGTAAGAGAGATTATAACCTGACAAGAAGAAGCAGATTGGTTTCCTATAATTCCTAGATTGTCAGTGGTTTTTCCTTTAATATTTATTATTGATGATTTAATATCCAATAAGTTTGCAAGATTTTCTTCAATCTTATCTCTAAATTTAGCAACATTTATAACCTGCGAAATGAAAATTATATCTATATTATTAATTTTTAAAGATGGGTATTTTATTTCCATCAAAACCTTTTCGAGTATTTTTAAGCTGCTTATATTTTCTGGTGTTTTTGCATTAGAAGGAAAGTAGTAGCCTATATCTTTTTTCCCAACTGCACCAAGAAGTGCATCACAAAGAGCATGGAGTATGATATCGCCATCAGAATGAGCTTCAAAGCCAACTCCATCAAGTTTGAGTCCTGCAAGATACAAGTCTGAATTTTCAGAATGCTTATGTATATCAAAACCAATGCCGACTAACATGTTTACCTTAATTAAGATGTTTTATTTTGATTATAAACCGTCTTCTGGGTCTTCTTCTGGAAGATGCTGATTAATTTTTGCAATTGCAGTTTCTTCATCTACCTTAAGAGCACAAGCAATTTCACTTGCTAAAGTAGTTCTTGCTTTTGCAAGCATGCGTTTGAGAGCTGGGGATATACCCTTATTTATTTGAGCATGGGTCAAATCTCGGACTACTTCTGCTACTTGAATAACATCTCCAGATGTCATTTTTTCAGTTAGGACTTTATACCATCTACTCCAATTGGTACCTGCTTCCTCAGGCTTTTCTTTAAAGATTGGATAAACTTTTTTAGAAACAGCGTTTTTTGAAATAACTGGTCTTATTACTTCATCAACACTTGCAACGGGAACCATTACTAATAAGCCATCAGTTAGTACTTCTATTTCAAAATATTGAATTTTTTTTCTTTTGGGTTCCCCATCAACAAAAATCTCTACATTTTTATTTACTTTTCTAATAACTTTTGCTGCTCCATGATGAGGGTGAACTACATATTGATTTGGTTTATATTTATCTTTTGGAATTTTTTTTGTTTTAGTTGCCATAAATTACAACATTACTACATATATAAAAATACTTAATGGCCATTTAAGTATGAAAACCCAATATTTTTAAGTAAGGTATCAAAATAATCACGAAGTTGTTGCGCCCTACCTCTTCCTATGCCTTCAATTTCATATAGTTTTTCAGGAGAAGCTGATAAAAGCTTCGGTAGAGTTTTAAATTTCTGAATTATGGAATCATGTAGATTCTCAGGCAAATTAGGTAATCTTGCGAGAACTCTATATCCTTTTGAAGTAGATAAATCATCAAGAGGTAGCTTTCCTAAAACTAAACCTAGATGATCAATATTATTTAACTCATCATAAGATTGACTAGAAATCTGTTCGCTTGCTTTCATTATGTTTCTATATTTTTTTGCTGGTAAATGATCTCTTAATACAAGATTCAAAGTATTTGTTACTCCAGATTCTAAGGAATCTATTTGAATTAAAACAAGACCTGCCTCACCACCTAAGCGTAAAGCTTCTGAACGTACTTGCTTGGCCAACCTAGTTAAGAGCTCTCCTCTTTGAATTACTTCAAGTACTTGTTGATTACTTAATGAGTTTTCAATTTCAAGCTCTCCAAGTTCAGTAACTGCGTCATCAAATCTTCTTCTCATTCTGTCAACAGACTGTAATGACTCATTAACCCTACCTAAGATTTCTGAGGGTTCTTCTAACTCAGTAGTCTCTGAATCTGTAAATACTTTTACTATAGAAGATTCTTCAGAAATAGTAATGACAGTTAAGTCAGTCTCTTCAGCGGTTCTTTCAGCAGTCCTATGCCTTGTACCTGTTTGAGTAGTATTTAATGCACTTGAAGGGTTTAAATGTACATTGGCTTTTAAAATTTTTGTAACAAATTTGTCAATAATTATAGCACCATCCATCTTTGCTAATTCACTTAACATTTCTGGTGAATATTCACAATTTATAAGCTCAACACCACCAGAAGATATTTTATCAAGCTTTTGTGATGACCCTATAACAATTAGTGCACCAGACTTTTTATCTGCTATTAGATCAACACCAATTCTTAAGGGTTCCCCTGGTAACAACTGTGCTAATACGCTTTTATTATTTTGCATATAATCTCTTTTATATATGAGTCATTTTTTTATTTGAATGTTACTGTATTATTTGTTTATATAGATATTAATTTGTAGTTTATGGAAAAAATTGAATGTAATAGCTGTTCAGCAGTTGTAGAAAAAGAATTAGAGTTTTGTTCTAGTTGTGGAGATTGGCTGGGTTTAAGTCTTAAAGATATGGAAAACAAAGATTCTGGTCAGGGTGAAACTATTGAGAGAACAAAAAAAGCCCCTGAAAAATTACTAAACAAACCATTATCAACCTATGGGGCGACGCCTATGCCTTCAAGGACAGAAGTTCCCGGAATAAGAGCTGTAGTTTTTTTAACTTTTTTAATTCCTTTTATAGCTTTAGCAAGTTATTTTTATAATCAAAATGTTGCGGAAGAAATTATAGAACAAGTAGAGATAGTTCAACAATCTACAACATCTACAACTTCAACGACTGTTGTTACAGTATTAAAAAAACAATATCCAATTAACTGTTCTTCTTCAAGTTCCTATCAAGATGGTGATGGATGGTCATGTGACAAGCTTTATGATGGAGGTAAGTCTACCTGGCAGGATAATAGCTTAGCGTGTAAAGATGGTTGGGTTGAATTTAACTTTGCCAAAGAGTTTTTCGTTGAATTTTTAGTTTTTCAAAACGTGCAAGATAATAAATCATTTACTAGAAACCATAAAGTAAGAGATATTGAGATTACAACTAATGATAGTGATTTTATATTAAGTAAAGAATTGCAAAATGATAACACTTCTCAATGGATAGATGTTAACACAACAACTTCCTACTTAAGAATTGATATTCTAAGCGCTTATCCAGGTGAAGAAGTTTCTGGAAGTCAACCATTTGATGAGTGTGCAGTTGAAGAAATCACTTTCTACGGAAGAGGTTAGCTTAATTCACCTTTTCTATATGGCTGCCCAACTTTTTGAGGCATTCTTAATTTTTGACTAGCAGATGAAAGAACTATCAAAGTTGTTAAGTGTGGTGTGAAGTAAATAAACTCACTAGGAACAGTCTCAGAGTTTAGAAACCAAACTAAAAATCCAATACTTAGTGCAATCGATAGTGATGAATTTATATACTTCTTTTCAATTAATTGTTTAATTGCAAATATAATCAGGATTAATGAAATTAATATCAACAATCCATGAACTGCATCATCTGATCTTAATTGGAGTGCATCCGCATAGCCAAACAAGCCTGAACCCATAAATATACCAAAAGGTCTATAGTTTCCAAATATCATTGAAGCAAGCCCAATGAATCCTCTTCCTGCCGTTTGACCCTCACGATAAATACCCGAACTTTCTAAAACTAAGTATGCACCAGCTAAACCTGCAAAGCCGCCAGAAATCATCACGCCAATATATTTCATAAGATAAACATTTACACCTAATGATTCACTTCCAGTAGGAAGCTCTCCAACACTTCTCATTTGCAAGCCAAATGAAGTAGACCACAAAATCCACGCAGCAACTGGTATCAAAACCAGTGAAAATATAGATATATATGACAAGTTAGAAGTTGCTCCAAGTAATAAACCAGCTATATCTGAAATAAAAGGGTAATTTAAATCTTGTAAATATCCAAATAAACTGGGTGTGTCAGCTCCTCCGGATAAATAAGGCAGAGTAAAGTCACCAACGTCTCCATCAATTCTGGGAGATTGGGTCGAGCTTTGAGTAGGCTGATCTGCATAAGCTACGACATTTAAAAATCTAGCCACTCCAGCAGCAAGTATATTAATTGCAACACCAGAAACTATATGATCTACCTGAAAAGTAACAGTGCCAACTGCATGGATTAAGCCAAATAGTGCACCACCTAATATGCCGGCCAAAATTCCGTACCATGGTCCGTATAACCAAGCTGCCCATGCGCCAAACCACGTGCCCATAATCATCATCCCTTCGAGTCCGATATTTACAACGCCTGTTCTCTCAGAAAACATACCTCCAAGACCTGCAAGGCAAATAGGTATTGCCAGCCTAATTGAAGCTCCAAAAGTTCCACTTGTAGTGAGTTGATAATATTTATCCATTTGTGCGATAAGTACAATGAAAACAATCGGAAGAATTATCAAATAGTGTTTTTTAACAAAATTAATCATTGGCAACCACCTTAGAGGCTTCTTTAATTTGTCTATTTGTGACATATCTTTTGACTACTTCATATGCTACAACAACAGTTAAGACTATTACTGCCTGCATAATTTTTTCAATTTCTTTTGGAACATCTTTTAAATCAAGTATTTGAGCAGACCTTTCAAGAAAAGAAAGTAAAATAGCACCAAGTGCCATACCAACTGGATGATTTCTTCCGAGAAGAGCTACTGTGATTCCAGCAAAACCTAATCCAGACGGAAAGTCTGTTGTATATTTAAAGAAATAACCTGTTAAAGGAGCTATTCCAATAAAACCAGCAAAAGCACCTGATATCATCATTGCTAAAATAGTCAATCTGGCAGGATTTGCACCACTGAATTTTGCAGCCAATGGACTCGAACCGGTAGCACGTAAATCAAAACCTAAAGAAGTTTTCCATACAATCCAGTAATATAAAATTCCTATAAAAACTGCACCAATTATAAATCCATGAAGATTTGGCAAATCTTCTATTCCTAGAAATGCATTTAATGATGGAATTCTTGCAGTCTCTGGAAGTAAATCAGTTTGCGGTGCTGTAGTTGAAAGTTCAACTTTTTCGAAAAAAATATTTGCAAGTAAATAAGCAATAATTCCAGTCCCGATGTAGTTAAGCATGATTGTAGAAATTACCTCATGAACCCCTTTCTTTACCTTTAGGTAGCCAGCTATTGCTGCCCAGAAGGCAGAAGATATAACAGCTACGAAAATAATTAAAGTGATGTGCAAGAACGAAGGAAGAGCTACTGCTGCTCCAAGAGCAGCAGAAAGTAAAGCTCCCATAAGGTATTGGGACTCTACACCAATATTAAATAAGCCCATCTTAAATCCAACTGCCACTGCTACAGCAGATATATATAAAGGTACGGACCTGTTGAGTATTGAAACTATTGATTTACCTGTTTTTCCATAGTCATACATAATTTTGAAAGTTTCTATAGGATCTTCTCCAATTAAATAAAGCATTATTGTAGACAAACCAAAAGCAACAATTATTGCAAAAACTGGTGCTAGCAAAGTAGTTAATTTTAAAGATAATTTCATGTCTTTAATCCTGTCATGTAACTACCTAATATTTCTGGAGTTGCATTTTCTGGATCTAGTTCTTTTACAAAGTTTCCTTCATATATAACATATATTCTGTCAGACAACCCAATTAACTCGTCAAGATCTGCAGAAATTAAAAGAACTCCTAAACCACCATCTCTTGCATCTCTTAATTTATTCCAAATAAGAGATTGGGCACCAATATCTATACCTCTTGTTGGCTGGGAAGCTATTAAAAGACTCGGTTTATTTTCTATCTCTCTGCCAACAACAAATTTCTGCTGATTCCCTCCTGAAAGTGCTAAAGCAAGAGTATTGTTTCCAGGGGTTCTTACATCAAAATTATCAATAACAGCATTAGAATTTTTTGAAGCTTCATTAAATTTAATATTTGAATATCTCGACTTATATTTAGTTGATGATTGTTTTCCAAGAATAACATTTTCAGAAAGGGAAACATCCATTAATAATCCTTGTGACTGTCTATCTTCAGGTATAAAACTCAACCCCGACTCTCTTCTATCTCTTGTACTCAAGTCATTGATTGTTGTCTCACCTAAAATAATTTCTCCAGATTCAATTGGATATACTCCCAATATTGATTCGGCTAACTCTCTTTGTCCGTTACCCTCTACTCCTGCAATACCAACGACCTCTCCTTGGTTTATTGAAAAATTAATATTTTCAAATGCTCTTCTTCCGTTATCAGTTTCTGCAGTTAAATTTTTAATTGTAAGAGATTTATCTTGTGTAAAATTTTTTTCTCTTTTTGGTGGAGTTGGAAGATTTTGTCCAATCATCATTTCTGCTAAATCAGTTTTTGATACAGTAGTTGCATCAACAGTATCTATGTGCTTTCCGCCTCTCATTACTGATATCTCATCAGCAATTTCTAAAACTTCATCTAACTTGTGAGAGATGAAAATTATCGTTACTCCACTATCTTTTAGGTTTTTAAGGTTATTAAATAATTCACTAACTTCTTGCGGTACTAATACTGCTGTTGGCTCATCAAGGATAAGGATTTTTGCTCCTCTAAATAATACCTTTATAATTTCTACCCTTTGTTTTTCACCAACTCCAAGCTCATCAATCATGGATTGAGTATTTAATGGCATAGAGTATTTTTCAGTAATTTCATTTATCTCATCTTTATATTTTGATTTATTGAGAATCTTGAGTGATGCTCTGTCCATACCAAGAATGATGCTTTCTAGAACCGATAGATTGTCAGCAAGCATAAAGTGCTGGTGCACCATTCCTATTCCTTCTGAGATTGCATCTTTAGGTGAAGAAAAATTAACTTCATTATCAAAAATTTTTATCGATCCAAAATCTTGTTTCAACATGCCATAAAGTATTTTCATCAATGTGGACTTACCAGCACCATTTTCACCAACTATTGCATGTATGGTGCCTTCTTGAATCTTGAGATTAATCTCATCATTAGCTTTAACTCCTGGAAATGATTTTGAAATATTTGATAAGTTAATTGCTAGTGTCATATTTTTTTAAATTTTATTTTAAAAGTAAAGTCCCAAGATTTTATACCTTGGGACTTTTACTTTAATTCCTATTACGGAGCAGCAGGTACTACAATGTCCCCACTGATAATTTGTGCTTTATAAGCCTCAATATCAGAAACGATATCGTCAATCCAACCACCTGTGGTTGAGTATCCAACACCATCTACTGACAAGTCAAATACAGTTACTCCTCCGGCAAATGAACCGTCAACAACTGCTTTGATTGTGTTATAAACTGCAACATCAACTCTTTTAATCATTGATGTGAGAATATATGGTGCCAATTCTGCTGATACAGTATTAGCTTGATCAGCGTCAACACCAATTGCCCAAACTTTTGATCCAGTAGAATCTGAAACTTCTTTTGCAGCTTCAAACAAACCGTTACCAGCACCACCAGCCGCATGATAAATAATATCAGCACCTTCTTCGTATTGTGCTAATGCGATTTCTTTAGCTTTTGCAGCATCGTTAAATCCTCCAAAGTCAGGTGGATAAGTAACGTACTTCACGTCTACTGTACAAGCAGCACATGATGCAGCTACACCAGCTACGAAACCAGCTTCAAATTTTTGAATTAATGGAAACTCTACACCGCCGATAAAACCAATTTTGTTAGTTGTGGTTTTAAGTCCTGCAGCTACACCTACAAGATAAGATCCTTGCTCTTCAGCAAAAACCATTCCTGAAACGTTAGCTGGGTCAACAGCAGAGTCAATAATTCCAAAGGCAGTATCTGGATAAGCTGTTGCTACTTCTGTCATTGCATCTGCAAATAAGAACCCAACACCAATAATTAGATCTTTTCCTTCATCAGCTAGTAATGTTAGAAGTTCTGGTCTATTCTCTCCACCTTCATTAGGCTCAAGATCTATTCCATCAACTCCAAGTTCAGCGATTGCTTTTTCTAAACCAGCGTATGCCATGTCATTGAAAGATAAGTCTCCTCTTCCACCAATGTCATAAACAACACCTACACTCGCGGTTGGACCAGCAGTAGTTGTTGGTGCAGCAGTTGTAGCTGGCGAATCAAGAGATTCTGCCGGTGCTTCTTCTGCTTCCTCAACTGTTTCTTCTGCGGTATCAGATCCTCCGCAAGCAGTAATTAATAAGGCAAATACCATAAATAGTATTAGCCATTTTGACTTCATTCGAGTCACGTTTACTCCTTGTTCAACTAGTTGAAGGTATTTTAAAATACCTATCCTAAACATATTAGACAAATATTTATTAATAGGCTTGATTGTTAGAAGTTTTTAAGTTGAGTTTGGCAAATAATTAGGATTCTGAATCTGCAAAATCAACAGGTGGCTCTTCTGGGGCTTCAACAGATTCAAAAACGAGAGATTTTTCTTCACTGTTTAAAGAAACAACGATAGTAGAACCAGCTTTGTATTTACCCATGAGCAATTCTTCAGATAATGGATCTTCTAAAAGTCTCTGAATAGATCTTCTTAAAGGTCTTGCTCCAAATTCTTTGTCATATCCTTCTGTAGCAAGGTATTCTTTAGCTTCTTCAGAAAGTACAATTTCTAAATCTGAGTTTTTTAATTGTTCATGTACCCTATCAAGCATAAGATCAACAATGTTTTTAACTTCATCAAGAGTAAGTTCGTGAAATACAATTGTTTCATCAATTCTATTTAAGAACTCTGGTCTAAAATATCTTTTTAATTCTTCTCTGACTTTTGCTTTCATTTTTTCGTAATTATCTATATCAGACAAGTTACTAAACCCAATATTCTTTGTGATATCTTTAGTACCAAGGTTAGAAGTCATAATTATTATTGTATTTTTAAAATCAACAGTTCTACCCTGAGCATCTGTGAGTCTTCCATCTTCTAGAATCTGCAATAAGGTATTGAATACGTCCGGATGAGCTTTTTCAACCTCATCTAATAAGACAATGCTGAATGGCTTTCTTCTGACTGCTTCAGTGAGTTGTCCTCCCTCATCATATCCAACATATCCAGGGGGAGATCCAATAAGCCTACTTACTGTGTGCTTTTCCATATATTCAGACATATCAATTTGAATTAGAGAGTCTTCATCACCAAATAAAAATTCTGCAAGAGCTTTAGCTGTTTCAGTTTTTCCTACACCTGAAGGACCTAAGAAGATAAAAGAGCCTGATGGTCTTTTTGGATCTTTTAGGCCAGATCTTGTTCTTCTAATAGCTTTGGAAACAGCAGTTATTGCTTCTTCTTGTCCAATGATTCTTTTATGAAGCTCATTTTCCATTTCAAGCAATCTTGCAGTTTCTTCTTGCGTTAGTCTATGAACAGGTATTCCAGTCCATTGTGCTAAAACTTCAGCAATCTCTTCTTCATCGATTACCATTTCTATATCTGACACTTCACTTGAAGAACCCATAGTTACTTCTTCGAGCAACAACTTTTCTTGATCTCTAATTTGTGCTGCTTTTTCATAAAGTTGTGATTGTACAGCATCTATTTTTTGCTCCCTAAGATTTTTTAGTTTATCTGCTACTTCCTGTTTTTCAGGTTCAAGAGGTTTCTTATATACTCTCATCCTACTTCCAGCTTCATCAATAAGATCTATTGCTTTATCTGGTAAAAATCTGTCAGATATATAACGGTCAGCCATATTGACTGCTGAAGATATTGCTTGATCAGTAAACCTAACACCATGGTGAACTTCATACCTGTCCTTTAGTCCATCAAGAATTTCTATTGCATCTGATAGGTTGGGTTCGTCAACTTGTACTGATTGAAATCTTCGTTCTAAAGCCGCATCTTTTTCAAAATGTTTCCTAAATTCTTCGAGTGTTGTAGCGCCAATAGTCTGCAATTCACCTCTAGCAAGCATAGGTTTTAATATTGAAGCTGCATCAATTGCCCCTTCAGCGGCACCAGCCCCAACTAAAGTATGGATTTCGTCAATAAATAAGACAATGTCTCCCCTAGTTTTAATTTCTTTAAGGACTTTTTTTAACCTTTCCTCAAAGTCTCCACGATATCTTGATCCCGCAACAAGTGCTGAGAGGTCTAAAGTATAAATTTGCTTTCCTTCAAGGGTAACTGGTACGTCTCCTGAAATAACTTTTTGAGCAAGGCCCTCTACAATTGCTGTTTTTCCTACACCGGGCTCTCCAATTAACACTGGATTATTTTTTGTTCTCCTAGATAGTATCTGCATTACTCTTTCTATCTCAGTAGTTCTTCCAATAACTGGATCGAGCTTTCCTTCTTTAGCCATTCTCGTTAAATTTCTTCCGAATTGATCTAAAATTGCTGAACCAGTTCCTGATCCAGGTCTTTCTCTACCACCGGTTGATGCAGATTGTTGCTTCTTGCTTTCGCCAGAAGATGAAATTAATTTAATGACGGTTTGCCTTACTTGGGAAAGCTCTGCACCAAGTTTTTTAAGTACTTGAGCGGCTACACCTTCACCCTCTCTAATAAGACCTAATAAAATATGTTCAGTCCCTATGTAATTATGACCAAGTTGTAATGCTTCCCTTAGAGAAAGTTCTAAAACTTTTTTTGCTCGAGGAGTAAAAGGAATATGTCCACTAGGTGACTGTTGACCTTCACCGATTATTTCTACAACTTCGGATCTTACACTTTCAATGTTTATATTTAATTCTTCTATAGCTTTTGCTGCGTGTCCTTCTCCTTCTTGAATTAAACCAAGCAAGATATGCTCTGTACCAATGTAATTATGGTTTAATCTTCTTGCTTCTTCTTGGGCTAGAACAACTACTCTTCTAGCTCTATCTGTAAATCTTTCAAACATGTTTCTATATTAATAACTATCCGTTTATACACTGAAATGAAAACTACAAGTATTTATACATTTAACGTATTCTTTATATATGGAAAAAAATGAAATTAAAAATATTATTCCGTTTGATGACCTCTGGGATAATTTAAATATTTTAGAAACTAGACTTCTAGAAATTTCAAGTTCAGAAAATGAATATCTAACATCTATTTCTCAATATTTAATTAAAGCCGGAGGGAAAAGGTTCAGACCAATTGTTTCACTTCTTTCTGGAAAGCTTGGGAATGAAAAGGATAACATAAAAAAAATAATTTATGCTGGTGTAGCTGTTGAGCTTATTCATATTGGAAGTTTGTACCACGATGATGTAATGGATAATGCTACAACTAGAAGGGGTGTTGAAAGTACAAACTCAAAATGGAATTCAACTTTGTCAATACTTGCCGGGGACTACCTTTTGGCAAGATCTTCAGAGCTAGCAGCCGAAGAATTGGGTCTAGAATCTGTAAAACTTCTAGCAACAACTTATGCTCAGCTTGTTGAAGGTCAAACTAAAGAATTAAATTTAGCTTTTAATACGAACCATTCAATTGAGGAATATCTAAAAGTAATTGAAGGGAAAACCGCAAGCCTAGTTAGAACCAGTGCAAAACTTGGGGCAATTGCTGGTAATGCTAATAGTGAAATTGTGGATGCGATCAGTAATTGGGGTTGGTACTCTGGAATAGTATTTCAAATCTCTGATGACATATTAGATTTAACTTCTGACTCAAAGACCTTAGGAAAGCCTGCCGGAAATGACATTATGGAAGGAACATATACTTTGCCAGTTCTTATTGCGTTAGACGCAGATAAAAGTAAGTATCAAGAACTTATCAATTCAATTCATGAAGGTAAAAGTACTATTAAATCTTTATTAAATGAGTTTTCTAATAATGAAATTATTGAAAAATCAAAAGATGTAATGAATAGTTATCATAGTAAAAGTAGTGAGGCTATTGATGACCTTAAAAGCCACGAATTGTTTCCTACTCTAGAAAATATAAACAATTACCTAATTAAAAGAGCTAATTAGTTTTCAGGTTTGATGTGGGGAAATGCTATTACTTCTCTGATTGAGTCATTATTGGTAAGCATCATTACAAAGCGATCAACCCCAAAACCCAAACCTCCAGTCGGAGGAAGCCCGTACTCTAAAGCTTCAATATAGTCTTCATCTTGGACATGAGCTTCTTCATCACCTTCTGCCTTTTTTAAAGCCTGAGTTTTTAATCTTTCTTTCTGATCTTGTGGATCAATTAATTCAGAAAAGCCGTTAGCCAATTCGCTTCCAAAAGCAAATAATTCAAACCTCTCGGTAATACCTTCTTTATCTTTATTTTCTCTGGCAAATGGGGAGACTTCTTTAGGATAATCCGTGACAAAAAGAGGATTTACAATTTCATTTTCAATATATTTTTCAAATAATTCAAATACAAACTCTCCTATAGTTTTCGCCTCAGTTGTTATGTTGTGTATTGTTTCAAATTTTGTTTTAATACTATCAAGATTTGAAACATGAGATATTCCCATATCAAATTTATGACTCACTAAGTCAAACATACTTTTTCTTTCCCATGGAAAACTAAAATCAGCTATTTTTTCTGCATATTGTACTTCAGACCCAATATTTAAATTTTCAACTATATACTGACACATTTTTTCAACCATATCCATTACGCTATTGACATCCGAATAAGCCTCATAGCTTTCCATCATTGTAAATTCGGGAGAGTGGGTCAGATCAATACCCTCATTTCTAAATACTTTTCCTAATTCAAACACCTTTTCAAATCCACCAATAACAAGTCTTTTTAAGTAGAGTTCTGGGGCGATTCTCAAATACATATCTATACCCATAGCGTTGTGATGAGTCAAAAAAGGACGAGCGATGGCACCTCCAGCTTTAGGTTGTAATGTGGGAGTTTCAACTTCTAAAAAGTTTTCTGATGTCATAAAGGTTCTGATTAGTTGCAGAACTCTAAATCTAGTTTTAATAGTTTCTTTGGCATTTTCATTAACCACAAAATCTAAATATCTTTGTCTAAACCTAGTTTCTTTATCTTTTAATCCGTGCCATTTCTCTGGTAAATTTCTAAATGATTTTGTTAAAAGAATAAAATTTTTCAATTCTATTGAAAGTTCGCCTTTTTTTGTTTTCATAACAGTTCCTGACGCTCCAGCAATATCACCTACATCAATATTTGATATATATTCCTGCAGTTCCTCACTCAATAAATCTGTAGTCGATACAAGTTGAATTTTCCCAGTATCATCAGATAAATCTATAAATGTAAGCTTACCAAAAGATCTTATAGCTAAAATTCTTCCTCTAACAGAAACACTTATATCGGTTTTAGCCCCGTCTTCAATTTTGCTATGGCTTTGATGAATCAAGTTGATGTTAGTTGAGTTTTTAAAGCTAGTTGGAAACGAGTCTAGAGAACTGGCTTTGATATTTTCTTCTTTCTCTTTTCTTAAAGAGAAGACTTCATTTTGGGATTTTGATAATTCACTCACACTAACAGCCTAATTATTTAAATTAAATATTTCTTCAAGACCAATTAATGTTAAATTTTCAATAAACTCGCAATTAATGTTTAGTTCTTGGAGAACTATGCTGCTCAGTCCTCCAGTTAAAATAATTTTTGGGTTAATACCCAATTCTAGGATAATTTTTTCAATCATTGAGTCAATCATAGAAGCATGTCCTATTATTAGCCCACTTTGTATAGCTTCATAGGTGTTCTTACCAATTACATTTTGAGGTAATTTCAATTCTACTGACTTTAAAGAGGCTGTTTTGGAGGTTAATGCTTCTAAACTAATCTTAATTCCAGGTGCGATAGATCCGCCAAGATATTCTTTATTTTTATTTACTATATCAAATGTTGTTGCAGTCCCAAGATCAATAACAATTACATTGTCAGAAGTTTTTAAATAACCTGCAACTGAATTAGCAATTCTATCTGGTCCCAACTCTTTTGGATTATCAATATTTACCTTGAGTCCTGTTTTTACTCCTGGACCAACAATTAAGGACTCCACATTTGCATATTTTTGGATTGCTTGACTTACATTTGTTGTAATTTGAGGAACTACAGAACATATAATAGATCCTCTTAAATTTTTTTTCATCTCTGCCGACATCTGAAAAGTTGAGTTAAAAAGTGATAAAAGTTCATCTGAAGTATTTGTATCTCTTGTTGTAAACCTATATGAGTCCCAAACACCATTAGATCCAATTCCTACAGTTGTTTCAGTATTACCTATGTCAATTGCAATTAATTTACTCATTTTAAATCTCTAAATTATCGATAAGCCTTATATTTTCTACATAGCCTGCAGTAATTAACAATAATTTCTCTGTATTTTTATCTGGAGTTCTAAAAGAATTTACATCTACAATATCTAAATAATCATAACTAATTTCCATCTTTTCAAATAGAGTTTTTCCATGGCTGACCGATTTCGAAATTGATTTGCTATTTTGATAAAAGTTTTTTGTATTTAATAATATTTTGTATATATTAGAAGCATTTTTTTTGGCTTCATCAGATAGTAGTAAGTTGCGACTACTCATTGCTAACCCACTTGTTTCTCTAATTAATTTACCTTCATATATTTTTATATTTTTTTTGAATTGATTTACCATTTCCTTAATTAAGAAAAGTTGTTGTGCGTCTTTCCTACCAAATATTGCAGCTGACGGATTAATCAATTCAAATAATCTATTTACAACTGTCAGAACACCATCGAAATGTCCTTCTCTGTATTTTCCTTCATATTGCATTCCAATTGCACCTGAGCTTACATCTAGGATTTTTTTATTTGGATATATGTAACTTTCATCTGGTATAAAAATATAGTCAACATTGACCTTTTCTAATAACTTAATGTCATTATCAATATCAATCGGGTAATTATCAAAATCTTTTTTATCATTAAATTGCTTTCTGTTGACAAATATCGAGACAATAATTTTTGCATGAGGTGTTGCCTTCGCTTGTTCAAACAGAGTAGTGTGGCCTTTATGTAAAGATCCCATCGTGGGAATGAGGCATGTGTCTTCTGAATATACTTCTTGATTTATTTTATGAATAACTTTTGTCATATCGTGCCCTAATTTTGGTGCCCGTAATTATATTTTTATATTACTCAACCTGGTGACTTTTTGATCAGAAATATTATATTTACTCTGATCAATTTTTTTATCTAAAATTTCATAAAGTGGAGCAATAACAAAAAGTCTATTT
>JAOMBT010000010.1 GCA_028344675.1 Acidimicrobiaceae bacterium | reverse complement strand
TAAGTAACTAACTCTTTTTGTGACACATCACTTGAATACCATAAATTGAACAACTCTAATTCTATTTCTGGATGAAATTGTAAAGCTAAAGCATTATTTATTGTAAAAATTTGAGGATATTCTGTTTTTGCAATTAATTTAGCATTATCTGGTAATTCAAACGTATCTCTATGCCAAGTAAATACTTTTGACTCCTTGAAACTATCAAAAGTACTATCCTTGCTCAAAAATTCTAGATTTTTAAATCCAAATTCAATTTTATTTGATAAGTAAGCTCTTCCACCCATAGAATCGGCAATCAACTGAGCGCCCAAGCAAATTCCAAGTATATGTGTATTACTTTCAATAGCTCTCTTTAACCATTGTTTCTCATAATTTAGATAAGGATACTTCTCTGTATCATAAGCACCCATGTGTCCACCAAGAATGATATACTTCCTATCCACCTGAAGTGAATCCCAATCTACATTCCATGCGTATTCTAAGTGAATTTCAGGTGTGATAGTTCCTAAAGTCACGTCAGGATCATTGACTATAGCTGTAATATTTTTATACATAGTTTGTGCGCGGAAGAGGACTCGAACCTCCACGGGTTTTACCCCACAGGATCCTTAATCCTGCGCGTCTACCAGTTCCGCCACCCGCGCAAACTCAATCAAGAAACCAAAATAAAGATAGAGTTGTAGCGGCAAAAAGTAGTGCAACTACAGCTGTTATCCTGCTCAGGTTCCTTTCAGCTAATGTTTGGCCAATATTTCCTGATGAACCAGGACCGCCAAGCATGTCAGATAGTCCTCCACCTTTACCACTGTTAAGTAATACGAGAGCTATCAAAGCTATTGAAATAATAATGTGAACTGTAATTAGTATTGCAGTAATTGTATCCATAGATAAAAGATTAGCCTTTCTCACTATTTAATTTAGATTGAAGTTCAACTTCTTTCTGAAGTTTTAATAGCTTATTTTTATCTTCTAAATAGCCAATTTTTTTAACTGATGATTCATTAATATTATAAGCTAACGGAATGCCAGTAGGAATATTTACATCAACAATTTCAGAATCAGTGAGATTATCCAAGATTTTTACCATTGCCCTAATACTATTTCCATGGGCGACTACAAGAATTTTCGACTTAATCGCAGATTCTAAGATATTTTTAAGAGTTAAAGAAACTCTTTCTACAACATCCTTTAAAGATTCCCCTAGTGGTAACTGATTATCAATTCCTTTATAAACTATGTTAATGTTTGGGTCATGTTCCGACCCAGGTTCGGCTAGTGGAGGGACAGTTGTAAAACTTCTACGCCATAAATGTACTTGATTTTCTCCATATTCTTTCGATGTTTCTAACTTATTTAAACCTTGTAACGAACCGTAATGTCTCTCATTTAATTGCCAGATTTCTTTTCTTTCTAGCTTTGAGGAATGTTCGCTATTTAAATTCTTTAAAATTAAATTTGCTGTTGTTTTCGATCTTTCAAGGAAAGAGGTCATACATATTTCTGGAATAAATTCTAAATCTTTTAAAGTTATACCTGCTTGAATTGCTTCTTCTTTTCCTTTATCAGATAACCCTACATCTACCCAACCCGTAAATCTGTTTTCTAAGTTCCAAATACTTTGTCCATGCCTAACAAATACTAAGTTCATAGTTCAACTGCTTTAATAATATCTACAAACTTAGTAGCATCTAAAGAAGCTCCTCCCACTAATACACCATCAATTATCTTTGAATTCAAAATTTCTTGTGCATTATCTGGAGATACACTTCCACCATAAATAAACTTAATATTATCTTCATTGAAAAATGGTTTTTTACTTATGATATTTTTTACAAAATCAAGAACTTCGACAATATTTTCAAGTGAGGCTACTTCACCAGTGCCTATCGCCCATATAGGCTCGTAAGCAACAACTAATTTATTTACTTTATCTTTTCTTAAACCTTTTAATCCCTCATTAATTTGATTTTCAATAAAATTAAAATAACTACCAGATTTTCTCTCCTCTATTCGCTCGCCAAAACAAAATACTGGTACTATATCATTTTCAATCAATCTGTTAACTTTATCATTAATTACTAAATCAATTTCATTGAATAAAGTTCTCCTCTCGGAATGTCCTACAATTCCATAATCAATTTCTAATTTTTTTAACTGCGTAGCAGATACTTCACCTGTATAAGCTCCTGAAGAAAATTGTGAAACATTTTGTGATGAAAGTTTTATTTTAAGCTTGTCAGAGCTAATTACAGTTTGTAATGACCTAATAGATGTAAATGAAGGAGATAAAATAATTTCAATCTTATCTTCAATATTATCAGGTAAGGAATAGTTAATTTTTTGTAAAAGTTGAATTGCTTCTAAGTGATCAAGATTTAATTTCCAGTTTCCAATTATTATTTTTTTCATTATTAAATTATAAGAGAGTTATAAATATTTACTCCTGGTAATTTTTTTCCTTCTAAATACTCTAATGAAGCACCTCCTCCAGTAGAAATGTGATTGAAGTATTGTATATTTGAGAATTTATTTATAGCACTTACGGAGTCTCCTCCACCAATACATGTGTAAGCAGAAGACTTAGCAATTATTTCAGTTATCTCCTGTGTTCCTTTGCTGAATTTATCAATTTCGAATACCCCCATTGGTCCATTCCAAAATATATTTTTTGATGAAAGTAATATACTGGCAAATTCAGAGATAGTATTTGGACCTATATCAATACCTATATGGTTATTTCTAAAATCTTCAATATTTATATCTTCCCTTAATTCACTTTCGATTAATTCAGTTACTCCAAAGTCTGATGGGAGAACAATTTTATGACCATGTTCAGAATTTAAAAGTTCTTTTGCTTTCGAAATAAATGAATCTTCTAGTAAAGAATTTCCAATTTCATAACCCATTGATTTCAAAAAGGTAAAACACATGCCTCCTCCGATTAACAAATGTTCAACTTTTGGAAGTAAATTATCAATTAAACTTAGCTTATCAGAAATTTTTGCACCCCCAAGTAAAACTACGTAGCCTGTTTTTTCATTAACTAATAATTTATCCAATTGTTCAATTTCATTGTTCATTAGAGGACCCTGGTAGGAATCTAAGTACTTTCCAAAACTAACTACTGATGCATGGTTTCTATGTGATGCTCCAAATGCATCAAAAATATAAGTATCAAAAGGAAAGGTTACATTTTTTGCGAATTCATCATCATTATTGACTTCACCTTCATGAAGTCTCAGATTTTCAATTAGGTTTAGCTTAGATTCGGAATTTTCAATACTTTCATTGACTTTTTTACCATAAATTTCATCTATAAAATTCACCTTTTGATTAATAATTTCTGACATTTTTTTAGAGACTGGTTCAAGTGAGTAATCTAAACTATTTTTTTTGGGCCTACCAAGGTGGCTTGAAAAGGTAATTGTTCTCGAATAATTATATATTTTATCTAATATTTCCAAAGATTTATAAATTCTATATTCGTCAGAAATATTGTTATTTATAATCGGGACATTTAAATCTGATCTGATTAGAACGTTGCCTAAATCATTAATACTGGATGTTGTTTTCGTCATTTAAATTTTTTTTGTATAAAGGTATCAAAAATTTTGAAATAAGAGAATATTAAGAAGTACAAGTTAAGATTCCTTCATATCTCTATGAAGGACAACCGCATCATTGTTTTCACCTTTTAACCACTTTGTTACTTCCTCAGCCATTACAACGCTTCTATGTTTTCCACCAGTACACCCTATTGCAATTCCTACGTATGACTTGCCTTCTGAAATAAATCTTGGAAGTAAAAATTCAACCATATCTTTTATCTTATTTAAAAACACTTGTGCATCTTCAAAAGATAGAACATAATTTCGTACCATTGGTGATTGCCCTGTCGATGCTCTTAATTCCTCTCTCCAGTGAGGATTGGGTAAAAATCTAACATCGAATACTATGTCTGCATCTCTTGGAGTACCGTTTTTAAAACCGAATGATGTTACAGAAATTTTAAGATCTTGAGAGGAGGTATCGTCTTGAAAACCTTCATTTATTCTTTTTCTTAATTCGTGAACATTCATATCTGTTGTATCAATAACTTGATCGGCAAGTTCTCTAATTGGTTTCAATAATTCTCTTTCGACTTTTATAGATTGAGATATTGAGTCTTTACCCATTGGATGTGGTCTTCTATTTTCTTCATATCTTTCTAAAAGTGTCTCGTTATCTGCATCAAGGAATATGATTCTTGTTAAAATACCTGATTGACTCAACTTATCAATGCTTTGCTTTAATTCAGTTTGTGCAGTCGTGTCTTTTGCATCAATAGTTAGTACTAATTGTTTATTAGTTTCAGTTACATCATTAGATTGAACTACAGATTCAACTAAATCTGCAGGGAGGTTTTCGATTACATAATAACCAAGGTCTTCAAATACATTTGAGCTAGAAGATCTACCAGCGCCAGACATACCAACTAACAATAAAACTTCAGGTCTTTTTGATGCCATAAATTCCTCATCTTTATTTTAGTTATCAATATTCTAGTTTGAAATAGTAAATTAATATGATGTTATTTATGAACTAAAGTAGTTAAAGACCTTTATAGCTTCTCTTTTAGTTATCTGAGTTTCTAAATCATGAAGAGAAGCAGAGGAGATACTATCTAATGTCTTATACTTCCTTACTAATTCATTAATTGATTCTTCAGAAACACCTTTAATTGATAACAAATTGTTGATATCTAAATCTTTTAAACGTAATCTTCTATTTTCATTTACAGCAATTCTATGAGCTTCATCACGAATATTTTGTAATACAAACAAAGATTCTGAGTTTTTATTTAATAAAACAGGATTTTTTGTGAATGGTAGATAAATTTCTTCTTCTTTTTTAGCTAATCCTAATACGTCTATATCTAGCTGAAAATGATCGATAACACCTTTTGCTTTAGACAATTGACCTTTTCCACCGTCAATTAAAATTAAGTCTGGAGACCTACGAAAACTTTGATCCTGTTCGCTTGTATTTTTAAGCCTTTTTAATCTTCTAAATATAACTTCTTCTATAGATTTAAAATCATCCTGACCTTTGAATGTTTTAATATGGAACTTTCTATACATTGAAGGTTTAACTAAACCATCTTCCATAACAACCATTGAACCAACTCGAAATTTATCACCTAAATTTGAAATATCATATGCTTCAATTCTGTATGGTATATTTTTTAAGTTAAGTTTATGTTTTAATTGTTCAAGGGATAAGGAACGAAATTCTAAGTCAGATCTTCTTTTTAGGTCTGCTACCCTTCTAAGTTCTTTTGCATCTTCAATTGCAGTTGCTAGTAAATCTTTTTTCCAACCTCTTTTTGGATTTAGTAATTTTATATTTTTATTCCATTTATGTTTTAATTTTTTCTCAATTACATCAATCAAACTAAATTCATGACTTATCAAAATTTCATTTGATGGTGTATGATTTTCAAACATATTAATTATTATTTGTGGCAAATAAGTCTCAACATCATTTACATTTATAGGCTCTAAATTTTTCTTAATTTCACCAGTTATTCTTCCATTTCTTATAATTAAACATGTCAAGACTACATCATAATTTCCAATATCTATCCCTATTACATCTACATTTTTATTATTTGCAGTCATTAAAGTTTGAGTAATTCTTGCATTTTCTAAATGTTGAATTACATCTTTTGTTTTCTGTGCTTCTTCATACTGTTGAGTTTCAGAATGATATTTCATTTCCTGTATTTTGTCATTAATGTATACATCAGAATTTCCCTTATAAAATTCTTTTATATTGTCAACCATTTCCGTATATTCATTCTGTGAAACATAGTCAACACACGGGGCAGAACATTTGTCTATTTCATAAAGCAAGCAAGGCTTTTTTAATTTCTGATGTCTTTCAAATGTATTATCTGAACATGTTCTTACAGGGAATATATTTATTAAATGATCTAATGATCTACGAGCAGCACCTATAAAGGGATAAGGTCCAAAATTTGTATTTTTTTTATTTATATTTCTAGAAACATATACCCTTGGCCATAAATCGTTGGTTATTGCTACATAAGGATACGACTTATCATCTTTAAATTGAACATTATATTTTGGCTTAAATTCTTGAATAAAAGAATACTCAGCAAGTAAAGCATTCGCTTCATTTTGTGAAACTACAAAGGAAATCTCCTCTGCTTCATTAATTAAACGTTTAATTTTCCACGAAGTATTATTACCAAAATATGTAATTACTCTTTTTCTTAAATTTTTTGCCTTACCTACGTATATAGGGTCACTGTACTTATCTTTAAATATGTAGATTCCAGGTTTATCAGGTATTTCTTTGTTATTTAATTTATCCATTAATAAGTACTTCTTTTAAATGTTTCCCAGTTAATGAAGATTTAGATTTTGAAATATTTTCAGGTGTACCTTCAACTACAACACTTCCTCCATTCTCTCCGCCTTCTGGTCCTAGGTCAATTACCCAGTCTGAGTTCTTAATAACGTCAAGATTATGTTCAATTACTACAACAGTATTTCCTTTATCAACTAGGAGATGTAGAACTTCTAGTAATTTTTCAACATCAGCAAAATGAAGACCGGTAGTAGGTTCATCTAGAATATAAACAGTCTTTCCCGTAGATCTCTTACTCAACTCTTTTGCAAGTTTTACTCTTTGCGCTTCACCTCCAGATAGTGTAGTAGCTGCTTGACCAAGCTTTATATAAGATAAACCTACGTCATCTAAAGTTTTTATAATGCGAAAAATTCCAGGTTGGTTTTCAAATATTTGAAGTGCATTCTCAACAGTTGAGTCTAAAATTTCAGCAATATTGTAGCCTTTCCAACGAATCGACAAAGTTTCAGGATTATACCTGGAACCGCCACATTCATCACAAACAACATAAATATCAGGCAAAAAATACATTTCAACTTTAATATTTCCATCACCTTTGCAATATTCACATCGACCACCAGGGACATTAAATGAAAATCTTCCTGGCTTATAGCCTCTAATTTTGGATTCCTCAGTTTGAGAAAAAAGATTTCTTATCTGATCAAAAACTCCTGAATATGTTGCTGGGTTCGATCTTGGGGTTCTCCCAATTGGTGACTGATCAATCTCAATTAATTTATCAATATTTTCTAGGCCTGTAACATTTTTGTGGAGTCCTGGAATAATTAAATTTTTTGAAAATTCGTTTTGGATAGATTTTGATAATATCTCTGTAACTAAAGTAGATTTTCCACTTCCAGAGACACCCGTTACAGAAATAAATTGTCCCAATGGAAAATCAACTGTCAAATTTTTTAAATTATTTTCCTTTGCTCCTCTCACAGTTATTTTGTTACCGTTGCTTTTTCTTCTTACGTTTGGATATGCAACAATTTGTTTACCTGATAAGTATTGACCAGTTAATGATTTTAAATTTTTAGCAACTTTTTCCCAACTACCTTCAGCTACTATTTCACCTCCCTGCTCCCCAGCACCCCATCCAATATCAATTAGATGATCTGAAGATTTCATTGTTTCTTCATCATGTTCTACAACTAGGACTGTATTGCCAAGATTTTTTAATCTAACTAGAGTTTCGATTAATTTAATATTGTCAGACTGGTGAAGTCCTATTGAGGGTTCATCTAGTACATAAAGAACACCTGTTAACCCAGATCCAATTTGAGTTGCAAGTCTTATTCGTTGTGCCTCCCCTCCAGATAATGAAGCAGCTCCCCTACTTAATTGTAGATAATTTAAACCAACCTCATTTAAAAAAGTTAATCTCTCAATTATCTCTCTAACAATAGGTAACGCAATTTCATTATCACTACCAGTAAGTTTTAAATTTTTAATAACATTTAAAGCATTAGAAATAGATAAGCTATTTAGCTTTCCTAAGGTTAGACCTTTAACTTTGACTAATCGTGATCTTTTATTTAGTCTTTCTCCTTCACATATTTTACAATCGAGTTCCCGCATAAATTGTTTGTAGTATTCACGTGCGTGATCAGATGTTGTTTCTTCATAATTTTTTTTGAAAGTAGGAACAACTCCTCGATAAGCACGATGCCAAACTCTTGAATTCCCGAACCTATTTGTATATCTAATAACTGTATTTTCTCCATTGGATCCATGTAGGAGAATATTCTTTTGTGCACGTGTTAAATCTTTATATGGGGTGTCCATTGGAATCTCGAAATGTTCACAAACGCCGTAAATTTGTGCTCTAAAATATTTCCGTGTTGACATATCAGGAAATACGTTTTCATTAATTGTTAAATCGAAGTCTTTTACAAGTAGATTTTCATCTATTTCATAGCTTACTCCTAAACCATTACATGAATTACAAGCACCAAAAGGTGAATTAAATGAAAAATCACGAGGTTCTAACTTATCATATGAAAGACCACATTTAAGACAGCCTAGGTTTTGACTATAAGAATAAATGTCTTTATTAAAACTAATATCAACTAATCCAGAGGTAAGTTCAAGTGCAGTTTCTATTGATTGAGGTAATCTTCTACCTGGGGTTTTTTTTAACTTTACTCGATCAATTACAACTGAGATATCATGATTAAAATATCTATCTAGCCTTTGTGTATCTTCTAATCTGATTAACTCTCCATCAACTAAAACTCGTGAAAAGCCTTGAGCTTGTAAGTCTTTAAAAAGTGATTCAAACTCACCTTTTCTTGATTTAACCACTGGAGCTAAAATATCAATACTTGAACCTTCACCAAAATTCATAATTTGATTTACAATAAAATTTACAGATTGTTTCTCAACCTTATTACTGCAATTCGGACAATAACTAATTCCGATCCTAGCCCAAAGTAATCTTAAATAATCATGAACCTCTGTAACTGTACCAACAGTAGACCTTGGACTACGAGATGATGTTTTTTGGTCAATTGCTATAGCAGGTGATAAGCCTTCAATACTTTCAACATTAGGTTTTTCCATTTGGCCAAGGAATTGTCTGGCATAAGCTGAGAGACTTTCAACATATCTTCTTTGACCTTCTGCATAAATAGTATCAAAAGCTAAGGAAGACTTTCCAGAACCAGAAAGTCCAGTTATAACAACTAGTTTGTTTTTTGGAATATCTACGGAAACATTTTTAAGATTGTGCTCTTTCGCTCCCCTAATTTTTAAAATATCTTCTTTCATTCGACTATTTCTTGAATTTCTCTTCTTAGATCTTTTAGTTCGTCTCTTAATCTAGCAGCAAGTTCAAACTCTAATAAATCAGCCGCTAACTTCATTTCCTGTTCGATATTTTTTGAAATTTTTACTAAATCTTTTTTTGATGCTTCCTCAATGTTCAAATCCGCTGTACTAATTCTAGATGGATTAGATGCCCTACTTTTTTCAACCATTTCCAGAATATCAGTGATATTCTTTTGAATAGTTGTAGGGGTTATATTATTTTTTTTATTATGAATTTCTTGAAGCTTTCTTCTTCTCTCTGTCTCATCTATTGTTTTTTTCATTGAATCTGTAATTTTGTCCGCATACATAATTACATATCCATCTTGATTTCGTGCTGCTCTACCAACTGTTTGAATTAAACTTGTTTCAGATCTTAAAAAACCCTCCTTATCTGCATCAAGAATTGCAACCAATTGTACTTCTGGTAAATCGAGTCCTTCTCTTAAAAGATTTATACCTACCAATACGTCAAATTCGCCTTTTCTAAGGTCTCTTAAAATTTCTATTCTTTCTAATGTGTCGATATCGGAATGAAGATATCTTGTTTTAATGCCAGCTTTTAATAGAAAGTCACTAAGTGCTTCACTCATTTTTTTTGTTAGTGTGGTCACAAGGACTCGATTTCCATTACTAACTACACTATTAATTTCATTCAATAAATCTTTAATTTGATTATGACTACTTTTAATTTCAATATTTGGATCTAATAGCCCTGTAGGCCTTATTACTTGTTCAATAAATTGTTCGGAATTTTCATTTTCCCATTTTCCAGGAGTTGCTGATACTAAAACAGCTTTGGTGACTTTCTCTTTCCACTCATCAAATTTTAAAGGTCTATTATCAAGGGCTGAGGGCAGCCTGAAGCCATAATTAACTAAATTACTTTTTCTTGACTTATCACCTTCATATTGGCCCCTTATCTGTGGAATAGCTATATGGCTTTCGTCTACTACCATTAAAAATTCTTTAGGGAAAAAATCTAAAAGGGTAAAAGGAGGCTCTCCAGGACTTCGGCCATCGAAGTATCTTGAATAGTTTTCAATACCCGAGCACACACCAAGCTCAGATAACATTTCCAAATCATATTTTGTTCTTTGTTCTATTCGTTGTGCCTCAAGTAATTTATTCTCATTTTGAAATTTTTTGATTTGAGTCTTCATATCTTTTGATATTTCTTTTAATGCATCTTTTCTAGAATCATCAGATATTACATAATGGGAAGCAGGTAATATTGCCAACTCACTTAGTCTTTCAAGTACTTCTCCTGTTGTGGGATCAATTCTTGAAATATTTTCGACCTCATCACCAAAAAATTCAATACGGAATATCGTTTCTTCATATACTGGAAAAATATCTAATGTATCCCCCCTGAGTCTGAAAGATCCTCTTTGAACAACTAAATCATTTCTTACGTACTGCTGTTTAATCAGTTGAGATAATAATTCATCTATTTCAAATTCTTTATTTTTTACAATTGGAATTAATTTGTTTCTGTATTCTAATGGTGATCCAAGACCATAAATACACGATACAGAAGATACAACGATGACATCTTCTCTTAAGAGAAGTGCACTCGTAGCAGAATGTCGTAACCTGTCTATTTCTTCATTTATATTTGCATCTTTTTCAATGAATGTATCCGTTCTAGGAACGTACGCTTCAGGCTGGTAGTAATCATAATAAGACACAAAGTATTCAACTCTATTCTTAGGAAAAAACTGTTTAAATTCGTTTGCTAATTGTGCAGCTAAAGCTTTATTTGGAGCGAGAACTAATGATGGTAACTGTGTTTTTTCTATAAGCCACGCAATAGTTGCGGATTTACCTGATCCAGTAATGCCTTTAAGTGTTTGAAAATTTTTTCCTTCATTGATTCCATCATAAAGTTCATTGATAGCATTGGGTTGATCACCTTTAGGCTCAAACTCAGAGATTACTTCAAACTTGTTCATGTATAATTATACCAATTTGATAAATCTGTCCTAACTATTAGAACTCAATGTAAGTTATTAATTTTCAAATATTTGTCAATTTCTCTATGTAGATTGTTTAAATCTTGATTATACAAAACAGTTCCAAGAGATATCCACCATTCTTCATTTTTTGTGAGTTGATTCTGTTCTCTATATCATGAACTTCCATTCCTCGTTTTTTTAATCTGTTTTTTCTAGTCTGATCTGATGCCATTACAACTATGCAATCAAAATCATCTTGTAGATTTCTTGGTGCAGATACCTCTACAAAAAGAACTCCTGTTGTTTCTGTTATTATTTTTTGTAATCTTGTTAGTACCTGAGGATGTAAAAAGTTTTCTAAGATAATTAATTTTTCCTTATCTTGAAAAACGATACTAGCAAGAATCTCTTTATCGATGACATTATTTTTTACAGCTGAAGGAAAAAAGCTTTTTAAAAAGCTTAGTGATTCATTAGAATTTAAAATATTATTAGATACAATATCTAAATCAATAGTTTCAAAACCTAGTTCATTTAAATAGTTGGTAGTGGTGCTTTTACCGCTGCCTATTGGTCCAGTTACGACAATTACTTTTTTAGCCATATTTAAAGATTAAGCTAATTAAAAAGTAATCCTAAGAGTTTCCAATTCCTCTTTCTTTAAGTTCTTGAAGAATATTCTCTAATGACTCATCCACCCCTTCAACTGTCTGTCGTTTAGGTGAGCTATCTTGAGACTCACTTGAATGTGTTTTAGGAGTCTTTTTATTTGATTCTTCTTCTTTCCAATTTGGATCTGTTTGCTTAATAGACAAATTAACTCTTCGTTTTTCTATGTCTAATTCTGTAATTTTTATTTTTACTTTTTGACCTAAAGCGAGTGCTAATTCTGGTGAATCAACTTTATCTGATGAAATTTCTGAAACATGAACCAGTCCTTCAACACCTTTACCAATGGTTACAAATGCACCGAATGGAACAACTTTAGTTACCTCCCCATCAACTATATCGTCTAGTTTGTAGTGAAGCTCAAAATCTAACCAAGGATCTTCTTTGACTTGCTTAATAGATAATGAAATTCTTTCCTTATCATTATCTATTTCCAAAACTTTAACACTCACTGTATCCCCAACTTTAACTATTTCATTAGGATTTTCTACATGTCGCCATGACAATTCGGATACATGTACTAATCCATCCATACCGCCAATATCAACAAAAGCACCAAAACTTACAATAGAAGAAATTTTGCCATCTTTAATGTCTCCTACTTGGAGATCATCAAGAAAACCTTGTCTCTCTTCGGACATCTCTTCCTCAAGATAAGCTTTTCGTGAAAGAACAATATTGTTCCTTTGTCTATCAAGTTCAAGTATTTTTGCTTCGATTTCTTCTCCAATATATGATGAAAGTTCTTTCACTCTTCTTACATCTATTAAAGATGCAGGAAGGAAACCTCTTACTCCTATATCGACTATTAAACCACCTTTGACAGATTCAATGACAGTTCCTTTTATAGAAGTATTCTCATCAGATACTTTTTGAATGTCACCCCAAGCTTTTTCGTAAACCGCTCTTTTAACAGATAATATTAATCTTCCTTCATCATCTTCTTTATCAAGAACTAAAGCTTGTATTTTCTCACCTTCATTAACAAGTTCTTTTGGATTAACGCCTTTTCTAACTGAGAGTTCTCTAGACGGTATAACTCCTTCAGATTTATAACCAACATCAACCATTACTTCATTTCTATCTATCCTGACAATAGTTCCTTCAATAACGTCGCCATCATTAAAGGTCACTAGTGTTTGTTCAAGTAACTCAGGAAAGTCTTCAGGTTTTATATCATCAGGAAGGGATACAACATTAGAGGGTTGCGAAATGTCTTCAGTGTTGTTAGTCATATTTTATTTTTTTTCCAATCATAGTGTTGCGTGAATAGAATAACATATCTGAGTTTTTTACAAACTATTTATTAAAATTTGCAAGTGATTCAGAAACCTTAGTATTGACAAATAAAGGTACTTCTAAAGTTAAAGCTGATTCCATTTCTTGCGTTACAATTGCTTTAACTTTATCTAAATTAACTTCATCTGTTTCTACTATAAGTTCATCATGTATTTGCAGTAATAAATTTGCTCCATCTATCTTATTTAATCTGTTTGAAACTTTTATCATTGCAATTTTCATAATGTCAGATGCAGTTCCCTGTATGGGGGCATTCATAGCAATTCTTCTACCTGCTGCTTTTACTTGAAAGTTAGAAGAACTAAGTTCTCTAATATATCTTTTTCTCCCTAAAAGAGTAGTGGTATATGTATCTGCTTCTGCTTGAACAACAACACCATCTAGGAAACCTTTAATTTTAGGAAATTGATTAAAGTATGAAGCAATTAATTCTGAAGCTTCTTTTTGACTTATATTTAGACTTTTAGATAGGCCGAAAGCTTCCATTCCATAAATTAAGCCAAAATTAACTTCTTTTGCTTTTCTTCGCATGTCTGATGTGACTTCGGAGAGTTTAGTGTCAAAAATTCTTGATGCAGTTTCTGAGTGAATGTCAGAATCTTTATCTTTTAATATAGATGTCATATCACTATCTTTGCTTAAATGCGCTAACACTCTCAGTTCTATTTGAGAATAATCGGATATGACGAATTTCTTTGATGGTTCTACTATAAAGAAATCCCTAATCTGCTGACCAAGATCTGTTTTATTGGGGATATTTTGTAAATTAGGCTTTTCAGAAGATAACCTACCAGTTGCAGTACCAAACAAATTAAAATGTGTATGTATTTTGCCATCATCTGTCACTTCAGGGATAAGGCCATCTACATATGTAGATCGTATTTTTTCCAATTCACGATATTTGAGAATAATTTTTGGAAGTTCATAATCTTTTGAAAGTTCTTCAAGAACAGAAGCATCAGTTGAGGGTGCTCCCTTAGGTGTCTTTTTAATAATTGGATAATTTAGTTCATTGTAAAAAATTTCTGAAAGTTGCTTGGGTGAGTTCAAGTTAAATTCCTTTTTTGATAAAAGAAAAGCTTCGGATTTTAAATCAACTAATTGTTTAGCTAATTTTTTAGATAACTTACTCATCTTGGATTTACTAACTGTAATTCCTTCAATTTCCATTTCACTCAAAATTTCAAGCATTGGATAATCAATATCTTTATAAATTTGTAATAATTTTGAGTTTTTATTAAATTTTTCTACTTTTTTACATATAGATTCATAATTAGATTGAAAAAACATAATAACTTCATCTATTGTTGATTTTTTATTAATTATCGCAATGCTATCTAAATATTTAATAATATTAAGAATACTGTCTGGCTTTATGCTTGGATCTTCTAAGAAAAGCATACAATCAAAGGCAATAAATTTATCATGCTTTAACTTACTATTATTTAAAAGAGAGAATCTTTGAGAAGAAAGGGATATAACTTTATCAAAGATAGTAATATCCTCAAATTCTCCATATGTATTTTGGTTTACAAAATAAAATGAATCGTTGAAAATGAAAATTAAACTTTTATCTTTAATTTTTTTTGAAAATTTTTCTATTTCAATTTTGTCTTTTGGTTTATCTTTTACCTTTGAATTTCTTTCTCCAAGAAACCTCGACAATTCATATTTTAATATTTCACCTTCTACAGTGTTTAAAACTAAGTTATCAAGAAAAATTGTTTCTGATGTCTTGGTATTTGGGATATCAATCTCTAAATCTTTTTTAATAGTTGCCAATGTTTTACTTATGTCTAACAAATCTCTGTTAACTAAAAAGGTTTCTTTAAGTTTTGGTGTCAAATCATCTAAGTTTTTATAAATATTCCTTATATTTTCATATTTTAGTAAAAGGTTTATAGCTGTTTTCTCACCAACTCCAGGCAGTCCAGGAATATTATCTGAAGGATCTCCTTTTAACGCAAGATATTCAATATATTGATTTGTTCTAATACTGTATTTATCTGTAAATTGTTTTTCATTAAATATTTGAGTGTCTGAAATTCCTCTTTTTGTATAGAGAATTTTTGTTTTATCAGTAATTAATTGAAACGAATCTCTATCACCTGTAACAATCATTACTTCTTTATCTTTGTCATTTAATTTTTTTGAGAGAGTACCTAAAACATCATCCGCTTCAAATCCTTCTTTTGAAACTTGAGGAATATTAAATTTATCTAATAATTCTTGTAGCGTTTTTACTTGTAATTTGAATTCCTCAGGTGCCGAAGATCTATTTCCCTTATATTCACTATATAGTTCGGTTCTAAAAGTTTTTTTTGAAATATCCCAAGTAATAATAATTTGTTCTGAGTCGTAATCTTTAACTAACTTAGAGATCATCATTAAAAATCCATGAATTACATTAGTTGGGAATCCATCTTTAGTTACCAATGTATCAGGAAGAGCATAGAAAGCTCTGAAAGCAATGCTATGTCCATCTACAAGAATTATCACAATTACATTGTAAACTTAAAAAAACTTTCTCTCATTCATCTGAATATGAATATAATCTTTAATATGCCCGGATGGCGGAATTGGCAGACGCGCTGGATTCAAAATCCAGTATCTTCGGATGTGGGGGTTCGACTCCCCCTCCGGGTACTTTATGTAAATTTGAATGTTATATAAATTCTTAATTACTCAATAATAGAACATGAACATTAAAACTATTTTGGCAGTATTTATAATATTTTTGATATCTCTTATCTTATTTATTACATTTACTTCATTTAATACTGATTCATTTGGAGATAGTTTTATTGAACAAATAAGAATAGCGGATAGTGAAAATACACTCAGTTCTACTAATGATGATAAATTAATTCAAATTGGAAAAGATGTATGTAATAGTTCAGATTTCTGGACAGATGAAGAAATATCCATAGATGTTATTTATAAACTGTTAAAAGAATATAATTTTGAAATTGAAACAGATAACAGAATAATTCCGATTTTAAGGTTCCAATCTACTTATGAACTTTGCCCAGAAAATATTTCTACTTTAGAAAAATTGTTTCAAAATGAAAAATAAAGTTATCTTAAAAAGACTTCCTCAACTTATGTTTGGATTATTTTTATGTGGTTTTGGGTTAGCTTTTACTATTGAAGCAAACCTAGGTTTAAATTCTTGGGACGTATTTCATGATGGATTTAGCAAGCTTATTGATGTTAAAATTGGGTTTGCCGGAGTTGTAACCGGATTTATATTATTGCTAGGGTGGATACCTTTAAAACAAAAACCATTTATAGGAACAATTTTAAATATATTAACTATTGGGAATGTTATTGATCTTACAATGTTCTACCTCCCCAGTCCTGAAGAGACTTTATATAAAATATTTTTCTTAGTATTTGGTACATTTTGTTTTGCGATAGGAGTAGGAGTTTATGTAGGATCAGGATTAGGTCCTGGACCTAGGGATGGAATCATGGTCGGTATATCTCGACTTGGCCCCAGTATAAGGGTAACAAGAATAGGTATAGATTTTACGGCATTTATATTAGGTGTATTGTTGGGGGGATCATTCGGTCTTGGGACTATTTTTATGGTAGTAAGTGTTGGTCCTGTTGTTCAGTATTCATTAAAAAAATTTGATAAAGGTGCTATTTTTTCACTATAGAAATAAGAGAACGCATTGAAAGCTCATTTTTAGTTTTTGTTTTTAAAGTTTTATCAAAGTAAACCATTCTTCCTATAGCTGAAATAAATTCAAACTTATCTTTAAAGTTAATCTTTGAAAATAAAATGTTTATTTCATTCCAACCTTTTGAAATATTATCTAAAATTATTTTCTCTAACTCATTATTCAGCTTGTTTTTTCTAAAATAGTTTTTACATTTTATAGAGCATAAATTGTATTTTCCAGAAACATTTTTATAGATCAATCTTGCACAGTACTCACAACGCATCGAGTCAGAGAAAACCATAAAGAATTAGCCTATATTTTTTCCAAAACCTGGGTTCTATCACTTACAGTTTTAAGTAATCTTCTTGGTCTACCTCTAAATTTAATTCTTGAAGTTTGTTCTTGTCCCATAAAGCATCCTTTATCGTAGTCAACAAAAGAATCTAACCAACTTACTTCATTAGGAATTAAACCATTTTCCAAAATTTTTTTTGAAGGTAATTCAGCAATGAGTTCAAAATCTGTCCACGAAGTTATTTCTGAAGATTCAAATATTTCATTGATAGATATTGAGTCATTACTTATTTCTAAAGAAAAAATTTTTTCCTTATTAATAACTTCTAATTCACATTTAATGCGTATTTTATATTTGTTAAATATTTGATGTAAATTTTTCAAATTCTCAGCTTCTTGATAAATGTAAAATTCATTATTGATAGTTTCACATATAAACCAATTTATAATTTTGCCATCTGGTGCAAGAAGATAAGAGAAAAACAATTTATCAGTTTTAACTGTATTTGAGATTAAAGAGTCGACAAATGAAAGAGCATCTTTACCTGTAAATTTAAGACATTCCTGAGATTTAATAATATTCATTCTTTAAATTGTACTCAACCAATCTAAGTTAAGGAAATAAAGGATATCTTGAAAAATAGATGCTAGTAAATACATCCTATCAGAAAATATAAGAACTCCGATTATTATTAATGTGGTACCAGAGATTTTTGTAGAAACTTTTTGAAAATTTTGAAATAAAGAATTTCTCATACTTATTTTATTTGATAAAAATGCCAGAGTTAAAAATGGTATTCCCATACCAATTGAGAAAAATAACAAATAAACTATACCTAAATTAACAGTTTCAGCACTTGAAGATAATGTTAAAAGGGCTCCTAAAACTGGTCCAATGCAAGGAGTGAATCCAAATCCAAAAGTAAATCCCATAATGAAGTTTTTTGATTTTGTATATTTATCTACTTGGATAATGTTTGAACTATAAAAGTATCTATTATTTAAAGAAGGAACTAAAAGTATTATCCCAAATAAAATTATTACCATTCCACTAATTTGAGATAATACTGAAGCGTTTCTTGTAAAAAAAGATCCCAGCGTAGATGCTAATGCACCTAGTGAAACAAATACAAAAGAAAAACCTAAGACAAATTGTAAGGATCCTATCATTCTCGTTTTTGTGTCGTTACTACTTAAGGAAAATACGGATAAAAAACCTGGTACTAATGGCAAAACACATGGAGAGAAAAAAGACAGCATGCCGAAAAAGAAAGATATGAATATATTTAATTCCATATAATTAATATATACAACGAATATTTTTATAAAAATTTATTATCGATAGTTAGTTTTTCTTCGAAAATTCAAACATATAAAACAATGTTCAAGATTGTGTCCTCTTGCAGGACAATATTCCCTTCCATAAAAAATTATTTGTAAATGCAACGAATTCCATTTTGATTCAGGAAATAGTCTTTTTAAATCTTTTTCAGTCTGTTCAACATTTTTTCCTGAACTTAGTCCCCATCTCCAGGCCAGTCTATGAATATGGGTATCAACAGGAAATGTCGGATAACCAAAAGCTTGTGCCATAACAACTGATGCTGTTTTATGTCCAACACCTGGAAGATTCTCTAGATCTTTAAAATTATCAGGTACATTAAAATTATGTTTTTTATTAATTATCTTTGATAATCCATGAATAGCTTTTGATTTCTGCGGAGAAAGACCACAGGGTCTTATAATCTTTTCAATTGCTTTCTGACCAAGCTTAACCATTTCTCTTGAATTTTTTGCTTTTGCAAAAAGTAAAGGAGTAATTTTATTTACCCTTTCGTCAGTACATTGAGCGGATAGTACTACAGCAACTAATAATGTGAATTCATCATGGTGTTTGAGAGGTATGGGTGTCTCTGGATAAAGATTATCTAATATTCTTCCTATCTCAGCTGATTTTATTTGTTTCGAACTTTGCACACTATTATTTTATACGATATATTACTGTGCTTATATGTTGATATCTGAAAAAAATAAATCTTTAATTGCATTGTTTTTCTCGGCCTTATTTTTTGGCTCAACATTTTTAATAGTTAAAAACTTATTAGTGAGTTTTTCACCAACTTTCATTGTATTTATGAGATATATAATTGCTTCTATATTCTTTTTAGTTATCGGAGGTATTCCAAACTCTAAAACTATAAAACCTGGATTGTTAATGGGGATATTTCTATGGCTTGGATATATAACTCAAACTCAAGGACTTGTAACAACTTCAACTATTAATTCAGGTGTAGTTACAGGTTTTTATATTGTGCTTACTCCTTTCTTTTCAAAATTGATAAACAAAACACAACTGAACAATAAAAACTATATCTATTCTTTTTTGGGTTTTTTAGGCATAGTGTTAATTTCTATTACTGACATTACACAGATTTTTGGAAATATTTTTACTATGTTTTGTGCATTTTCATATGCTATGCATATTGTCCTAGTTGAAAGATACATAGATGGTTTAAACATCTCGCAGTTGATGTTTGTTCAATCATTTACTGGTGCTGTATTATGCATTCCTTTTACTGAGTTAAATCAAATAAACAATTTTAACGAATATTGGTTACCAATACTCTTTTTAGGTTTAGTAGTAAATGTATCTGCTTTTTATTTACAGCTATATGGACAGAGAATTATTAAAGCATCAACATCAGCATTAATATTAAGTCTCGAGGCTATTTTTGCATTATTTATAGGAATTTTATTAGCTGGTGAAACTTTAAATTTATTAAGTTGGGGTGGTGTATTGTTAGTGCTTATATCAATTTTTTTAGTAATTAAAGAATAGATTGTTCATTATTTAAATAATTTATTAACTTCATTATTACTCTCAGAAGAAATACCAATATAAAAAAACCAGATATAAGAAATACTAAAATTCTAGGACCTTCTGTTATGGGTATAGAGCATGTTAAAAGATTTTCACATATTCCAAATCCATTCCCTCCTGTAGAAATATCAAATACAATCAATAATGGATACGCAAGAATCATAACTAAAGAAATCAAAATGAAAAAAACTATTATTCTTAATAAAAACATATTTTTTATATTTTAATATAGTTACATAAATGAAAGTTAAATTAATAAGTTATTCCAAACCAACGGAAAATGTTGCAAATGATGGAATTGATGATGCTCAAGAACTAGTTGCTTTTTGTGCTAGAGTATCTAACCCTTCAAATCAATTAAATACAGAAACAAGTGAAAAATTAATCAAATATTTAATAAAAAATGCACATTGGTCACCACTTGAAATGGTCAGTGCATGTTTAGAAATAGAGACAACCAGAGATATCGCAAGACAAATGTTGCGACATAGATCATTTAGCTTTCAAGAATTTAGTCAAAGATATGCAAATCCTGTAAAAGATTTAGAATTTGTCATAAGAGACGCTCGGTTGCAAGACCCAGAAAATAGGCAAAATTCAATAGAAAATGAGGATAAGGAAATATCCAAAATATGGAAAGAAAAACAAGAAAATTTAATTAGTGAAGCGACAAATACTTATAACTGGGCAATTGAGAATGGTATTGCTAAGGAGCAAGCAAGGTCGGTTCTTCCAGAGGGTAACACAGTTAGTCGGCTTTATATGAACGGAACTCTAAGGAGTTGGATTCATTATATAGAACTCAGGTCTGAAAATGGTACACAAAAAGAACATATGGAAATTGCATTAGCTTGTGCAGATGTAATTAACGAAATTTTTCCAATGGGTAAAAATATAGCCTAATTGTCTAACTTATATTTAAATATTAAATATTCTTCAGTAACTTCTATTTCAGAATCAGCAATCATCATAAAATCCTGATAATCTGATTCTGCTTGTTTTATAAAAGCCATCCTGTCATCTCCCCCAACTGGAGGTATTGACCTTTTTTTAACTGCTTCTGCTCGTTCTTTGTAACGACTTATAAATTCATCAATATTAAAACTCATAATATAAATATTAGTTAGTTTGAAAGTAATGTACTAATTTCGTTTTTGAGTTGATTTGTTTTTTTAACTCTAATTTCATTGAGTTGCATAAGTCTTGTGCCTGACGAATCTGTCACTTCTAGTTCAACATCTGATAGGCCCGGATGCTTTTCAAGTAGCTCTCTAAGTAAAATCATATTATTCTTATCAAGCTTATTTGTATCGGCAACAATCCTTAAAGGCGATGTATCAAGATTTTCTACCATTTTTGAAGGATCTATAACCTGCATATCTCTTGCTCTAATAATATTTTCAGTACCTCCAACATAAGTACCTGAGACCTTTAAATATATTTCACCTTCAATTGATGAATTGTATTTGTCTACTAATTTATTAAAAAGTAATACCCCAGTAGATCCGGTTACATCCTGTAAATCAAATTGTATCCAAGGATTTCCTCTTCTAGAGACTCTTTTTTGAACATTAGAAATTAAACCAGCAATAACAACATTTAAATCTTCTAGTTCGTCTTCTTCAGTGTTAAGTAATTCAATAATTGAATGAGATGATTCAGACTTTAAGACAGCACCATAGCCGTCTAAAGGATCTTCACTCACAAAGAAACCCAACATCTCTCTTTCCCTTTCTAGTAATTCTTTTTTTGCCCATTCAGTTTTTGAAATACTGGTTTGATCAGAATTTTGTTCCTCAAAGTTAAATAAAGACCCTTGATTATTTTCTCTATCAGATTTTAATTTTTTAGCATCTTCTATTAAGTCGATAGACGATTGGTACAATCCTTTACGTGTGAGGCCAAATTGATCAAAACCTCCTCCTTGAATTAAAGCTTCAATTCCCCTCTTGTTAAGAGATCGAGAATCTATTCGAGACAAAAAATCTTCTACTGTTTTAAAAGTACCATTTTCATTTCTTTCTTGAACAATCTTTTCTGCGGTTATATCACCAACATTCCTTACAGCAGATAGTCCAAATAATATCTCATTATCATTAACAGTAAAATCAGATGAGCTTAGATTAATATCTGGTGTTGAGACACTAACACCCATATCTCTAGCTTCTGCAAGAAAAATAGCAGTTCTGTCCTTGTCTCTCTTTACTGCAGTTAATGATGCAGCCAGGTATTCAGCAGGATAATTAGCTTTTAGATATGCAGTTTGATATGCAAGTAAAGCGTACGGGACTGAGTGACTTTTATTAAATCCGTAACCAGCAAAATAAGCAATTTGATCAAATACTTCTATAGCGAACTGCTCAGAATAATTTTTATATACAGCACCATCAGTAAATTTTTTTCTTTGTTCTTCCATTACTTGAGGAATTTTCTTCCCCATAGCTACTCTTAAGTTATCGGCTTCTTGTAAGTCAAAACCAGCTATTTTTTGAGCTATTTGCATTACTTGTTCTTGATAAAGGATTACCCCGTAAGTTTCCTCCAGTACCTCTTTTAAATCAGGATGTAAATATTCAATTTCTTTACGTAAGTTAGCTCTGTCAGCGAATTCATTGTGCATTCCAGCACCTAGTGGGCCAGGTCGAATTAATGCAACGAGTGCAACGATATCTTCAAATCGTTTTGGATTAAGGTTTCTTGAAACAGATTGAGCAACTCGACTTTCTAACTGGAAAACACCTGTCATTTTACCTTCCGCAAATAATTTAAATGTTTTTTCATCATCTAGCTCCAAATTATCAAAATCTAAATTTTCATTATTAATTAATTTCAGGGTTCTATCAATAATTGATAGATTTCTCAATCCAAGAAAATCCATCTTCAGAAGTCCTAGTTGTTCCACTGTATGCATCTCGTATTGTGTCACGATTTCAGCATTTTCACCCTTTTGCTGTATGGGTAAAAAGTTTGTTATAGTGTCTGGGGAAATTACAATTGCTGCAGCGTGAATTCCATCCTGTCTTCTTAATCCCTCGAGACCTAAGGCAATGTCAATAATTTTTTTTACTTCATCATTGTTCTTGTATTCTGATCTTAATTCTTCAGAAGCAGAATAAAATTCTTTGCTATACCCACTTGTATTATTTTCATCTAAATTTAGACATTCTGATATAGTTGCTGTATTACCAAGAATCATCGGTGGCATCATTTTCGCAACTTTATCACCACTTAAAAATGGTAAACCTAATACTCTTGATGCATCTCTTATGGCTTGTTTTGCTTTAATAGTTGCAAAAGTAACAATATGCGCAACTCTGTCTTTTCCATATTTATCTATTGCATACTGAATAACGTCACCTCTGTATCTTTCATCAAAATCCATATCGATATCAGGCAGAGACTTTCTTCCTTTATTCAGAAATCTTTCAAAAATTAATCCGTACTTTAATGGTTCGATACCGGTTATACCTAAACAGTAGGACACAATTGAACCTGCTGCTGAACCTCGACCTGCTCCTGTTCTAATGTTTTTAGACTTGGCAAAATCAATTAAGTCACCGACAATTAAAAAATAAGAAGCAAAACCCATAGAATTGATAACTTCTAACTCGTAATCGATTCTATCTTGAATTTCTAAATTCACATCTTGATAC
>JAOMBT010000001.1 GCA_028344675.1 Acidimicrobiaceae bacterium | reverse complement strand
GTTTTTGATGCTGGAATATATCCACCCTCACCTAATTGAATTTCAATGACAATTGCTGCAACATCATTTGGGTTTAATATTGTATCTAAATATGAGTCGAGTTTTTCTATTGCAATATCATCAGAGATTCCTCGGTATTCATAAGGATATTCAGTATGATGTACAAAATCAGGAAAAGGACCAAATCCTTGTTTGTAAGGCTTATCTTTACCAGTTAAGCCCATTGCTAAGTAGGTTCTGCCATGAAAACCACCGTTAAAAGAAATAATAGATTTTCTGCCTGTAGAGTATCTTGCAATTTTAACTGCATTTTCTACGGCTTCTGCGCCACTATTGACCAGAAAGGTTTTAGTATTGTTTTTTATTGGATATCTATTATTTAATTCGTTACAAACCTTAACTGCATTTTCATGTGGCGCATATGCAAAACATGAATGAGAGAAATTTTCTAACTGTTCACTAACTTTTTTAACCACACGTGGGTGAAGATGACCTGTGTTTAAAACTGCATAACCACCAACATAGTCGAGGTATCTTTTACCACTAGAATCCCAAATTTCGGCGTTTTTTCCTTTTGTAATGTAATTTTCATGAGTACTGATCCAAGCGTTTGGAACGTTAGATGTAATTTCATTATTTAACAAATTTGCCATAACAAATACTGTAACTGATTAGTTATTAATACTCAATTTTGTAGGTACTAAAATGAATTGTATGGAATTTTATTATTTACAACTTCCTTCATATATAAGTTTAGGTATCTGTGGTTCAGTTGGATTATTATTCCTATATATACATATAAAAAAAATAAATGTTGATATAAAAAAATCTAATATGTTAATTATCATATCTTTGAGTTCAATAATAGTTCAAATATTAGTTGTGGTATTTTTCCAATCTATGGGTAATGAGATAGGTTCATTCAGTATGTTTTATAATGTAATAAATTTGTTTATACTCACATTTTTGTATGTTTATAGAAATGAAATGAAATTGAATTATTATTTATACTGGTCTTTTGCTCTATTATTTCTTATGGGAATGGAAATAAGAGCACTGCAAACACTCAAACTGGGGTTACTTGATGCCATATAAACTTTTAAATGATAAAAAAACTTTTGCTGATGTAAATTCTGAAAATCCAACTGTATGTTTTCTTCATGGATGGGGAAGATCATCAAAAGATTTTAACTTAATATGTAAATCTTTTGATTATATTAATTTTGATCTACCTGGCTTTGGAAAGTCTCTAGAGCCAGAAAGCAGTATGACTCCAAAGGAATATGCTGTATATTTAAACCAATTCATTCCTAATTCAGTAGATACTATTGTTGGGCATTCTTATGGTGGAAGGTTAGCTGTTTACCTCAGTGAGTTAAGAGAATTTGAAAAATTAATATTAATTGGTGTTCCCTTGATAAAAAAACAAATATCTTCTGGAAAGCTTTCTATGTTAAATATTTATAAAAGTATGCATAAATTTGGAATCTTATCTGAGGAAATGATTGAAAAAATTAAAAAGAAGAAAGGATCTTACGACTATAGAAACTCTGAAGGATTGATGAGAGACACATTAGTCAAAGCGGTAAATGACGATCTGTCGCATGTTTTAGAAAAGATAGATTGCAATGTTGAACTTATATGGGGCAGTAAAGATAAAGAAGTACAACTTGATATCGCCAAAGAGGCAAATCGGATCATAAAAAAATCAAATTTACACATCTTAGAAGGCAGGGGTCACAACCCTTTAAATTCCTCGTATGTTGAAATAGTTAATATTATTAATACATAATGAATTTAATTTATATTTTTGTATTATTTGCACTAACAGTATCCTCTTTAGTCAATTCTGTAAGGTGGTCACGAATTGCACAAAGAGAGCATTACATTCCAGGTTATGTTGGAAAGTTTTATTTTCGTTGGGTAAAATTAATTCCTTTTAATAATTTATATTTTCTTGTAACTATTATTTTTATGATTTTAAGTTTATGGAATCCATATACAGCTATATTAGTTGCGATATTAACACTATTACTGCCAAGAGGGCTTTCGTTTGACTATAGAACATCAGAAGTTAAGCAAACCGAAAGAATTAAAAGACTGAATATTGTATATTTCATATTAATTTCTTCAATTTCCCTAGCTTCCGTATGGCTTGAATATGGGTACTTTTTAGCATTGTTAGCGAATGTATTTTCTTTTTTTATATACGATCAAGCTCTCAAGTTAACTAAGAATTTTGAAAAAAATCAATCACAAAATTTTGTAGATAAGGCCGAAGCTAGATTGTCAGCCTTTACGGGGCCGATAATATCAATCACTGGTTCTTATTCGAAAACAACAACGAAAAATACTTTGAAGCAAATATTATCAACTTCTAACGATATATTCGTAACTCCTGAAAGTTATAACAATCGTCTAGGAATCGCTAAATCTATTAATGAAAATTTTAGTAGCAATAATGAAATCGCAATAATTGAAATGGGAACTTATGGTTTTGGAGAAATAAGAGAAATGTGTTCATGGGTAAAGCCACACATATCTGTCATTACAGGAATAGCACCAGTACATCTAGAAAGAATGAAAACTCTTGAAAACATACTTGATGCTAAATCTGAAATTGTTGACTTAACAGGCACTGTGGTTATCAATGGTGATGATGAACTGTTATTAGGTCAAGCTAGACTTTGGACAGCACAAAAGATGGTTATTGATTGCTCTACAACCTCTTCAAAAGCTGCTGTGTATGTTGAATATGAAAATAACAAACACTCTATTTACATTTCTGGTAAATACATTACTTCCGTTAAAGGTCCAAAGATTCTACAACTTTCAATCTCATTATCTGTTGGAATTATGGTTGCATTAGAAATGGATATTTCAACATACTTTAATAAAGTTAAAGAACTTGAAAAAACTACCCATAGACAAACTATGTTGAAAGGAAATCTAGGTCAAACTATCATTGATAATTCATTTAACTCTAATCCAATTTCAAATCAATCTTCTTTGGATTTACTAAGTTCATTTATAACAAAGGGTAAAAAATATTTGATTACTCCTGGAATGGTTGAGCTTGGTGACGACCAATTTACTTTTAATTATGAATTTGCTCATAATGCTAGCTCTGTCATCGACGAAGCTTTAATTGTTGGATATACAAATAGAGTTTCTCTGATGTTGTCTTTCGAAGAAAATAACATTCCAGTTAAATTTTTTAAGAATAGAGATTTAGCTGTTTCCTATCTAAACTCTGTTGTGGAAGAAGATGATGTTGTATTATTTGAAAACGATTTACCAGACCACCACCCTTAAGCATGAGTGACAATTTAGCTATAATTTTCGGTGGACCATCACCTGAACATGATATTTCTATACTTACAGGTCTCCAAACATCAAGAGTCCTTTCTTCAAAAAATCAAGTCTTAAATATTTATTGGTCTCAAGATAATAAATGGTATTTAGTAGATGAAAATCTTGAATCAAAAGATTTTATCGAAAATACCACAATTTTAAAAAAAGAGTTAAATGTAAGACTTGACTCAAACCCAGGTTTTTATTATAAAAAGAAGAAGTTAGATATTTCTTTAATTATTAATTCATGTCACGGTGGACCCGGAGAAGATGGCACTCTCCAAAGTTTACTTGAGTTATTAGAGATTCAATACAGTGGTCCTTCTATTTCTACCTCCCAACTATGTATGGATAAATATGCATTTTTCACATTGATGAGTAAAAATAAAATTCCTGTATTAAATACACACCTGATTTCTGATAATAACAAACCAGATTTTCAAGGTCCTTACATACTAAAACCTAGATTTGGCGGTTCTTCTATCGGTGTTGAATTAGTTGAAAATTATCAAACTGCGTTAACAATTACAAAAAATTCAACTCTTTATAAGCAGGGTGCAATTTTGCAGCCATACTTACAACATTCAGATGACTTGTTGGTTGGTGTAAGAACGTATCCAAAAATTAATTACTCTGATGTTGAAAAGCCAATTAGATCATCTAATAACGAGATGTTTTCTTACAAAGATAAATACTTAGAGAATGGTGGTCTAGAAGGATCAAGAAGAGAACTTCCTGCCAAAATTGACGTGTTATTAAAGAATCAAATAATTGAAATATTAAATAACTTATTATCAATTTTAGAAATAAAAGGCATTTGTAGAGTTGATTTCCTATCCAAAGGTAACGAAGTGTATCTGAATGAAGTAAATACAATACCAGGTAGTTACGCTTTATATTTATGGGAACACGTTGGTTTTAGCAAATTTGATTTACTGAACGATATGGTTAATGAAACTAAACTCAAAACTAATAATTGGACCAACGAAGGTTCAGATGGAACTGCTTTAAAAACAGCTAAAGACATTCAAAGTAAACTAGGTTAATGATAGGTATTTTCTGGGACTGTGATGGAACAATCATGGATACTGAAAGGCTATATGCCTATGCGTGGCAATCCCATTTAAAACAATATGGATTGGATATTTCAGAAGATGAAATTAGACAATTCGTGGGTGTTGATGATCGTATAGTTCATTCCTTCTACTCAGATAGCGTTGATATTGAGAATTTTGAAACTACAATGCTCTCTCTTGGAAACATTATTCAGGAGTCTCTAAATGATAAATTACTTTACAACGACTCAAAAATATTATTAAATCAGATTAACAACTTAGATATTAAACAAGCCTGTGTGTCTGCAAGTCCACACGAACTTCTTAATAAAAAATTACAAGAAGTCCAAATAGATAAATTATTTGAATACATAATTGGAGGAGACATGGTTAAAAGAAATAAACCTTATCCTGATATCTATAACAAAGCAATTGAAAACTTACAGACAACGAAAAATATAATCATTGAAGATAGCCCAACTGGTATTCAATCTGGAAAAAACACAAATAGTTTTGTCTTAGCTGTGAATAGAGGGATATTTTCTCCTGATCAGCTAGATCAAGCAGATTTTATTGTTGATGAGCTAAATCTTGAAATTATTAATAAAATTTTAGAAACCCTATAAAAACGTGATATATCATAAATAAACTACAAAACTTTCTTAGGCGTAAAGTGTGACTAAGAAATAGTAAGTACCATAACTGGAATTTTTCTGCTTGTAAGCATTTGATAAGCTGAATACCCACCGCGATTCATAAAGTCCATTTTTGCCCACCATTCACTTCTTTCTTCATTCAAAACTTCTCGAGCATTTGCTTCAAAACTATCACGGCCAATTTGAATTTTACATTTTTGAAACTTTTTAAGATTGTGATACCAACCTGGGTTATTTTTATTTCCGCCTTTAGAAGCTACTAAACAAATTTCATTACCTTCTTTTAGAAAAACTAGAACATTTTTTCTTTCTATTTGGGTTTTTGCACCTTTTGTATACAAAATTAAGCAAGGTCTGTTATTTAAAAATTTACCAAACCTACCATCTGAATATATATATAAATAATTGTGTATATATATAATCCCAAAAAAGAAGTATCTTCTTAATTTGCTTATCCTAGATTTCATATATTCAACTTAATTCTTTTTTTCCAGTTACTAAAACTAGTTGGATAAAATTCAATTGGTTGAGCAAGTCTTTGTGCAGGAAATTCATATGTGGGTTTATGAATTTTAGTTATTTTTCTATATTTGGGAACGGGTGCAAAAGTAGAAGCAAATGATTTATTTTTTAAATAATCTAATGGATCATCTATTAATACTGTTAAATCTCTTTTTAATGAAATTTCTTTCAGACAATCTAGTAAAAAGTTAATTCTTTTAGTAGAGAGTCTTAGATTATTCAATAATTTTTGATCAAATATAAAAATAACAGGTAAGTTAGGAAAATATTTCATTGCTGGATCGTCATCTCCTAATGATTCCGCAGTAATCCATACAAAGTCTGGCTTACTATTGTTAGTTTCTATTTCTTGTGGACCAAAATTTTTATAAATATCTGTTGATACATCAATATTTTTTTTAGTGATTTCGATACTTTCAGGCCATTCATTTATTGGGCAATTAAAATTCAGCTCACATTCATCGCATAATTTTTTAGCTCTTTTTTGAACTTGAAATTTTGAAAATCCATATACTTTACCTGTTTGGGAACCCATCACCCAGTGCCAACCTAATCTATTAGCAAATCTTGAACCATCGACTAGGTGTTGAAACATATAATTTTCATTAATATTCCAATTTTCATGGTTTCTAATTGAAAAATGTGATGCAAACCACATTCTTGTCTGATTTACCATATAACCGGTCTCTTCTAGTTCACTTTTAATTGTATTTATACAGTTCATTTTTTGAGTATTTATATTTTTGTTTGTTTTGCTATTGATTGAATAATTCAAATATTTTTGGGACTTTTTACCTACAATTGCATATAAATGTCTTGAAAACTCTTGCCATAGTAACTCGTCTTGATATTTTGATCTATCTTCATATTTGAAGCTTTCAACATGTTGCCACACTTCTTTTAAATCTATTAAGCCATGTCTGATGTACGCTGATAAATATGACGACCCTCTTTTTGACATCGGATATACATTATTTCTTAATTTTGAATAATTTGTGATATCTAAATTATGCAAAGCTAGGTCTGCCTTTGATTGGCCACCTTTAATAAGAGGTTCCGTATAGTCATCACAACATATATTTAAGAAATTCGAATTAATAATTTCTTTATTAGATGAATGAAGATTGATTGAAGACATTAAATTTCGCAAAAAAAGCTTCAACTAAAAATCTACTTAAGGAGATATTGTGAAAGTTATTCCAGCAAGTGAATTTGAAAATTATTTAGGCCAAGAAACTGGAGTTACTGATTGGATTGAAATAACTCAAGAGAGAATAAATCAATTTGCAGATGCAACAAATGATCATCAATTTATACACGTTGATCCTGAAATGGCAAAAGCAACACCTTGGGGAACAACTATAGCTCATGGTTTTTTGACATTAAGTCTTTTGTCTTTTATGTCTGCACAAAATGGATTTATGCCTGATGGCTTACAAATGGCAATTAATTACGGAGCAGATAAAGTAAGATTTATGGAAGCTGTTCCAGTGAACAGTAAAATAAGAGGTCGTTTTGTTCTATCAGAAGTTAATTATAAAAAAAATGGAAGATGGTTAGTTAAATTTACGGTAACAGTTGAAATTGACGGTAAAGAAAAGCCTGCAGCAGTTGTTGAAGCTTTAACTTTATATGTTGTAAACGAATAATAAGAGGAGATATTTATGAGAGAAGCAGTAATTGTATCAGCAGCAAGAACACCTATTGGTAAGGCTTACAGGGGTGCTTACAACAAAACTGCCGCCCCAACATTAGCTTCATATTCAATTAAAGAAGCCGTAGAGAGAGCTGGTATAGACCCTAAAGAAGTTGAAGATGTCGTAATGGGATGTGCGCAGCAACAGGGTTCTCAAGCTATAAATATAGGTAGATTATCTGGACTTGCAGCTGGATTACCAGACAATGTTCCAGGAATGACAATAGATAGGCAATGCTCATCGGGCATGATGGCAATTGCAACTGCATCTAAACAGGTCATCACAGATAATATGGATATCGTTGTAGCAGGTGGCGTAGAGTCAATATCACTTGTCCAAACTGCAGAGTTTAGAGTAGAGATTGATCCAAATGTTACTGCAAATGCTCAACATGCTTATATGCCAATGATTGAAACTGCAGATTTAGTTGCTGAAAAATATAATGTAACAAGAGAAAGCCAAGATGAATATTCTTTACAAAGTCAACAAAGAACTGCAGCAGCTCAAGTTGCAAATGTCTATAAAGATGAAATAATATCAACCACAACCTCAAAATTAGTCAAGGACAGGGAAACAGGCGAAATTTCTGAGCAAGAAGTTACTTTAGAAAAAGATGAGGGAAACAGGCCAGAAACTAATCTAGAAGGACTTTCATCTTTAGTTCCAGTTTATGGAGAAGGTAAGTTCATTACAGCAGGAAATGCGTCTCAATTATCCGATGGATCTGCATCTGTAGTAGTTATGGAATCAAAAGTTGCAGAAAATAGAGGTCTCACTCCCCTAGGTTATTACAGAGGAATGGCAGTTGCAGGTTTAGCTCCTGAAGAAATGGGAATTGGACCTATATATGCTGTACCCAAATTACTTGATAAATACAACTTAAGTATTGACGATATAGGCCTATGGGAACTTAATGAAGCATTTGCAGTTCAGGCTTTGTACTGCAGAGATCACTTAGGAATTGATAATGAAATTTATAATGTTAATGGTGGATCAATATCTATTGGACACCCATATGGAATGACAGGTGCAAGAATGACAATGCACGCCCTTATGGAAGGTAAAAGAAGAGGTGCAAAATATGTTGTTGTTACAATGTGTGTTGGTGGAGGAATGGGCGCAGCAGGCTTGTTTGAAGTTATATAAATTAACAATTATTTAAAAGACCAGCACTAAAATCTAAACGTATAATTGCATATGAATAAAATTACCGATAGTGAAAGTTATTTAAGTTCAATTAAAAATAGAAATTTAAAAATTTATCTTATGGGCGAGTTAGTAAAAGAGCCTCTAGAAAATCCAATTATAAAGAGGAATTAAATATGAAAGCAGTTGTTTGTACAAAATTGGGTGATCCAAATTTATTAGAAATTCAAAAAATTGATAAACCTAAAGTTGGTGAGAATGAAGTATTAATTAAGGTTGAAGTTGCTGGGGTAAATTTTCCAGATGCTCTTCTAGTTCAAGGTAAGTATCAAATTGTGATGGATCCTCCATTTACACCAGGAAATGAAGTCTGTGGTTATGTTGAAGATAAAGGGGGAAAAGTAAATATTCCTATTGGTACAAAAGTAATTGGGATTCCTCCGATTGGTGGTTTTGCTGAATATGTAGCAGTTAATAAAAATTTAGTCATACCAGTAAAAGATAACTTTGATTCACTAGCTGGTGCAAGCTTACCAATTAACTATGGAACTTCATACTATGCTTTAAAAAGAAGAGCTAATGCAAAGAGTGGGGAGACTCTTTTAGTTCTAGGAGCGTCTGGAGGAATTGGAACATCAACAATTCAATTAGCTAAAGTTATGGGATTGCATACTATCTGCGCAGTTGGATCAGATGAAAAAGCTGAGTATGTGAAAAGTTTAGGTGGAGATGAAATTGTTAGATATGATAAAGTCGATTTAAAAGAAACAGTAAAAAAATTAACAGACGGTAAAGGTGTTGATATTGTAATTGATCCAGTTGGGGGTGGGGTTACGGAACAAGCTTTAAGAGCTACTGCTTTTAACGGAAGGCTTCTTGTAATTGGATTTGCTAATGGCTCAATTCCTAAAATATCTCTTAATCTTACTTTAGTCAAAGGAGTTTCAATTGTAGGGGTTTGGTGGGGTCGATGGACTAGCACTTCTCCTGTTGAAACTGCTGAAGATTTTCAAGAACTAATATCTTTTATCGAAAATGAAAAATTAAAAATTGTTCCAAATAATAATTACAAATTAGAAGATACAGCTACTGCATTAGAGAATTTTTTAACTAGAAAAAATATAGGTAAAACAGTTATAAGTGTTTAGTGAGAGGCAAAATAAGGATTTTCACCTTGTGCATGATCAGTAGCATCTATTATGTTACCAATTTCAGGAACAGCTTGTCTCAAAGATGCTTCAATTCCCTGTGTTAAAGTAACCTGGGCCATTCCACAGCCTTGGCAACCTCCACCTAGTCGTAAATATATATCGTTTCCTTCAACACCAATTAATGTAGCTGCGCCACCATGTGAAGCGATTGCAGGATTTATTTGGCTTTCGAGAACTGCTTGAACTTTTTCCGCAAATTCACCTTTTAACTCAGGTAAATCTTCTGGGTTTCCAATCATCGCTGGACTAGGAGTATTTGGATTGTCCATTGTTAGACCAGGAGCTTGAGGATCATCAGACATTTCAAGGCTTGCTCCTTCAAATTTATCAACATCTTTAGCAGCAATAATTACAGCTAGATTCCCAAAATCAACTCTTGTGTCATCAGAACGAGATTGCTCAACATCTAAAAAACTCAAATCATAAGTGAATTGATTACCATGTACCCCATCAATCTGTAGGAATAAACCATACTCTTTTTCACCTGGTTCTTGATCCCGAAGTTCAATAATTGTTTTTACTGCTTCTTCACCAATGTTAAAATTAAATTTATTACTCATACTTTTAATGTTACTTGATTTGAGATATGTGAGAAATTTTTTTACATTAAACTATGAATATAACTTTAAAATTATGAAAAATGTACTAATTTCGGTAGGTGGCAATTGCGAAAGCAATGTACTAAATCTAAAAATAAATTTTGATGAAATCATTGCTGTAGATAGTGGAATTGAACATCTAAATAAATTTTCATTAATTCCAACTGTTTTAATAGGAGATTTTGACTCAATATCAAAAGATGATTATCAATCAGCAGTTGATAACAATATTCCTATTAAAACTTATCAAAAAAATAAAGATGCTACTGATTTTGAATTAAGTCTTCAAAATATTAAAAACCCACATGATAAGAATATTATAATCATAGGTGGAGAAGGTGGAGAAATTGACCACTTGCTATCAATATTTTCAATTATCTCTAATATTGATTTTTATGAAAACGTCACTTGGTTATATCAAAAAGAAACTATTTTGTTTAAAAATGATATATCTTTACAAATAGAAAAGAATAAAAAATTCAGTTTAATTCCACTTAAGGAGGTTAAATCACTAAATATAGATGGAGCAAAATGGAATTTAAAAAATAAAGATGTTGATTCAGGACAATCACTAACTCTAAGAAATGAAACTACGGAAAATATACTAAAAATAAGTTGTCAAAAAGGAAAATTCGTACTTATTTACTAAGACCTAGGTATGTCTTTCCAAGCTTTATCTTTATCTAGTTTTGTTTCACTTGGTAACCCTAGAACTCTTTCAGCAATAATATTTCTCATTATTTCAGATGTACCACCCTCAATTGAGTTAGCTCTTGATCTTAAAAATAGACTCTGTGTATCAGTAAAGCCGAAAGTTTCATTATCGAAATTTAGCTCTGGTTGTGTTAATGCATAACCTCTTGGAAATAATAATCCTTCATTTCCTAGCATTTCCATACCAAATTCATATGAAGATTTGTTAATTTCTGCTTCATAAAGTTTACTAGTAGAGCCCTCTGGTCCTGGTGTCCCCTTTTCTCTATTTTCAATTGCACGCATGTTTGTTAATCTTACTGCTTCTTGTTCAATCCACAATGAAATTAATTTATCTCTAGCTACCGGATCATCTAAGTCGTTGTCTTTCCAAAGTTGTACAAGGTGACCAGGTGCTCCACTGCCTCTTTCTCTTACATTCCCTCCAATAGCTACTCTTTCATTCATTAAAATTGCAAGCGATACTCTCCAGCCATCCCCAACAGAACCCAACATATTTTCTTTAGGAATTTTTACATCAGTAAAATAAACTTCATTAAATTCAGCTTCTCCTGTGATTTGTCTGAGTGGTCTTACATCAACACCATCAGATTCCATATCAACAATAAAAAATGTTAAACCTCTATGTTTAGGAACAGTTGGATCAGTTCTAGTTACAATTAAGCCCCACTTTGCGAGATGGCCTAATGTAGTCCATACCTTTTGACCATTTACTATATAACCATCACCGTCATCTATAGCTTTTGTTGATAGACTTGCTAAATCTGACCCAGATCCTGGTTCAGAAAAAAGTTGACACCAGATTTCCTCAGTCGTAAACATTGGCCTTAAGTATGTTGAAATTTGTTCAGGAGTTCCATATTCAACAATCGTTGGTGCTCCCATGCCAATGCCAAGGATATTAGCTATTTTATTTTGTTGTGATATTCCTTCATTTCGTAACGTATCAGTAATTAAAAGTTGGTATTTTGGATTAACACCAAGACCACCAGCTCCTTCAGGAAACTGGACCCATGCTAAGCCTAAATCAAATTGTTTACCCCAAAACTCTCTTATGTCTTGGCCATCTTTTCTGAAATCAATTAATTCTTGAAGTTTGTTTTTTACTAATTCTTCAGAATCTAAAGGCTTTGTGTCCATTTTTGTCATAAGAAATTATACATCACAATAATTAGAAAACTAATTTCCTTGAATTGCTTTCTGAATAATTACAAGTTCATCCTCATTGCTAAGTGGATACGAACCATCAACAATAGTTCTGATTTCATCAATATTACTTGCTATATCTTCAGCTGATGCACTTGTATTTACGTAACCTTTATGAGTAATAATCCCTACTCGGGCAAACCTTCCTGCAGCTACACCAAATATTTCATGGGATGGCTCACATGATTCAGATGCTAGATATGTCACCATAGGGGTGACTAATTCAGGACCAAATAATTTACCAACATCTTCTGGAAGTAATGCCTCTGTCATTCGAGTATATGCTGTTGGTGCAATGACGTTTACTTTTATATTATACTTTGACCCTTCAATTGCTAAAACATTAGTCAAGCCAACAATTCCCATTTTTGCTGCACCATAATTAGATTGCCCAAAATTTCCAAATAATCCGGATGGTGAAGCAACATTTACAATTCTGCCATAATTTTTTTCTTTCATTATCTTAAATGCTGGCTGAGAAACAAAAAATGTACCTTTTAAATGAACATCAATAATCAATGACAACTCGTCTTCAGACATATTAGCAAAACTTTTATCACGTAGTATTCCAGCATTATTAATAACTGCATCAACTGTTCCGAAACTGTCTATAGCTGTTTGAACAATTGATTCGCCGCCGTCTTTTGTCGCAACTGAATCATAGTTAGCTACTGCCTCTCCACCATTTTTAATGATTTCATTAACAACATCATCAGCTGGAGAACTACCTGAGCCTGAACCATCTACAGAACCCCCTAGATCATTTACAACTACTTTGGCACCTCTATTTCCAAGTTCTAGTGCATAAGCCTTCCCCAATCCATTACCAGCTCCAGTTACTATTACTACCCTGTCTTCAAAAGATATGTTTGACATTTATTTACCCTTCCTCATACATAGATTCAATTTCATCATTATACATTTCAGCAATTACATTTCTCTTTAATTTCAACGTAGGAGTTAGCTCACCACTTGAATCTGTCCATTCTTTTTGTAAGACCACAAATTTCTTTATTTGCTGTACTTGTGCAACTTGGGAATTAGCTTCATCAACCTGCTTTTGTATTGCCTCAATTACAGATTGATTTTTAGACATATTTTCAAAAGAGTAATCAACATTGTTATCAGATGCCCACTTCTCTGCTCCTCCATCTCCATCTAAAACAATTAAAGCTGTAAGATATTTTTTTCCATCTCCAACTACGCATATCTGACCAATTAATTGATGAGGTTTAATTAAATCCTCTACTTCAACTGGTGCAATATTTTTTCCAGCTGATGTAATTAGAATCTCTTTCTTCCTACCTATAATTTTTACATAACCTTCAGCATCAATTTCAGCTAAGTCACCCGTGTGTAGCCAGCCATCAGAATCAAATGTTTCTTTAGTCTGGTCTTCTGACTTATAATAACCTTGGGCAACATGATTACCTTTAATACAGAGTTCGCCATCTTCCATGACCTTTACTTCTGTACCAGGAATTGGGATACCAACTTTACCAATGGGATTTAGAACACTAGGAATTTCTATAGAATCAGCTTTCAATCGTTTTGTAAAAGACTCTACAGCATTCCCTGGTACACCAATTGTTGCTGGGCCAGTATCTTCAGTCATACCGTATATTTCAGTTACATCAATTCCAATTGCATGGAACCACCTATGAACATCTCTATTCATTGGTGCAGCAGCTGTAACAAAATATTCGGTATCTACAATACCAAGTCCTTCTTTAAATTTTGAGAATACAAGTTTTGCAAATAATTTATCTTTTAAATTCACCATTAAAGGAACAGTCTCTCCTTTTTGTTGATAATCTACTTTTTCTAAACCATTTGCAATGGCTTTTGCAATAAGATCCTTCTTTGGGTTTTCTTCAATTTTTACTTCAAGTCCTGCTTTAAATTTTTCCCAAACTCTTGGAACTGCAACGAATACAGAAGGTTTAATTGTTGGAAGAGCAACACTCATATCTTCCAAAACTGGAACAGGAAATATTTGACCAGCTCTATATATTGCCTGATAATGATCTCCAGCTCTTGCAGCAATGTGGGCCATCGGCAAATAAGAAACTATCCTCGGAAATTTTGATGCAGGAATCATCTGTCCAAATAAGCTTTCGATAGTCCATAAAACATTTTTATGGGATATCATTACCCCTTTTGGTTTGCCAGTTGTGCCCGATGTGAAAATTAAACAAGCTAAAGTATCTGGCGTAACAGTAGCAATAGCCTCATCTAGTTTGGATGAATCCAAATTATTAATTTCTTTACCTTTTTGAATTAATTCGTGATAGCTATGTACATAATCTAAATCTTTTTTTTCTTCATATCCATCAATTAAAACTACAGCTTTAAGATTTGGGCAGTTTTCCTTAGCTTTATTAACCTCTTCAAAAAGTTCAAGATCTCCAACTATGGCAACCTTTGCATCCATAAGATTTGAAACATATTCAATCTGATTAAATTTTAATTGTTTATATAGAGTGGAGGGGGTAGCCCCACAATAAACAATACCTAAATCTGCAATATTATGATCTTTTGTATTGTTTGACATGATAAATGCCATATCACCAGGACTTAAACCAAGATCAATGAGTCCAGATGCTAAGTTCTTAGCTGTTTCCCTTAGTTCTGACCAAGACATAGAGTCCCATGCAGAATATTCATTATTTGCAGGTGTATTTAATGCAGGATAGTTTGCATATTCATCCGCATTTCTATCTATAAAATCTAATAAAGTTTTACCTTCTACTGAAGAAGTTATTAATGATTCTTGTGATTTTAAATATTCATGTAATTTTGACAATTTTTCTCCAATCAACTTGATATATGAATTTTAATGTAAATTATTCAATTTAACTAATAGATTTAACTTTAATAAAGAAAATAAGCATCAAGTCATATTATTTTCTAAAATATTTTTAAGGAGATTAAAGTTTGGAATACACTAAAACACTTGTAGTTACGTCTTTTGATGAGAATTATTTTAATTATGCATGTGTTCCAATTAAAACTCTAGGTCTCAATTATTCAGGTACTCCAAAATTGAATGTTAGATGTTTAGTGCCTGAAAATTTACAAAAAAGAGAATCTGAATTTATTGATATAATTGACCAAAATAATCTTGATATTAAATTTATTACTTCAGAAAAGTACACTAAATTTGAAGATTCGGGTTTTGCATTTGAAAAAGACTACATTACAAAAAATATGCATCACAGATTATTTTTAGGAAGTACTTTTATAGATTATGACAAAGTTATATATATTGATCCAGATACACTTATTTTACGGGATGTAAAGCCACTTTTAGATTATGAAATCTTTACACCTATAGCTGCTGTAGTTGAATACACAGGAATGAGTTTGAGAACATTTAATCAAAAAGATCTACCTTATTTTAATAATGGAGTTTTTATTGCAGATTTGAATTACTGGAGAAAAGAAAACCTCGAAGACCAGTTCGTAAATTGGATAGAAGAAAATGGCCCAACAGAGTGTCCAGAGCAAGATGCAATGAATGCAATCTTTAGAAACAAATGGTCACCTCTACCTTTAACATTTAATTTATTAGCTTTTAAATTGATAGAAGACAGGAAACTTGCGGAAAATTATCCAGAACCACTTATAGTCCATTTTGTTGGAAATTATAAACCATGGAATGAAACACCTATTCCTATTTGGACCGAAAAATGGCAAAAGGAATTTAGCGCACTTTTTACATAAAAGACCTATAGATTATTTTTCATGAATTATTATTCCGGTATTAGGTAATAATTTATTAACTGAAATTTCTTTATTCTCTATTTTGATATCAAAATTGCCATATATTTTTTCTACACTGTGGGCTTGAGAAGATATTTTAAAATTTTCAACAATTGAATCCCTATTAAAAATACAAATAAGAGATTCATCCTTTAACACTCTACGAAAGGCTACTGCCCCTTTAGTTGAAGGTATCAATTCAAATGTACCATATTTTAAAATACTATTCGAATTTTTTAAATTCATCAAAGTTGAGGTTATTTCTTTTAGGTCATTATTCCAATTTAGTTTATCATTCCAAGGAAAAGGCTCTCTATTATTTGGTTCATCGCCACCGTTTAGGCCGATCTCATCCCCGTAGTATATAGAAGCAATACCTGGAAATGTTGCTTGAAAAAATATAGCTCCATAAACATCTTCTGATTGCTTACATCTATTTAAAAACCTTTTCACATCATGACTACTTAGTAAATTTTGACACGCTGTAATTGCTTCAAAAGAATACATCGAATAAAGGTGGGCAAGGGATTCTGAAAATTCTTCGGGTTCCATATTTCTATTTGCAAAGAAATCAATCATATTTTCCCTAAAAGAATAATTCATAGTGCCATCAAACATATCGCCTTGTAACCATTGAGAGGTATCACCAAATATTTCTGAAAGTAGCAAAATATCTTTTTTAGTATTTTTTGTTATCTCTCTAAACTCTTTCCAGAAGGAAGTGTCTATTTCTTTTGCAACATCCATACGCCATCCGTCTATATCAAAATTTTTAATCCAATATTCAGCTACATCCAAAGCCCATTTTCTTGCATCAGGTGAACTATAATTTACTTTAGGCATATCTGGTACACCCCACCAAGATTTATATGTAGGTTCACATATTGGACCATCATCTTTGAGTATCTCTACGGGTATCTTTGTTTCAGTAAATGTTTTATCAAGATATTCTTTGTATTCTTCTTCATTCCCATCCCATCCAACTTTATAAGTTTGAGAGTACAAATGAGGTCTGTGTTTTAATCTAATTGGATAGTCGAATACAGTAAACCAGTCTCTGTATTCTGACTTTGGTCCCTTTTTAATTAGATCTTGAAATGCAAAGTGCCTTGGATGGACATGATTTAAGGAACAATCAAGAACTACTTTCATATGCATTGAATGAGCTTTTTCAATTAGTAACTTTAATGCCCCGTCACCTCCTAAGGTGTCGTCAACTTTAAAATGGTCCCATGTATCATATTTATGTACACTTCTAGAAAGAAATATAGGATTAAGGTAGATAATATTTACACCTAAATTTTGAATATATTCGAGCTCTTCAATTACGCCATATAGATCTCCACCCTGAAATCCAAGCCTTGTAGGCTTAGTTCCCCAATCTAAAACATTCTCAGGATTTAATTCAGGATTAGTGTTTTTAAACTTTTCTGGAAAGATTTGATACATAACACCACCAAAAAACCAATCTGGAATTGTATGACGATTAAACTTATTAACATCTAAAGACCATTTTTCAGCTGGAGAAATAAAATTTGCTACTCCGCTAGTACCAAAATAAATATTGATATTTTCATCTGTTTGAGCTGCAAAGCTGAATTTAGGTGAGTTGCTTCGTAACTCTACATGTGCTCTCCAATAATTAAATCTTTTTGTCTCAGCATAAAGTTTTAGCTCTATAGGCCGAAACTCTGAATCTTCTAATAGAAGCCAAGCTTTTTTAATATTTGTTTGTGTGTGTATTCTGATTTTAAGTAATCCATCAGGAGAAATACTTAAAAATTTTTTATCTTGTGAGTTAAACCTAATGTCATAAAATCCTAAATGAACATCGCCATCAAAAAACTCAATCTTTTGAGCTTCCCCTTCATCTTTAAATTTTGGGCTGTGGTTTTCTACCAAAATAATCCTTTTTTTTCTATTTATAATAATATAAAGATTATTGAAAGAATATTTTGGATATTAAAAAAAGTAGCGGATTAATTTTTCATCCAACTTCTCTGCCAAGCAAATATGGAATTGGAGATTTTGGAAAAGATAGTTATGAATTTATTGACTTATTATCATCTACAGGAACAAAAGTTTGGCAAGTTCTTCCATTAGGAATAACTGATAATGTAGAATATTCACCCTATTCAAGTAAATCTTCTATTCTTGGAAATCCTTATATTGTTTCACTAGAAAATCTTGAAAACGGTTTATTTAAAAAAGAAGACTTTGAATTATTTAGAAATCTTCCAAAAGATTACGTTGACTTTGCAAGTGTATACAAACTTAAGGATGACTTGTTTAAAAAACTTGAAAAGAAAATAAATATAAAAGAAAATATATATCAAGATTTTTTAGAAGATGACGAAATAAGAAAACATATTACATTTATAACAATTAGTGAAGTAACAAATAAGAATTGGAATTTATGGAAAAATGACTATAGGAATTATTCTGAAAATCTTTTTGAATTAATTAATGATAGGTTTCCTAATATAGTCTCAAAACATATTTTTCTACAATATGAATTTAACAAGCAATGGAAATCTTTAAAGAATTACGCCAACAAAAAAAACATTTCTGTACTAGGTGATATTCCAATTTACGTTAATCACGATTCAGCAGATGTGTGGCTAAACAAAGATCTTTTTGATTTAGATGAAGGATACAATATGAGTTTTGTTTCAGGCGCAGTTCCTGATGAGTTTACTGAAGAAGGACAAGTCTGGAATACAGCTTTATATGATTGGGATGAGCATCTCAATCAAAATTACCAATACTGGGTTAACAAACTAAATAAAAATTTAGAAAAATACGATTTACTAAGAATTGACCATTTTGTGGGATTCTTTAAATACTGGGCAATACCAAATGGTGAAAGTGCACTTAATGGGCATTGGAGAGATGGTCCATGGAAAACCTTTTTTGATTCTATAAGAACAAAAGTAGATTTTTCTATGTTACTAGCTGAAGATTTAGGAGTAGTTCTTAAAGATACTGAAACAATTTTAAAAAATTACAATATACCTGGAATGAATGTTCTCCAACAACGAATCCCAAATAATGATCAACACGAAGAGACTCATCCTGGGGAATGGAATAAGAATTTAGCTTCATATACAGGAACTCACGACAGTCCAACTATTAAACAATGGCTCAAGGAAGCAGAGAAAACACAAATTAAATATTACAAAAATTATTTAAATGATTTTAATATCTCTAGTGATTCAGAAATATGGAATTTTATAGAGTTGACTTGGAAAACTCCATGCATTTTAACTGTAACAAATGTCCAAGATATTCTAGAACTTGATGTTGAAGCAAGATTTAACCTTCCTGGTACCAAAAAAGGTAATTGGAAGTGGAGAGTTAATAGTCTGGATACTTTGCATGAAGGTTTTGGAAGATTAAAAAAATTAAACGAAGAAACTAATAGATTTAATATTCTGACTTAATATACTCTATAACTAATTCAACCTCTTGATCTGTAAGTCGTTGTGCAGGCATTGAACCCTTACCTTTTGTAATGGTTTGAATCCAGTATGAATCTGGCATCAAGGCCGCTGGACTTGCTGCATCTAGGGCTGGTCCAACTCTACCCTCCAAATTTGATCCATGACAAGCAGAACATCGTGCTTCATAAATTTGCTTTCCAGAAGATAGCTCCCGTGGAGGTTCTGATGAACATGCACTAACTAATAAAAAAATAGTTAGTATTACGAATTTATTTAAATTATTCTTCTTCAAGTGCAGATTTGAATTCTTTAGTAGATCTACCTAATGATTTTGCTAATCCTGGAAGTCTCTTTGCACCAAATAACAGTAATAAAATTGTTAAAATTATTAATAATTCTGGTAGTCCTAATCTCATAATTCTATTTTAATAGCTTAATTTTCTTTACCAATTCCTATAAATTTCTTTTCTATGAACCATATAGACAAAATCCCAACGACTAGAAAGATTAAGAAATAGATTGACTCTAAAGTTTGATTACTGTTGGGTAATACTGGGTTTGTATAAAGAGGCTCGTTGTTCTGGTTAAATTCAATAATTTGATAAAAAGGCCATATTTTAATCAAGGACCCCATAAGAAATCCAACCAAGATACTCACTACACTGTCATAGTAATTCTTAAACAAATAAGATAATAACCTACTAAAAGTTACTAAACCAGTTACACAACCAGCGAGAAAAACTGTTAGTACGTTAATTTCAAGCGAATTCAAGGAACTCAAAATAAATTCGTACTTTGAAAGGAAAACAAGAATGAAAGAACCACTAATTCCAGGAAGAATCATAGCGGAAATGGCAATAGCGCCTGAAATGAATATAAAAAAGTATGTATTAGGTGTAGATGAAGGTGCAACTAAGGATATGTATCCTGATACAACAAAACCTAAAGAAAGGAAAACATAAGATTTTGTATTTAATTTACTTATGCTCTTAAAAATAATGAATGCTGAAGATAAGATTAATCCAAAAAAGAACCCCCAAATTTTAAAGTGATGATTGTCTAGTAGAAAAATAATGAATCTTGAGAGTATGAGTATGGATGAAATCATACCAATAAATAAAGTAAATAAAAAATTTCCATTAATCTGTTTCCAAAAATTTTTGAATTGGAATTTAAACAATAATTTAAGTGAACCTAAGTTAACAGATTTTATAGAATCAACTAGTTCTGTATAAATACCAGTAATAAATGCTAGCGTTCCGCCTGAAACCCCTGGGATAATTTCTGCAATACCCATCAACATTCCTTTAACAAAAAGGGATGTATTAAATTTCATTAATTTGTTTTACTTCTAAAAATTCTAAATAATATTGGTGAAAAAGTTGCCGTGATCACTGCTAAAAGTATTATTTGTTGTTCTAATTCAACTGTGATTAAATCAAGATGAACACCTATTTCTGCCATCGCAATTATCAAACTGAATCTTGCTGATAATAGAAAACCACCTGCAATAATATCCCTTACTTTTATCTTTGAAAAAATTAATAGAACAGATGGTAAAAACTTTACACCAACGGCTATCAAGAATAGGTAACCTACTTCAACAAAAAACTGGGTCTCACTAAATACACTAATATCATAATTTAAACCTATGTTGATAAAAAATATTGGAATTAGAAAACCATATGAAAATCCCTTTAGGCTGCTTTCAAGAGTTCCTCTATTAGAAAAAATAAAAGCAAAAATTGTTCCAGCCAAAAAAGCCCCCAGGATAGGCTCGATATCAAATATTACAGATACTCCAACTAGAGTAAGCATCAAGGCAAGAGAGCTTCGTATTCCAAGTTCATCTGGATCATTACCATCAAACATTCTAGAAAAAAGCTGTGGATTCCACCAAGCTACCCTTCTAATGATTCTTAAAATCAAAATTACAACTATGAAGTAAAGTACAACATTTAGGTTAGATAATGAAAGGCCACCAGCTCTTATAAAAGAAGCGTATACTGTTGCCGCTAGAAGAGTGAGTATATCTGCCAATAAAGCAACCATAAATAATGTTTGGCCATAACTCGTTTTTATTGTGTCATCACTTCTAAGAATTGTTATAACAATATCAACACTTGTTGTACAGAGAACTAAAGCTAGAAAAATTGGGTAACCTAAGTTCGAAATTAAGTAAAAAGATGTAATAACAGTTAAGAGGTAAATAGACATAGGCAAAGCTAAGGTTTTTAAACCCTTCTCTCTAAAAGTTTCTAATTCTATTTCAAAACCTGACAAAAACATTAACAACAAAAAGCCAAGTATTGCTAAACCAGATATAAACTCTGAAGTCTCAACTATTCCTAAAATTGGTCCAACAGTAATTCCGTATGCAATTTCAAGTACAATCCCAGGAATTTTTATTCTTTGAGCTAAAAGAGGCAATATGAATGCGCCTAAGGAAATTATTACTAATGACTCAGCTTGAAATTCTTCCATAATTTATCCAGGTATATATAAGACAGAACATTTAGAATTTTTTGATACAAACTCTACTATCTTTCGACCTTGCCATGTTTGTGTAGCGCTTGAACTAATAATTGAGAGGTCAAATTTCGAAGTAAGTTGAGAAAATATTTTTGCCTCATTTCCCTCGTGAGTCTCAATATCAAGCTGAACCTCATGTGATAATGCAAGATCTTGAAGTTTTTCAATAATATCAGCAAAATGTTGATCATTTTCATGCTGTAAAAACTTCGGTTGATTTATATTTACAGCTACTAAATCAGAAGACATTGCGGATGCTAGGTCAAAAGCTATCGCATTAGAACTATTCTCATCAAAATTATTATTCATGAGTAAACCAATTGTTTTGTATGGGTATGTTGAGCGTGAAAATAAAATTGGAGTGTTTGTTTTAGATGCAACATTTAACATGTATCTAATTTTTGATCTAGGAGTATCTTCCTCAATTGGATAAAATATAGTTCCAATAGAATGTTCGCTAATAAAATTATCTATGTCTTTATTTGATATTTTACTTCTATAGGTTGTATCAAAATCTTGATCTTTCAAGACTGCTTTCAAGGTTTCCTGAGTAGTTTCTAAATTATTTTCAAATAAATCCTCTTTTGTTAAAAGCTGCAAAGATGTAGCTTTAGTGTTCCTTACATAGAACTCTGACTCTGATAAGTTCTTCAAATTGTTTTCATTTTCTAGTAAAACAAATACATCCTTCCCAAACTCAAGGGGGAATCTGGATTCAGAACCAGAAAATAAATTTATAACTTTTGCAAATGCACCTGATTGTAAAACAATTGTAACTAGGTCACTTGTTTCAATTTCTGTATCTCCATGAGGAATAATTACTTTACCTTTCCTGAGAAGAGCGCCAACAATAAAATAATCTGATCCAATCTCTTTTAGTTTTTTTCCTCGAACTGGGCTATCTGAACTTATCTCAATCTCTATGGCTTCAGCACGACCTCCAGCAAATGCTTGAGAAACAACTCTTCTTGGTTCAAGTATGTGCTCAAACCTCCTTGCGAGTAAAATATTTGGTTCCACAACTTCAATATCGAGTTCTTTATACTTATTCAAATTTGTAGAATTATTTATCACAGAAGACAGTCGTAATATATTGCTTTGTTTTGCTATTTTTAGGATTTCAAGGTTTATTTCATCATCAAGAGTTAGGGTAATAACAGCAGTTGCTTGTTCAAGACCAGCTTTTCTTAAAACTAATGCGGATGTTCCATCACCTTGTATTTTTTCAATTTGCCTATTAGTTGTAAAATTTCTAAGTTTATCTTGATCAATGTCAACCACAGAAATAGACCAACCTGAACTGATTCTATTAATCAGCTCTTTAGCTTCACCATGTGCGCCTACAATTATTACTTTCACGAGTTTTATTATCCTACACTCTCATTTTAGTGAAAGAATTAGTTTGAAAATCGTAATTTTAATAAAACAGAAAATATGAGTAGTTTTGTATTTTTTTTAGTAATAAAGAGCTAGCTGTTGAATAAAAAATGTAATACATCTCCATCTTGGACAATATAGTCTTTTCCTTCAGTTTTAAGTTTCCCAGATTCTTTGGCACCTTTTTCACCATCATTTTCAATGAAATCAGCAAATGAAATTGTTTCTGCACGAATAAAACCTTTTTCAAAATCACCATGAATTTTACCCGCAGCTTTTGGTGCAGTATCTCCAACATTAATAGTCCATGCTCTAACTTCTTGTGGACCAGCTGTAAAGTACGTCTGAAGTCCTAGAAGCGTATATCCAGTTTTAGTTAACCTATCAAGTCCAGACTCACTTTGACCCATTTCATGTAAAAATTCACTTTTTTATTTATCTTCTAACTCAGATATTTCTGATTCTATGCTGGCACATATTGCTATAGCTTGTGCTTTTTCTTCATTTGCGAAATCTAGAATACGGTCTAGATTTGGATTATCTTGAAACCCATCTTCACTAACGTTGGCAACATACAAAACAGGTTTAAACGTCAATAACTGAAAACCTTTAAGTAGCTTCAATTCCTCTTCGTTAAAATCTAAAGTTCGGACGCTGTGACCTCTTTCAAGTACAGGAAGTATTTTTTCTAATAATTTTCTTAACTCTAAACCTTCCTTTTGTCCTGATTTAGTGCTTTTAATAGCTTTCTCATAAATTTTTTCAACAGAGTTGAGATCAGCTAAAATTAATTCGGTATTGATAATCTCTATATCATCAATTGGTGAAACTTTCCCAGATACATGAACAATATCCTCATCTTCAAACGCTCTAACCACGTGAACAATCGCATCAGTTTCCCGTATATTAGAAAGAAATTTATTTCCTAATCCTTCGCCTTGGGAAGCACCTTCGACTAAACCGGCGATATCAACAAATTCCATAGTTGTTGGAATAATTTTTTTTGGATTTACTATTGTTGACAATTGATTAAGCCTGATGTCGTTAACTGGTACAACTCCGATATTTGGTTCAATAGTAGTAAATGGATAGTTTGAAGATTCTATTCCTGCTGTTGTTAGTGCATTGAAAAGCGTAGACTTGCCAACATTTGGCAACCCAACTATTCCACATTTAAATCCCACAAAAAACCCCTATATTATTTTATTTTTATAAAAGATATAAATTGAATATAGTCGTTTATTTATTTAATTTTTACTTTCTTTCCGACAACTTTTAAATTTTGATATTAAAGTTTTTATGGGGGATAAATGACTGAAAAAAATAACAAAAAAACAATATTTGGTTGGTCTATGTATGACTGGGCTAAATCTGCTTATGAAACAACAACTCTTGGTGCCGTAATGCCAGTTTATTTTGTTAGTGTGGTTGTTCCCGAGGAAGGTTTTTTATTCAGAGGTAATCTTTACACAGGAGCTGAGGTTTGGGGATTTGCTATTGGTTCAGCTCTTTTTATATTTTTTCTAATTATGCCAACTATTGGAGCTGTTGCAGATTTATCAGGTTCAAGAATGAAACTATTTAAGTCCTTTGCATATGGAGGGGCGATATTTGCTTCTACATTTTATTTTGCCCAATCTGGAGATGTTGTGTTAACTCTCCTCATATATTTTCTGGCTCAATTTGGAGCTACAGGATCTAATGTCTTTTACGACAGTGTATTAAAAGATATAACTACTGATGACACAATTGACCAAGTTTCAGCAAGAGGATACGCGCTAGGTTATCTTGGTGGTGGCTTACAATTACTTCTTTCATTAGTGATTATTCAAGTTGGACCAGGGGTATTAGGCATTGATGCAACATTAGCTTCGAGAATTGCTATTACTTTTGCGGGATTATGGTGGCTTATATTTTCAATATTTAGTTTTTCAAGAATGAAGATTGAGGAAGTCAAGCCTTCTCGAAATGAAAAAATTAACTACTTGAGCGCTGGATGGAAAACTAATTTAACTACTTTAAGAAAAATAAGACAGTTTCCTTTTCTGCTATATTTTCTTCTTGCATATATTTTCTACTGGGATGGTGCGCAAACAGTTATAAATATGGCTGGGCCTTTCTTTAGCGAAGTTCTATTACTAGATCAAACTTCAATTATTGTTGTTTATCTAGTCGTTCAGTTTATTGCTTTTGCAGGTGCTAGATTAGCTGGATATCTTGCTGGTCGTATAGGCCAAAAAAACACATTGTCCTTCACAATTTTTCTTTTTTTCCTTGCAGGCAATGCAGCATATTTCCTTCCTGAAGGACAATTAATACCAGTAATTGGAATAGGTATAGTTGTTGGAATAGGAATGGGTGGATTGCAATCTGTAAGTAGGAGTGTCTACGCTACAATGTTACCAAAAGGAGCTGAAGGAGAATTTATGGGCTTCTTTTCTGTAATTTCAAGATTCTCAGCAATCTGGGGACCAATAATTTATAGCTATGTAAGTGTGAACACTGGAAATCCAAGATTGTCACTACCGGGTATTTCATTATTTTTTGTCATAGGATATCTTCTTTTGAGAAATGTAGATATTAATGCAAGAATATCTGAAGAGGAATGGGCTTCTATTTAATCAATTCTGCAAGATTTGAAAATAGAGCTGAAACAGTAATAGGACCTACGCCACCGGGAAATGGAGATCTAGCTACTACATATTCTTCTAGATTAGTAGGGTCTATATCACCAAGATTCTTTTCACCAACTCTTGAAATCCCTACGTCAATAATTACTGCCTTTTCTTTAAAAAAGCTTTTATTAAAAATTTTACCTTTTCCAATTGCGGAAATAAAAATATCAGCTTGATTGATATAATTTTTCAAATTTGTAGTTTTACTATGAACTACTGTGACGTTAGCGTTGTACATTTTACTACTAAGTAACTTAGATAAAGGTGAAGATACTAACCTTGAACGGCCAGCAATAACAATATTTTTATCTTCAGTTTCAATATCATAAAATTTTAATAGCTCCAAAATAGCCAATGATGTAGCAGGGATAATTTTTGGTGTACTTGAAAATAAATAACCCAAATTGTGTGTTGATAGTCCATCAACATCTAAATCTGGTGGAATAAGATTTACAATTTCTTCAAAGTTAAATTGATCTGGTAAGGGCAGTTGGATAATTATCCCTTGGGAAATAGTTTTTGATTTCTCGATTACATCTAAAACTTCACCAGATGATGAATCCTGTGAAAGTTTAATCCAATTAAAGGTTACCCCAAGTTCTTTTGCCTTATCTTCTTTTCGTGAAACATACAATAATGATGCTGGATTATCACCAACAGTAATTGCCGTAAGAATTGGTTGCTTTTTAAACTTACTTGTATATTCAGATATAATTTTCTGACTATTTTTATCAAGAAAATCTGCAACTGGTTTCCCCAAAAGTAATTTCTCCATATATTTAGTTTAATAAAAGCTAAGCATAGTTTTGAATATATTATGGTTAAAATAACTCATGAAAGAAAGATAAATGGATATTTCAAAACTAAGTAAATCAATTACTCCATCTGGAACGATGGCAATATCAAATAAGGCACGACAACTAAAGGAGCAAGGAAAACCTGTAATAGGATTTGGAGCAGGAGAGCCAGATTTCCCAACTCCTAGTTATGTAATTAAAGATGTCCAAATCGCTGCAGAGGATCCTGCAAATCATAAATACTCTCCTGTAGCTGGTCTAAATATTTTAAGAGAAGAAATTGCTAGAACCACAGGACTTTATTCAGGTTTTGATGTTAACCCAGAACATGTGTTAGTCAGTAATGGAGGAAAGCATGCGATATTAACAACATTCATGTCGGTACTTGACCCTGGTGATGAAGTTCTCATACCATCTCCTTATTGGACTACCTATCCCGAAGCTGTAAAAATTGCTGGTGGTAATCCTATAATTGTCGATACAGAGTTTGAAGATGATTTTAAAATAAATGTACAACAGCTCGATGAGCTTAAAACTGAAAAAACAAAAATTTTAGTATGGGTCTCTCCATCAAATCCAACTGGAGTGGTTTACTCAAAAGATGAAGCAGAAACTATTTATAACTGGGCATTTGAAAATGATATTTGGATACTTTCAGATGAACTTTATGAACATTTAGTATATGAAGGTGAAACCTCGCCATCTCCTGCCCAATATGACAAAGATTTAACAAACACAATAGTCATTAATGGTGTAGCAAAAGCTTACTCTATGACTGGTTGGAGAGTGGGTTGGATTATTGCAAATTCAGAAGTCATTAATATGGCAAAAAAAGTTCAATCTCACGCTACATCAAATGTTGCTAATGTTTCACAGATTGCGGCTTATTCAGCATTAAAGAACGGGCTTGATGAAACTAACAAGATGAAAGAAAGTTTTAATAGAAGAAGAATTTTTGCTATAGATGCATTTAACAATGTCGAGAATGTTAATCTCATAAAATCACAAGGAGCTTTTTATCTTTTTCCTGATATTAGCTTTTATTGCAAGAATAATGTCATAAGTGGGGTAAGTAACTCAATAGATTTTTGTAATTGGCTTTTGGATGAATACTATATTGCATTTGTCCCAGGAGAAGTATTTGGTAAGAATGGATTTCTCAGATGCTCTTATGCGCTAAGTGATAAAGATTTAAATGAAGGCCTAAATAGATTTTCTAAGGCTATTAAAGAAATTAAATGAACTCCATTAAAAAGAGAAGTCTCTATTCCTGGCTTTTCTTTGATTTAGCTAATACATTATATGCCTTTGTAATACCTGGTTTGTACTTCTCTGTGTGGTTGGTTACTGAGCAAGGTTGGACAGATCAGGCTTTAGGCTTTGCTACATCAGGGGCTATGATTGTGGTTGCAATTCTAGGTCCTTGGGTTGGAGCGAGGTCTGATGGATCCCAAGGTAAAAAACCGATGCTTTTAATTACTACTTTAATATGCATACTAGCTACATTCTTTTTAGGAACATTTGATGTGGGCATCTCTGTACTATTGTTTATTGTTTCGTTAATTGGTTTTAATCTTGGGTCAGTAGTCTATGATGCATTACTAGTTTCTGTTAGCACACCTGAAAATAGAGGAAGAATTTCTGGAACTGGTGTCGCATTTGGGTATGTTGGGTCTTTACTGGGATTTGGAGTAGCTACTATTTTACAAAATTTTGGCTATAGCTATGTTGAAATATTCAGATCAGTTGCAATTATGTTTTTAATATTCTCTCTGCCTGCTTTTTTATTTATTGAAGAAAAAAAGGTGAGTGATAAAAAATCATTAATTCGTATTACTGAATCATTATCATTAGTCATTAAATCTTGGAAACATTCAACACAATATACAGGATTAACAAGATTTTTAATTGGACGTTTCTTTTATGCAGATGCTATCAATACACTTATTAGTGGTCTACTTGCTGTCTATTTAGTAGAAGAAGTAGGCTTAAGTCCAACAGATAGCCAAGAATTACTTGGCCTGGCAATAATAATCTCAATCATAGGAGGCTACGTCTTTGGGAAAGCAGCTGATAAATACGGCCCAAGAAAATTAACATTAATTAGTTTAGTATGTTGGATGCTTTCACTTGGAATAGCTATTATTGCGACCGAGTTTGATCAAATTTGGCTAATTTATGTGACTGGAGTAATTGGAGGCTTCAATATTGGTGGAATCTTTGCAGTTGATAGAGTTTTTATGACTCGCCTTAGCCCTGAAAAACATCTGGGAGAGTTTTATGGCCTATATTCAACTGTAGGAAGGTTTGCAACAATACTGGGGCCCCTACTTTGGGGATTCGTTGTAAACACTTTGGGACTTGGAAGAAACCCTGCAATGGGTGTACTTATAATATTACTAATAATTTCGTTTGTTATTATCAGAGGAGTTTCTGATAATCAAGAGATGTATTAGAAAAAGAAAAATCTTTTCTTTTTATTGTTATCTTCAAGTTGCTGACGGGTATTTTTTAACTTTTCCCTAAGAAATTCTGCCTCTGCTTCAGCTTTTGCTGCACGCTCTCTTGCCTCAGCCATTTGTTGACTTGCCTCATGTAAATTACCAAGTTGATTTAAAACAGTATTCCAAGCATCTAGAGGTACTAATAAGCTATCTTCACTTACATTTTTATCTTCAATATTTTCACTTGAAATAACATCATCTTTATCCTTATTTTTTTTAATAGTTGGTTGAGTTTTATTTATATCCTCATCTTTTTTTAGAAAATTATATTTCTCAGCCATTCTTTCTTCATAACTTTTAGTCATTTTTTAACACCTCAGCATAATCTTCTATTAAAGGATAACGAAATTTAAAACCTTCTTTTAGTAATTTCTCTGGAATAATTCTTAAACTACAAAAGATTAAACCATGAGCAAGTTCAGAACCCATTAAGATGTTAATTGCAATTTGGGGAGCTGGAAGCATAGATAATTTTTTAAATACCTTTGAAAAGCGTTTTGAAAATTCTTTTTGTTCTACTGGAACTGGGGATACAAAATTTACCGGACCTGCAATGTTATCGTTTTCTAAACAGAAGATATATGCCTGTACAACATCCTCAATAGAAATCCATGACCAAAATTGATTGCCTTTGCCTAGTGGACCTGAAATATTTAATTTAGTTGTTAAGGTAACAATTTGAGTTGCTATATTTCCTTTTCCTAAAACAAATCCTTTTCTAGCTTTGACGATTCTTAGATCTTTTTTTTCTATAAGATTTAATGGCTCCTCCCATGCTTCTTCTGCAACTAATTGGTCAAAAGTTCCTCTATTAAATGTTCTTGTATTTTCTGTAATAATTTCATCTTTATGATCTCCATATATTGTAGTTCCAGATGCTGTGATGAATATTTTTGGATAGTTGTCACTTTCATTAAATGTTTTAACAAAAAGATCTGCAGCCCATTTCCTAGACCAGTATATTCTTGATTTTTTCTCTTTAGACCACCTACCTCCACTTAATGGTAAGAAGCCAGTAATATCTTTTGGTGCTAATGACTCTCCAGCTAAATGCACAATAGCATCTAAAGTTTTAAACTTATCTACATCTATTTCTTGTTTAGAAGGACTCCAATAAATTTCATTTTCATTTTTAGGTTCTCTTCTTACAAATTTAAAAACTTCATAACCTTTTTCTTGAAGCTCACTGGAAAGTCTTTTTCCTGTAAACCCTGATGCGCCCGTAATTCCAATTTTCAATTTGAGTTTTCCTTATAAAATATAAAAAAGTTTTTTAATGTATCCTCAATTTTGGCAGTATCATTTCCAATATTTCTTCTAAAATTAACTGTTACAATATTTGATTGTATAAAAATACAATCAATATCATTTATTTCTTGAAATAATTTTAGAGCTAATTGTCCACTCACATCAGGGACTAAAGAAGCCTCAGAAATATTACTAAAATTCATACCTTCTTGTCCAGAAACGGAGCGATTTAAATCAAAAATAACTGTTTTGTTAAGTTTTGTAGTCTTAACTTCTATAATCTGACCCATAATTACTCTCCTATTCTATGCACTCTAATTAAGTTTGTTGCTGCTTCAACATTTGGAGGTGTTCCAGCAACAACAACAACTTTATCACCTTTACTATATTTTTTTTCATTTATTAAAAAGTCATTTGCATCAGACAGCATTTCTTCGAAAGTGTTTTTTCTATCAATTTTGTATTGTTCTACACCCCACAACAAGCTCATCTGGTTATACGTTTTTGATTTAGAAGTGAAAGTAACTATTGATGATTTAGGTCTGAAGTTTGAAATCAATAAAGGTGTTCTGCCTGTTTCTGTAAAGGCAACAATTGCTCTAGCGTCGATATCATTTGCTACTTGTACTGCTGCTCTGGCTAATGTAGTTGTCAATTCATCTATAGAGGATGATTCTTTAAAACTAAGTGTTGATGTATCATTTCTTGCATCAGTTTCAGAACAAATAGTAGACATCACTTCTACTGCCCGGTTTGGATGTTCTCCAATTGAAGTTTCCGCTGAAAGCATAACAGCATCGGAACCTTCTAAAATTGCATTTGTTATATCAGTTACCTCTGCGCGAGTTGGCCTGTATGAAGTTTTCATAGACTGAAGCATTTCGGTAGCAGTGATTGAAATTTTTCCTCTTGAATTAGCTGCATTTAATATTTGTTTTTGTATGAAGGGAACTTGTTCTATTGGCAACTGAACGCCCAAATCTCCTCTAGCAACCATTACACCATCAGCAACTTCTAATATTTCCTCAATATTGTCTAATGCTATTTTTAATTCTATTTTTGCAATTACCTTTATATCTTTGGGTATAAGTTCTTTTACGGTTTTAACATCATCAGCATTTCTGACAAATGAAACTGCAACAAAATCTACATCATTATTACTACCAAATTTTAAATCATCTACATCTTTTGGTGTTATTGCAGAAACTGAAAGATTTGAATCAGGGAAAGCAACTCCTTGATTATCTCTTAATTCACCACCTATTAAAATTAAAGCTTCTAAAGAATTTTTGTTCTTCTTAACTACTTTGAGAACAACTTGTCCATCATCAATAAAAATTCGATCTTCAACATTAATATCGTTTATTAAATCTTTATAATTTATAAAAATAGTTTTGTCGTTAGATATACATTCCTCATTAGTAATAACAATTTTTTTACTTTTTTTAAGGACTGTCGTCTCTTCTGATAGACCAGTTCTTATCTTTGGACCTTGTATATCTTGCATCACAGCTACATTTATCTTTGAAGATTTAGCCCACTTTATTACATTTTGATGATCTTCCATTGAGCCATGAGAAAAATTTAATCTTAAAACATCTACACCTTGTTGAATAACTTTATGTATTTTTTGTTCAGAATGTAGGCTGGGACCAACAGTTGCAATAATTTTTGTTTTTCTATTCATATTGATTAAATACTTTAATAGCATGGTATAACAAATTTAGGAATATGAATACAAAAATAATAATTGGAATACCTATTAATAGTTTTGATAACCCCATGTCAAGGCTTAGTAATAGTATTGATTTGCAAACGAGACAAATAGTTCAACGGGCACTGCTAATTAACACTGTTAAATGCTTTAAAAGAGAGAATACTGACATATTTTTAATATCAAACAGTAAAGATATAGAACTGACTGCAGAAGAATTAAATGTAAATTTTTATAGTGCAAACGTAAGCGGTTTAAATAATGAAATTAAAAAATTTAGCACATTAATAACAAAATATAATAAATGGGCAATATGTCATGCGGATCTCCCCTATCTAAACAAATACAACATTTCCATATTTTTGAATGAAATAGAAAATAATAAAGTAGTAATTGCAGAAAGTAATGATAGTGGGACACCTTTGTTTGGAGGAAGTGTATTTTATAATAATTTCCAATATGGAAAAAATAGTTTTATTGAACATACAAATCTTTTAAAAAAACAAAAAATTGAATTTAAACAGATATTTAATAAAGAACTTTACTTTGAACTAGATACTCCTGAGGATTTAAAAATTTTTTTGAAAAATACACCAAGATGGTACAAAAAGCTATCAATATAGCAGCCCCGACCGGATTTGAACCGGCGTTTCTGCCTTGAGAGGGCAGCGTCCTAGGCCTCTAGACGACGGGGCCTCTGCTCGGGGAGAAGGATTTGAACCCTCAACGATGGGACCAGAACCCATTGTGTTGCCAATTACACCATCCCCGAAAGATTGCAGCCCCGACCGGATTCGAACCGGCGTTTCTGGGTTGAAAACCCAGCGTCCTAGGCCTCTGGACGACGGGGCCGTATAAATATTAAGAATAAAGTATTTTAATTATTAGTTGTTACAATTTTTCGATAGTTTCAGCTAAACGAGCTATAGATGTCTCTTTTCCAAGAGAATATATTGATTCAAATAAAGGAGGACTTATCTTTGTTCCTGTTATTGCAACTCTTGTAGCTTGAAAACCAATTTTGGTTTTTATGTCCAATTCTTTTATCGTTTCCCTCATAATGGACTCTATATTTTCAATTGAGAAATCGGTTAGAACTTTAAATTTTTCCCTAATACTTTCAAGATAACTTTGTGCTTCTTCTGAATTAACAGAGTCCCAATCTTCTGAATTAATTACAAAAGGCTCATCAAGCAAAAATATAATCTGAGGAGTCAAATCATTTAATGTTTCTATTCTTTCTTGTACTGAAGGTAAGATCTTTGATACCCTGTTTAGCTCATCAGAAAAAAATGGTCTGTTAATATCTTTTTCAATTTGATTTATAGCTGTTTTTTCAAATTCTTTTTGTTCAGTAGTTCTTATATAGAAACCGTTTAGCCATAGAAGTTTTTTTTCATCGAATATTGCAGAATTAGGCAACACATTGTTTAAATCAAACTTTTGAATAGCTAATTCTGAATCAAACTTTTCAAGATCATTTCCAGGTGACCAACCTAATAAACATAAATAATTAAACATTGCAACTTGAAGTATTCCTTTATCTCTAAAAGCTTCAACTGAAGTATCACCATGACGTTTACTTAATTTTTTTCCATCTGGACCAAAAAGTAATGGTAGATGGCAGAAGTCTGGAAGAGATGAATTTAGAGCTTGCATTATTAATATATGTTTTGGTGTTGAAGACAATATATCTTCTCCCCTAGCTATCAATGTTATTCCATAATCAATATCATCTACCGTTGAAGCAAGATGATATGTTGGTGATTTATCAGAGCGTAATATAACAAAATCTTCTACATCTGATAAATTAAAAGACATATTCCCTCTAACATAATCCTTGAAATCTATAGATCCATCCTGCGGGACTTTAAACCTAATTGCACCTTTATCTTCATATGCAAATCCCTCGGATAGTAACTGGTCTGCCACTTCTTGATACCTATCAAAACGTTGAGATTGTTTATAATCTCCGTGAGGTCCACCTACATCGACACCTTCATCCCAATCAATACCTAACCATTTAAAATTTTCAATAATATCATTCTTGAATGCTTCTGTGCTTCTTTCAGTGTCAGTGTCATCTATTCTCACTAAAAATGTACCGTTATTTGCTTTTGCATACAGCCAATTAAAAAGAGCAGTTCGTGCATTTCCTATATGTAATTTACCAGTAGGTGAGGGGGCAATTCTTAATTTCATTATTTTACTGTATTTATTAAAGTTCCTATTGTTTCAATTTGAATTTTAATCTCATCACCAGGTCCAACTTTAGAAACTCCTTCTGGTGTACCTGTAAGAATTACATCTCCTGGTAGAAGGGTCATAATAGAACTTACAAAACAAACAATTTCTTCAATTGAAAATATCATATCTCTGGTATTTCCATCTTGTTTAAGTTCACCATTTACAAAGCATTTAATATCGAGTTCTGGACTTTGTTCAAATTCAGTTTGGATAACTGGGCCTAAAGGACAAAAAGTATCAAAACTTTTTGCTCTAGTAAAGTTCCCATTAAATGTGCCATCTTGACCTTGTAAAACTCTCTCAGACAAATCATTTCCAATAGTAATTCCCAAAACATGTTCAGACCAATTTGTAGGAGTTAGGTTTTTGCTTATTTTTCCAATTACAATAGCTAACTCGGCTTCATGATCAACATGTTGTGCAATTGGCGGGTATATTATCGATTCCCCAGTACCAATGACAGAGGTTGAAGGCTTATTAAAAAAAACAGGGTTTCTAGGAGCGGTATAGTCATGTACGCCCAGCTCTACTGCGTGTTTATGAAAGTTTTTTGCAACACCAGTTACCTTACTTGGCAGTACTGGAGATAAAAGTTGTATTTCATCTAGATAATATTTTTCCTCAGTTGGTTCCCAAACTACAAAAGGTGAGCCTTCATACCTAAGAACTTTATCATCAATTAACTCTCCGTAAAATATGTCACCTTGAAATTTTGCCCTAACTATCTTCATTAAATAAGTGTAAAAGTCTTATATTTTATCTTATTAATTAGAATTAAATAATTCTGCTAAATGTAACCCATGAATTTTTTCGCTACTACAAATATTAAGTGTGTCTTTGTCTAATTTACCTAAATCATTCTCAGAAATTTCTAAAGTTTCAATAACTTTAATTACATCACTTTTTGTAGGCGCTCTTCCTGATACAGATGCTTGATAAATGACCATATTAGTAATTACTTTAGATATTAATTTTCTCTTGTAATGCTTAATCCATAAATGTTGAAACTGCTTAATAAGCTTTAAAGCATAGCCACTATCAGGACTTGGTATTGAGAATACTTCATCTGATGGAGAGACTAGTTCCGAAGTGTTGTCTGCCCCTAAAGATCTTGGTACTGGCATATTTATCTCTTGTTTTAATCCTTGAGTGTCTGGAATAATATTTGGCTGTTGGGTCATGAGACTACTGTTAGGTAATGGTGATAGTCACTATCTATACCATTGACAATTTTTAAATATTTATCTCTTATCATATTAGTGATATCTCCAGGAGAACCAGATCCAATTTCATCACCGTCTACTGAAACAACACCAACAACTTCGGTAGCAGTACCTGTAAAAAAGAGTTCGTCAGCATTTTTTAAATCATCGATAGTTATGTTTTTTTCTTCTAGAGGAATACTCAATGACCGTGCTATCTCTATTACTGTTTTTCTTGTAATTCCACCAAGTGCACCTGTTTCAATTGGTGGTGTTATTATTTTTTTATCATTAATTAAAAATAAATTTTGACCACTACCCTCTGCAACTACATCATTATCTCCAAGCATAATTGCATCATCATAACCACTATTTACAGCATCTATTTTTGCTAAAGTTGAATTCATATAACCACCTACTCCTTTTGCATATGGCTTAAAACTCTGAGGGCTAATCCTTTTCCAATTAGATATGCAAACTCTAACACCTTTATTTCCAGCATCATCACCAAGGTACGCACCCCAACTCCAAGCTGCGACAGATACATAAACTGGAACGTTTTGCGGTAAAAGCCCCATTTCTCCTTCGCCAAAAAATACAAGTGGTCTGATATATGCTGATGATAGTTTATTAAGATTTACCGAATCTTTAATTGCTTGTGTGATTTCTTCTTTTTCATAAGGAATAGGAAGACTATAAGCATCTGCTGATTCAAAGAGTCTATTAACGTGGTCAGTTAAACGAAATATCGATGTTCCTATTTCAGAGTCTCGAGCCCTAATACCCTCAAATACACCTGTTCCATAATGCAACGTATGTGACATAACACTGACATTCGCATCATCCCAATTAACAAATTCACCATTAAGCCATATATAATCTGATTTTTCCATTATTAATAACAAATACTACACCTTTTTATAAATGAAGCTATAAAAAATACTATTATTCAACTGTGAAAAGATTTATTGCCTCAGGTTTTGGTGTCGGAATCGTATGGAATTCAGTGTTTGGCAATAAAAAAGGTGGTGGAACATTAGCACCACTTTTATTTACTCTAATAATTTATTTTCTTCAGTTCAATGTGCTTGAGTTATCAATCTTATTTATAGTTTTAATTTTAATATATATTTTTGCTGTTGATGATCAAGATGCAGATGAAGATCCGAGTTGGATAACATTAGATGAAATAGTGGGAATGAGTTTAGTTTCCATAGCCTCTTCATCAAAATTACTGCCATTGATTGCAGGTTTTATTGTCTTTCGTCTTAGTGATATCCTTAAACAACCTAAGTTTGTCAAAGACCTTGAAGACTATCCAGGTAAACTTGGTGTACTCTATGATGACCTAGGTGCTGGATTGATGGGTTTACTATCTGCAACAATTGTTAATCAGTTTATAAATCTAACTCTTTAGAAAGCAGTTCTTTCGCAATGCCGGGGTTAACAGAACCACCAGAGTTTTTTATTACTTGCCCGACTAAGAATCCAACTAACTTATCTTCACCGTCTTTTATTCTTTGAACTATATCTTCACTATCGTTTATAACCTTTTTAACAAGTTCAACTATTTTCTCTTCATTATTTTCTTGGTACAAATCATTCTCAGTTGCAATTTCATCTACTGTAATATTTTTCTGTAATATTTCAGACAAAATTGTTTTTCCCGATGTAAAGGAAATTTTATTTTCTTTTATTAACCCTATAATTTCTGAAAGAAGTTCAGCAGAAAACCATTCAGGAGGAAAATTAATATCTAATTTTCTCATTTGTCCTTGAAGTTCTCCTGTAATCCAATTGTAAGTACTTGAGTGCTCTTTTGTTTTATCAAAAACTTCGGAATAAAGTTCTATGATCCAACTATCACTTTTTCCTAATATATTGGCCTGTTCTAAAGCTAAGCCCGTGTCCATAAGTTCACTTCTTTTCTCATTTGGTAATTTAGGAAGATTTTTTTCTATATCTTCAATAAACTTTTCACTTAAAATCATATTTGGAAGATCTGGATCGGAGAAATAACGATAGTCAGCACTTCCCTCTTTTGATCTCATTGATGAAGTTAATTCTTTTGCTTCATCCCAATGCCTTGTTTCTTGAATAATTTCTTCTCCATCTAAAAATGCCTTAGTTTGTCGTGATATTTCATAATCTATTGCTCTTTCTAATGACCTAAGTGAATTCATATTCTTAATTTCAACTTTTGTGCCAAGCTCATTTGAGTCCTGAGGTGCAACTGAAATATTTGCATCAAATCTTAAATTTCCTTTTTCTAATTTTCCTTCACTTATATTTAAATCAATGGACAACTGTCTTAGTTCTTCAATATAAGCTACTGCTTCTTTTGCAGATTTAATTACAGGTTTTGTGACTATTTCTACAAGTGGAACACCTGAGCGGTTAAAATCTAATGCAGTACTTGTAGCTGAATCAATTCTTCCAGTTCCACTATGAGTTGACTTACCAGTGTCCTCTTCCATATGAACTCTTTCAATTTCAACAGAATCTATCTTTCCATCAAGAATAATTTCTAACTCACCACTTTCTCCTACAGGTAGATCAAATTGCGATATTTGATAATTTTTAGGAAGATCAGGATAGAAATAATTTTTTCTATGGAACATTCCTTTTCTAGTTATTTTGCACCCAGTAGCCAATGACAAAAGTGTTATGTACTCTATAGCTTTTCCATTTGGCACTGGTAACGCACCAGGGAGACCTATACATGTAGGACATAAGCTAATATTTGGTTCTTCAGTGACAACTACTTTGCATCTACAAAACATCTTGGTATTGGTGTTGAGTTCAATATGGGTTTCAATTCCTATTGTTGGCTTTAAGTTCATTATTTACCAAAGCCTTCAGGGGTAGCATTGAAATCTACTTCCTTTTCAATAATTTCAGAAAAACTTAACAATGACAAATCGGTTAACGGTTTACTCATTACTTGAACGCCCAAGGGAAGATTTTCGTTACTTAATCCTGTAGGAATGCTTATTGATGGTAAGCCAGCCAAGTTTGCAGGTATTGTGCATAAGTCGGACATGTACATTTCAAGTGGATTACTGGTCTTTTCACCTGCTTTAAATGCTGCTGTAGGTGTGGTAGGAGAAATGAGAAAATCTACATCATTAAAAATATTTGAAAATTCATCAATCATTTTTTTGCGAGCACGAAGAGCTTTTCCGTAGTATTCGTCATAGTATCCAGCGGACAATGCATATGTACCAAGAAGGATTCTTCTTTTAACCTCATCGCCAAAACCTTCTGCTCGAGTATTTTGCATCATTTCATAACTAGTTTTTCCTTCAACTCTTAACCCATATCTAACACCATCAAATCTTGCTAAATTTGCTGAGCATTCTGCAGGTGCTATTAAATAATAAATACTGATTGATAATTTTATTAACGGAAGGGATACTTCTTTTATCTGATATCCTTGCTCTTTTAGGCCTTGTAAAACCTTATTTACTTCATTACGAGATTCATCTGAAATCCCATCCTCCATTAACTCTTTTATAACTCCGATCTTTGCAGATTTATCAAATGGAATTTTTATTTGCTTGCTGTCAATTGAAGTAGCATCTAGTGAGTCGTGACCAGAAATAGAATTATATATAATTCTGGCATCATCAACATTTTTTGTGATAGGTCCAATTTGATCAAGAGATGATGCAAAGGCTATTAATCCATATCGAGAAACGGTTCCATAAGTCGGTTTGAAACCAACAAGACCGCAGAATGCCGCAGGTTGTCTTATAGATCCACCCGTATCACTACCTAAGGCTCCAATTGCAGATCGGGCAGAAACTGATGCTGCTGATCCACCAGATGAACCACCTGGTACATAATCTGTATTCCATGGGTTCTTAGTAAGCCCAAAGGCTGAGTTTTCAGTTGAGGAACCCATTGCAAATTCATCTAGGTTAGTTTTTCCAGTATATAAGACATTTTCTTTATTTAATTTTTCAATTACTGTTGCGTTATAAGGTGAGCGGTAGTTTGATAGCATTTTTGATGAACAGGTTGTAAGTTCGCCTTTAATATTAATATTGTCTTTAATAGCGATTGGTATTCCATCTAGTAATCCTGTACTTTTACCATTTTCAAATCTATTATCAGAATTTTTTGCATTTTCTATATTTTTTTCTTCAAATAAAGTTAGGTGTGCGTGCAAAAGTGATTCTGAATTAGCTGAAGTGTCAAAAATATCTGAATAAAGCTCACTAGGTTTAGCTTTCTTCTCTATAAATAAATTATTCAATTGTCTTATACTTAAATTTTTGAGTTCCATAATTATTCCATTGAAGGCGGTACAACAAATCTTCCATCTTTAGATTCTGGTGCATTGCTTAACGCTTCATCATGGGTTAAAGATTCATTTTCAATATCTTCAACTAGTTTAAGTTCTTTCTCTAATGGGTGTATAAATACATCTTCAATGTTGGTATCTAATTCGAGACTACTTAAAGCCTGTACGTGCTCGAGGATAATACTTAAATCATTAGTTAATTTTTCTTGCTCATCCTCACTCAATTTAATAGAGGCTAATTTAGCAATGCTTTTAATATCAAAATCGCTCATTATATATCCTTTAAATAACGTATCAGCAATTCATATGATTCTACTAGTTGTTTTTTACTAATTCTTTCATCGGAAGTATGAGCTAATAATGGGTCACCTGGGCCAAAATTTAAAGATGCCAATTGAGCATCATAGAATCGAGCAATATCAGTCCAAGCTTGTTTTGGTTTTGCTTCTAATTTAGTTTTTGTAATAAAATCGGAAATATGGGTATCTTTGGTATTCGGCATTGCACCATTAGAAGCTGATAAAAATGTGATATCTCCATATTTAGAAAACAAACTTTTTATAGCTTCCTTAGCTTGATGACCATCCATTTCAGGTGAATATCGAAAATTAATATTCATAGTCAAACTTCCAGGAATAACATTATTAGCAATTCCTGCAGATAGTTTAGTTATTGAAAGTACTTGTTTGTAATTCAGCCCTTCAATATTAAGGTCAAGAATTTCATTCTCTAAAACTACCTCAGTGACTTTTGAAATATCATAGATTGGATTCTTTCCAACCCATGGTCTAGCTGAATGAGCAGCAGTTCCATTCATTTGTAAGGTTGCGTTTAGTGCACCTAAGCATCCGAGTTCAATTTGATTATTCGTGGGTTCCATAATTATTGCAAATTCAAGCTCAGAGTATGAAAGCAAAATTGGCATCAATATTCCTAACCCATTTTCCTCATATGGGCCTTCTTCTGCTGTATAAAATACTCCTAGTATATTTTTTCCTTCATTAATTAATGCATGAAGTATTACAGCGACCCCACCTTTCATATCAACAGTGCCTCTTCCGACAACAAGATCATCATTATCTGATGAATTGATTTGAGTTTCTGAAACTGGAACTGTATCAACATGTCCAACTAAAGCTACCCTTTTTGATGAATTGTTAGGAATTGCTATAATTCCTCCATCATTTCTAACAACCTCACCATTAAATTTATTTTTGATTAAAAAATCTTCAATAAAATTAAGAATTGATTGCTCATCACCAGTTACTGAATTAATTGAAATTAAATCTTCTAAAGTACCAACTAAGTTCAAACGTCAACCCCAAAAGTTCTAAGAGCTTCATTAAGAGAAGTTTTCTGATCAGTTGAGTCTTTGCGCTTTCCAATAATAAGAGCACAGGGGGTGTTAAAAATTCCGCTTGGAAATTCTTTTGGTCTGGTACCTGGAATAACTACAGAATTTTCTGGCACCTCTCCTTTAATTTCTATAGGCTTTTCATTAGTTACATCAATTATTGGAGTAGACGCAGTGATTGTTACATTAGCCCCGAGAACTGCCCCTTTTCTAATCCTTACTCCTTCTACAATTATTGAACGTGAACCAATAAAAGCACCATCTTCAATCACTACTGGCATGGCTCCAGGTGGTTCTAAAACTCCACCAATTCCAACTCCTCCAGATAAATGTACATTTTTTCCAATCTGTGCACAAGATCCTACAGTTGCCCAAGTATCAACCATCGTACCTGATCCAACATAAGCTCCAATATTTACAAATCCAGGCATTACTACTACACCAGGTTCACAAAATGCACCATACCTGACAACTCCTGGAGGAACTACTCTAATCTTGAGTTCTTCATAATTCTTTTTTGGTTCAAGCTTGTCATAAAAAAGCAAGTCACCACTTTCAATTTCTTTTAAATTTCTTATAGAGAAAAATAGGAGAACTGCATCTCTAACCCATTCATTAATTACCCACTCACCATTTGATTCTTCGGCAACTCTTATTTCGCCTCTATCTAATGCAGCAACAGTCTCCTCTATGTCCTTAATATCTGATTCATTTATATTTGTGCTGTCTATATTAAGAATTTTTTCTTGTAAATTTTTTAAATTCATATTGGTCTCTTTTTATTTCTTAGATATCATTCTAATGTATGAGTAAACAGACTTACAGAATTTGTATTCTTTTATTAACTGCTTTGTTAGTTTTAGTAATTATTTGGGGAGTAACATTTTACCAAGATAACAATTCAGAATTGGTACTGCCTGATGCTCTTGAAAATATCTACCCACTTCCAAATGATCAAGTTCCTCAGCAAGCCTCATTAGAAATTGATTTACCTGTTGCCTATCGTTTAGTTTTAATAGTTGACAATTATATTATTCCTGAAAGTGAAATTCAGTATGTCGATGCAACCGGATTATACATATGGAAGCCTGGCATGAATAAAACATTTGAAACATGGAAACCAGGAAAACATATAATAAGAATTACTTGGGATACAATAACTGGGCTTCCAGATTATGGCGAATATACTTGGGAATTTACTACTTACTAGTTAATATTTGGAAATCTTCTTCGCTTAGTAACTCAACACCAATTTTTTTGCCTTTTTCTAATTTAGAACCCGGACTTTCTCCAAAAAGTATGTAGTCAGTATTTTTTGAAACAGAGGTGGTAACAATACCTCCTGATTTCTCTATTAAGTTTGTTGCTTCTTGTCTTGTGAAACTATTAAGTGTTCCAGTCATAACAAAAGTTTTACCATTCAATTTACCACTAGAAGTTTTAACAACTTCATTTAATCTTAAGCCAATTTTATTCAATTTATTTAGTAGTGCCTTGTTACTTTCTATTGTGTACCAGTCAACTAGAGAACCAGCGACGCTACCTGAAATTCCATGAATCTGCTCAATCTCTTCTCTGGTAGATGTAAAGATTTTATTAATTGATCCAAATTTATTTATTAACAATTTAGCTGTTTGCTTTCCAACATATCTAATACCAAGAGCTGAAAGGATTTTAATAGGCTCCGCATTAACTGAGTGCTCAATAGCATCTAGTAAATTTTTTGTTTTCTTATCCTTCCACTGTGGTAAAGAAATTAGCTCTTTGTAATTGAGTGAATAAAAATCTTCATATGAATTAACTAAATTATTTTCAATTAAAGTTTCAACAGTCTCTTTTCCTAATCCTTCAATATCAAGTCCAGATTTAGATCCAAAATAAATAAGCATTTCTTTTTTAGCTATGACACAGTCATAATTACCTGAACATCTTGGAACTTTTTCATCATTAATAAACTCAATTTCATATTCACCACATGGACAAGATTTCTGCATTTTCCATTCATGTTGTCTTCCGTCTCTTCTCTCTTTTATTGAAGAAACAACTTCTGGAATTACATCACCCGCACGTCTTACAATCACTACATCATTTATTCTCAGGTCTTTTCTTTGAATTTCATCAGGATTATGTAAAGTTGCAAATGATACTTGTGCCCCGCCAACATTTATTGGATTTAGTACAGCAACAGGTGTTACTGCTCCTGTTCTTCCAACTTGTAACTTAATATCTAGCAATGTTGTGGTTTGTTCTTCTGCCGGAAATTTATAAGCTAATGCCCAACGTGGTGCTTTAGAGGTAAACCCTATTTTATCTTGTACTAAGTTTGAATTTACTTTTAGAACAGCTCCATCAATCTGATACTCATAACTATTTCGTTTTTGATCAATCTCATTAAGGATTGTATTAATTTCTTTGATGCTCTTTGCTACTTTGAGGTTACTATTATTAAACCCATATTCTTGAAGTAAGGATATTTGTTCTGAGTATTTATCTACCGTACTTCCATCATGCTCTATTAATTGATATGCTAATAATCTCAAATCTCTTGTAGCTGTTATTTGAGAGTCTTTTTGACGAAGTGATCCAGCTGCAGCATTTCGTGCATTAATAAACTCTGTAGTCCCTTCAGAACGTAGTTTTTTTATTAAAGATTTCTCATCTGATGTAAGTAAATTTTTGTCTTTTTTTAATAACTTATCTAGAGCTTTTTTATCATGTAATTTTTGAGAATTCAATCGATGAAAGCTTTTTTTGGGCATATAGATCTCACCGCGAATTTCAATTTCTCCATTTATTTGATTTTTAAGTTTTAACGGGATATTTTTAATTGTTTTAATATTATGAGTTACATCTTCACCAACTAATCCGTCTCCCCTTGTTAGCCCCTGTGTTAATACGCCATTATTGTAAAAAAGAGATATTGCTAGTCCATCAATTTTGGGTTCAATCGTAATTGGAAATATATCTAGATCAGTAATCTTTTCAATCTTCTCTATCCACTTTTGTACATCATTTATATTTTCAGAATTATCTAAACTATACATTCGTTGTTTATGTTCTACTGTTTGAAAAGCAGTGTCGGGTGTACCTGTTACTCTTTGAGTTGGGGAGTAAGGAAATATTAATTCTGGATTTTGTGATTCAATTTCTTTTAACTGATTAAAAAATTTGTCATATTCACCATCAGACATAATTGGAGAATTCCTGACATAGTAGGCATGCTCAGCATCATTTAATTTTATAATTAAAGCTTCAACATCTTTTTTATTCATTAACATCTTCTAAAATTTTACTTGATATCCTTCCTCCACCAATTAGTTTTGTATTTTGATATATAACTCCAAACTGTCCTGGCGCAACTCCCAAAGTAGCTTGAATTAATTCCACTTCATATGTATGGTCATCAACTTTTTTAATATTGCATGGTATATCACTAGAATTGTATCTTGTTTGAATACTGATCTCTTCTGTTATAACTTCATCTACAAAAGACACTTCTTCGATTAGAAATTTTTTTGTTGTGAGGTCTTCTTTTGTACCAATATAAACTTTGTTATTTTCAACGTCTATTTTAGTCACATACTTTGCTTCACCTTGCCCGCCTGGAATGCCCTTTCTTTGACCAACGGTAAACTCGTGAATTCCTTTATGGGAACCTAATGCATTTTCATTTTTATCAACTATTAAACCAGTTGAGGAAAAATTCATTCTAGAACTTACAAAATTTCTGTAATCATTTTTACCAACAAAACATATGTCTTGACTGTCTTTTTTAAAAGCAGTTTTAAGTTCTAGTGAGGCTGCTATTTGTCTTACTTCTGGTTTAGAAATTGTGCCAAGTGGAAATTCTATTTGCTCTAATTTTTCTGCTGTAAGCATGTGAAGGACATATGACTGATCTTTTTCATCATAATCTGCTTTATGCAGCTCTTTAGATCCATTATTATCAATAATTTTTGCATAATGGCCTGTAGCAACTTTCTCACAATTTAGTTTTTTAGCTTGGTCAATAAAATGGTCAAACTTTACTGATCTATTACATTCGACACAAGGATTAGGTGTAAGACCTTTAGAGTACATATCTATAAAATTATCAATAACATTTTCGGAAAATGAGGAAGTGTAATCCAATACATAATAAGGTATATCTAATTTTGCAGCTACTTTTCTTGCATCCTCCGAATCAGCAGCAGTGCAACATCCTGTTTCAGGCATTTCACCATTTGGGCCCTCCCATAATTTCATCGTTACTCCAATGACATCATGGCCTTGTGACTTTAAAAGACCAGCAACTACTGATGAATCTACACCGCCACTCATAGCTACTAATATTCTCATAAAATATCCTTAATAGTAGATAGAACGATATTTGCAGCGTTCAAACCATCTCCATCTTTAGTACTCCAGCCAAAACTGAACCTTAAATGACTGTTTATATCATCAATGTCAATCTTCATAGCTTTTAAAACATGAGAGGGTTTTTGAGCACCGCTTGCACAAGCTGATCCTCTTGACACTCCAAGACCTTTGAGGTCCAATGCAACCATCAAAGTTTCTGAATTGATGTCTTTGAACTGTATATTTGAAATATGACTTAGACGTTTTATATTCTCTCCTACTATTGTTATCTGCAATTTTTCTTTAAGTGTATCTTCAAAAATTTTTCTTTCTCTTTCTAATAATATTTTTTCTTCACTCAAATTTTCTTGTTGTTCTTTTAATGCTGCTGCCAATCCTGCTACTCCAGAAACATTAACTGTTCCAGCTCGTCTTTCAAGCTCTTGCTTCCCCCCATGAAAATAATTAGGAAGTTTATATTTTGAACTAAGAAACATTACGCCTATCCCCTTAGGTCCACCAATTTTATGGCCTGAAATAGCTGCACTGTCTATGCCTAATTTATGAAAATCTAATTTTTCACTAGCAACTGCTTGTACAACATCTGAATGAAATAAAATTTCAGGATTTACATCTTTTATCTTTTTTAAAATTTCATTTATAGGTTGTATAACCCCAGTTTCATTATTTGCAAACATTAAAGATGCTACAAGTGTTTCCTTATTACAAGATTCTATGAATTCTTCTACATCTACTACTCCATCCTTGTCAACACCCACAAAGCTAACTGTAAATCCTTTTTCTTTTATCCATTCAGCTGAACTTAAAACTGCTTCATGTTCTATTTGAGTTGTAACTAATCCTCTATCAATTGGCACACTATTTAGGAAGGGCGCTTTTATAATCCAATTATCAGCTTCTGTACCTCCGCTTGTAAAAGTAATTTCTTTTGGTGCAGCACCAAATGTACTAGCTATGAAATCTCTTGATTCTTCTAGTAAGTTTTTAGCTCTTCTTGATAATTGATGGCCCCCTGAAGAATTAGCAAATGCAACTTCCTCAGCATGCTTAAATGCTTCAAATGCAGATTCGCGCATAGGTGTAGTTGCTGCGTGATCTAAGTATAAATATTCAAGTTCTTTCATAATATTTATTTTACTTATGAACTAATATTGTTTAACAAGCAATGAGTAAAAGAATTGAAGTTTCTATATTGATAAATAAGCCTCTTGATGCTGTATGGAATGAGGTAAAAGTCATGGAAGACCATGTTAAGTGGATGGAAGATGCTGTTAAAATTGACATTCTCTCTGAAAACAATTCTGGCCTAGATACAAAAATGAATGTTTTAACAAAAGTTGGTCCAATTACCCTTACAGACATCATCACTGTTACTGAATGGAAAGAGAAAGAAAGTATTGGTGTAGTACATGAAGGAATTGTAACTGGAGAGGGAGTATTCTACTTATCTGAAATAGACGATAACAAAACTAAATTTCAATGGGTAGAAACATTAAAATTTCCATTTTATTTAGGAGGACCAATAGGTGAAATCTTTGGTGGGGTAATATTAAAGTATATTTGGAAAAAAAATCTTAAAAATTTAAAAGAAATTATTGAATGAAAAAATTACATATAGTTATTATATTTTCACTTCTAATAGGTTGCAGCTCAACAAATGAAAACAATACTTCAGATATTGAAAATGAAGAAATTAATGAAGTAATACAATTTACTAAAGGATTAACAAAGTCAAGCTCTGAATATGTTGCAAATTGGAATAAGTTAATATCAGAAATTTCTAATGATGATGAAACATTATTATTCTTTTCTATTAATCCAGATAATGTAAGGTGGACGTCACCAGAGAGAACTGCACTTTTTTACCAATTTGGAAAATCAGAAAATACAAGTACTTCTTTTGTGATAAACCTATTAGTTCAGGAGGAGAACGTTAACAGTGTCGAATTTTTCTCACCTGTTGTTAATGACGACATTTCCTCGCAAAGAACAAAGTTGTTTTTTCTGGTGCTGATTGCAATGGCTGATGACTCTTTAGACAAAGATGGAAGAGAATCAGTGCTAAGCAAACTAGGTTTGTACGATAATGTTTCCCTACCTGAGCAAATCGGAGGAAGTTTAACTCTCAATGGAGTGAGGTATATAATTGAACCTTTAGTTGATAATGGTTTACTAATTGGTCTAAATTTTTATACTACGGAAGTAAATAATTAGTTAATTAAGTCGCAATAACTTCTATTACGCCAGGTACTTTATCTTTTATAATTCTTTCAATACCACTTTTTAAGGTTGCAATAGAGAGAGGACAACCTTGACAAGCCCCTAACATTTCTATATTGACAACGCCTTCACTAACTGATGAAAGCTTAATATCACCACCATCAGCTTGAACTGCAGGCCTAATGTACTCAATTGTGTCATTAAGAATATCCATATCAATTTCAGCATTTGGATCTCTATCTTTTACTTCAGGAAGGTTAATATTTGCCATAATCTAATTATATTCTATTTCACCACCAATAGAACTCAGTAGAGTAACAATATTTTCATACCCTCTCTCAATATGTTCAACACCAGAGATAATTGATTCTCCATCCGCTTGTAGTGCTGCAATAATCAAACTAGCTCCTGTTCTTATATCAGTTGAGTGAACAGGTGCTCCAGACAAATTGTTTACTCCTTTAATCATTGCATGCTGCCATCCAATCTGAATATTAGCTCCCATTCTTTGGACTTCAGGTATCCATTGAAAACGTTGGTCATAGACATTCTCTGTAATAATTGAGGTTCCTTCTGCTCTAAGTAATGCTGCTCCAAAAATAGGTTGTAAATCTGTTGCAACACCTGGAAAAGGTAGTGTAGATATATCAATAGAAGATAGATCATCGGTGCTCTCTATCTGAATATAATCGTTACCAGTATCAAGTTTTGCTCCTATTTCTACAAATTTCTTGAGTTCCATTGGAAGGTGTTCAGGGTTAATTCCATTAATCTTTCCATGTCCACCAGTCGACAATATTGCAGCTAAGTATGTACCTGCAACAATCCTATCTCCAATAACTGTGTGGTCTGTACTCTTTAATGAACTTACCCCATTAATTTGTATTTCACTTGTCCCTTCACCTGTAATATCTGCCCCCATATTTTTGAGCATTTTAACAAGATCAACAACTTCTGGTTCTCTAGCAGCGTTTTCAATTACAGTAGTTCCTTCAGCTAAAACAGCAGCTAATAAAGTATTCTCTGTTGCACCAACAGAAGCATACGAAAGGTTTACTTCAACACCTTTTAGCCCGTCTGTTTTTCCAGTAAGTACCCCGTGATCTAGTGAAAAAACTGCACCCATTTTTTCTAGAGCTTCAATATGCATTTTTACAGGTCTAGGACCAAGCTGGTCACCTCCAGGAAATGCTATTTTTGCCTCACCTTTTCTAGCAAGAAGGGGTCCCAAAACAATAATAGAGGCTCGCATTTTCTGAACTACTTCGTAAGGGGCTTCTATAGATATATCAGCTGGTGAAGATAACGTCAAAGTTTTTTCCTCAAGTTTAGAATTTATACCTAAAACTTCCAGTACCTCTTGCATGTAGTAAACATCTGCAATACCTGGAACATTGTCTATCTTGTAATCACCTTCCGAAAGAATGGGGAGGATCATCTGTTTTAAAACAGCATTTTTTGCACCAGATATAGATAGTTCGCCAGTTAATTTTTTCTTACCTTTTATATGTATATTTTTTTCCACTACCATTGATATTACTAATCTAACTACTGTAACAACAACTATGCTAGATACACTTAAAATTTGCAAAGAAAAAAATCATGAAGATGCAAGTTATAAGTTGTATGAACTAATCAACTCAAGAATATCAAATAATAGTAGTTACAATATTGGATTATCTGGTGGAAGTACACCAAAAGAATTTTACAAAATGCTTGCAAAAAATAATAAGGATCAAGAAAATATTACTTTGTGGACTATTGATGATCGACATGTATCTATAGATAGCCCTTTATCAAATCAATTAATGATCAATGAAATATTTTCAACCACTAGTTTTAATATTTTGCATTATATATTTGAGGATAGCCCACATGAATCAGCACAAAAGTATACCGAATTAGTACTTTCAAATATTTCAAAATTCAATGCTGCAATTCTAGGAGTAGGTGAGGATGGTCACATAGCATCTTTATTTCCAAATACTGAAGCCATGAATAATAGTAGTTTTGGATTTGTAGCAAATGAAGTAAACATTTTAAGCAAATGGAGAATAACTTCAACATTTGATTTACTAGAAACCGTAGAAGATATTTTTCTACTTGTCACTGGTAATAACAAAAAATCAATATTGAAGGAATTAGGCAGGAACGATGACCTTCCCGTTAATCAACTTATAAATAGAAGAGAGAAAACTATACTCATTACTGATCAAAAAATTTAATACCTAATATACTTGTATTAGAGTCGCCTTTGTGTCAGTTTGAACCACTACACTAATCCTTCTACCCTGTTGGATGGTGACTCTATTTTTCATTAAAAAGGAAATTATGTTACTCTTCAAAGCTTATGAATTTTAAAAATTTTTTATTAGCTCTTGTGACTTCTTCAATTTGGGGGTCATCCTTTTTAATGATTAAGTATTCATTAGAAGAACTAAACCCCTCCGATATAGCTATTTATAGAATATTTATAGGTGCTTTATTTATTAATATCTTTGTCAGAGCTAAAGAAAATATTGTCAAAACTGACCATGTAAAGATTTTTATAATATCATTTTTTTGGATGGCTCTTCCTTTTTATATGTTTGGCATTGCTGAGCAGACAATAGCATCTTCATTAGCTGGATTAATTAATGGATCAACTCCAATTTTTGTTGCTTTTATTGCTGTTGTGTTTTACAAATTAAAGGTTACAAACATTCAAATTTTGTATATATTTACTGGTTTTATTGGGGTGGGTCTCATTTCTTTAAGTGAGGGCATTAATGATGTATCTTTTGAAATTGGTTTTCTTTACGCATTGATCGCCTCAATATCATATGGAATCGCAGTAAATATGGTAGAGCCATTAATTAAAAAATATGATTCATTAATTGTTATAAAAATGGTAATAAGATACGCATTTCTTATCTCACTTATTATATTTGGGTCGACTGCATCATTTAAGCTTCCAACTATAGAAGTTTCATTGATTCCAATGCTTATATTGGGAATCGGAGGTACTGGTATCGCGTTTTTGACATATTATAAATTATTAGAGAGTGTTGGTAGAATATCTAGTTCATTTATTGTGTATATGATTCCAATTTTTTCTATTTTCTTTGGCTTTCAATTTTTAGACGAGATAACTAATTCAGTTCAGTTTATAGGAATTGGTGTAATATTATCTTCTGCTTTTCTATATTCGAGAACCTAAGATTTTCTTATTTCAACAAATTCTGATTCAGCAACAGCAGCTAACGTGCCATTATCTAAATAAATTTCCCCTTTATATAGACTATTTCGACCATCGATGCTCTCTCTCCATGCAACAGCTGTTACATATTTAATAGATGGTCCAACAGGTTTTAAATATTTTATTGAAAAATTCTTATTGACTGCTTTTTGACCTAGTAAAACAGTTAGGGGGCCCATGGTAATATCTATCCATGCATCAATGATTCCTCCAAGTGTTGTTGGGAGAGGATTGAAATATCTTTCACGAACAGGAAACTTGCACTTTAATGTTTCATTGTCTTTATCAAAATCTAAAAACTCACCTTCAAGCTCAGCCCATACATTTGGAACCGGTATTCCTTCGCTTACTAACATATTTTCGAGATTTTCTTCAACCATCATGTAATAATAACAACTTATATGTTTAAGCTGTCTTTGCAGTCAAGACAGCTTAAACAGGGTGAACTTAGTAATAATGAAACAATACTTTGAGGGTAAGACAGTTTATGTGCCTTTTGGATGCCAGACTGTTTTAGTTTCAAGGTAAGGAAGTATGGATGATAGACCTTCTATAGATGGTTGTGAAAATACTCTTTTAACAGATTCAGAAGCATTTTCCTCTATAGATTTTAATCCGTTATTATCCAGTTCTTTATGGAGTGCAACTAAATTTATTTCAACATGTTTGCTAACATCATCAAGAATATTTTCAAATTTTCCTGAAAGTATATTCAAAGATCCAGATGGAAAGTCAGAATTATTTATATCCTCTGCAAATTTTAGTGCAACAACACTATTTTCCTCAGAATATGATATTACTGAGCAACCAACTGTTAACGCTGGGAGAATACTCATTAGTAACTCATTTAAAGATAAATTTGAACCACTCAATGAAAAGACAACACCTATAGGGTTTTGATGTGAAATATTAAAGTATTCTTCTGAAACAGGATTTAAATTTCCTGCTAATTGTTCCCATTTATCAGCCAATCCAGCAAACCAAACTATATTTTGTATCGATTCATCTATATCTTTATTTGCCTTTTGTTTTGTTAAACCATGATGCATAAGTAGCTCAACATAACTTTCTTTATTTCCTTCAATCATTTCTGATAAACGATAAAGAATTTGCATTCTTAAATAAGGGGTTGTTGAAGACCATTTCTTATACCCATCCTTAGATGATGTAACGGCATCTCTAATATCTTTTTTTGAAGTTAACGGTAATTCATAAAATTCATTTTTTAATTCCTTAGTATATGTTTTTCCAGATTCTGAACGAACGTATTTACCGCCAACATAATTTTTATAAGTTTTCTTAATTTCTATCATGATGATTCCTTTAAGTACGAAAGCAGTCCATGTCTTCCGCCTTCTCTACCAAAGCCAGATTCTTTATATCCACCAAATGGTGACGCGGGATCAAACTTATTAAATGTGTTTGCCCAAACTACTCCTGCCTCTAGCCTGTCTGCAGTCCATAAAATTTTAGACCCTTTTTCTGTCCAAACACCAGCAGATAATCCATACTCTGTATTGTTTGCAATCTCAACAGCTTCATCCGGTGTTCTAAAGGTTAAAGTTGTTAATACAGGACCAAATATTTCTTCTCTTGCTATAGAGTAAGAAGGTTGTACATCTGTAAACAAAGTTGGTTTAAACCAAAAACCATTGCCAGGAAGTTCGCATTCTGTCTGAAAGATATTTCCACCATCTGCAACACCTTCGTCTACTAAATTTGTTATTTTATTAAGCTGCTCCTTTGAATTTATTGCACCAATATCTGTATTTTTATCTAAGGGATTTCCCACCCTTAATGCTTGCATTCTCTTTTCTAATTTTGATATAAATTGATCATGAACTGACTCCTGAATAAGCAACCTACTACCAGCGCAACATACATGCCCTTGGTTGAAAAATATTCCATTTACAACACCCTCAACAGCTTGGTCAATTGCTGCATCTTCATAAACAATATTGGCTGCTTTTCCACCAAGTTCAAGCGTAAGTCCTACTTCCCTACCAGCTAATGATTTCTGAATTAACTTCCCAACTTGAGTAGATCCAGTAAAAGCAATTTTGTTTATATCTTTATGATTAACAATTAGGGACCCAGTAGTGCCATCACCAGTAATAATATTTACTACTCCGTTTGGTAATCCCGCTTGATCACAAATTTCAGCAAAAAGTAATGCTGTAAGAGATGTTGTTTCAGCTGGTTTTAAAACAACTGTATTTCCAGTCGCAAGTGCAGGAGCTACTTTCCATGCAAGCATAAGCAGTGGAAAATTCCATGGGATAATTTGACCTACTACTCCATGGGGTTTTAGTCCTTTTGTACTCCAAGATAAATCGATTTTGTCAGCCCAACCAGCAAAGTAAAAAAAGTTCGCAGCAACTTGTGGAATATCGAAATCTCTTGATTCCTTAATTGGTTTACCACCATCTAAAGATTCCAAAACTGCAAACTCTCTTGAGCGTTCTTGAATTAATCTTGCAAGTTTAAAAAGGTACTTAGATCTTTCATAAGGAGCTAAGTTTGACCATATTTCAAAGCCAGATCTAGCAGCTTTAACAGCTTTATTTACATCATTTTGATTTGAAATTGCGATTTTTGACAGTACTTCTTCTGTAGATGGTGAAATGGTTTCTATATATTTTTTACTGTTTGGTTCAATAAACTTTCCACCTATATAATTTGTATATTTACTTCTTATGTTCAAGATTTCTCGGGATTCTATAGATTCTAAATATTGCCAATTAACCATAATTTTTACCCTCTAGGAAAATAATAACCTGCTTGATATGCACCTGTCTTTAGTTTTTTAATTTGTTTTAAAACGTCATCAAGTAAACTCGAAGCACCAAATCTAAATAAGTCTGGACTGAGCCACTCGTCACCCATTTCCTCATTTATCATTACAAGATACCTAATAGCATCCTTTGAATCCCTAATACCACCAGCAACTTTTATACCAGCTGATATGCCAGTTAAGCTTTTGTAATCTAAAACTGCCTTTAACATAACATAACAAGCTTCCCTTGATGATCCAATTGATAGTTTTCCAGTAGACGTTTTAATAAAATCAGAACCTGCCGCCAACGAAATTAGACTAGCTTTTCGAATGTTTTCATAAGTTTTTAAATCTCCTACTTCAAGAATGGTTTTTAAGTGTACGTTTTTGCAAACCTCTTTTAAAGCAACTATTTCATCAAAGACTTTTCTATAGTCCCCTTCTAAAAATGCTTTTCTGTTTATTACAATATCAATTTCATCAGCACCAGCATCAATGGCATATTGTGTGTCTAGTATTTTAGAGTCCATTGGGACCTGTCCGCTAGGAAAATAGGAAGAGACTGCGGCAACTTTCACTGAAGAATTTATTACTTTTTCTTTAGCAGTCTCTACTAGTGAAGGATAAACACATACAGCAGCAACACTATTTATTTCTTTGTCGCTTGGGTCTGGATTAATTGCCTTAGCAGCCATTTGCGAAATTTTACCTTCTGTGTCCTCTCCTTCTAGAGTCGTTAAGTCGCACATTGAAACAACCATCTTTAAAGCTTGCAGTTTTGAATCTTTTTTTATACTTCGTGTTGCGAGTGAAGATACACGCTCTTTTAAGCCAACTGAGTCAACTCTTGAATCATAAATCAATTCAAGAACGCTTTCCCAAGATATGTTATTTGAATTTTTTACAGTTGAGTTATTCTGCATAATTTTATGCTAAATGATATAAATTTTTTTAGTAGTATTAATTAATCTAATGCCTTGATATTTTCTGGTTTTTTACTAACTGCATTATTATCTACTTCAGCTATTCCACCAAACACTGAAAACATATTGTCCCAATTGTCATATTTTTTCGATATACCTAATGCAGTTTCTGATTTAGTTTTTTCATAATGTACTTCTAAAAGTGTTTTTAATTCTAACTTATCAATATCAGTTAATTTTTTGTATTCAGGAGCTGTTTCGGAAATATATTGTTTAAAGTTTTTTTGAGTGTTGAGAACTATTGCTTTCCCTCCTGTCATGCCTGCTCCAAAATTAAATCCTATACTGCCAAGAACTACTAAAGTTCCACCTGTCATATATTCTGCACCATGAGCACTACAGCCTTCAACAATGCCAATTGCTCCACTATTTCTGACACCAAATCTTTGTCCTACTGTTCCAGCTATAAAGAGTTGGCCACCGGTTGCTCCGTACAAAATAGTATTTCCTGCAGCATGATAAGCCCCCTTCATTTTTCTACCTTGAGGAATGATGGTTATGCTTCCACCAGCCATTCCTTTTGCTACATAATCGTTAGCGTTACCAGTTAACTTTAAATTTATACCATCTCGAATAAATGCACCAAAACTTTGTCCAGCCGCACCAGAAAGACTAATTGTTGTCGGATACTGAATAATTTTTGATGAAAGATTTTTTAAAGTTACCTCTCCAGATATTCTCGCACCTATGCTTCTATCTTCGTTTGCTATAGGATATTGAATAAATGATTTTTGTTCATTTTCTACTGATTTGATGACTTCAGATGTTATTCTTCGGGACAGTCTTCCTTCACTATGTCTTATAAATCCCGGATGTTTTTCTTCAATAGAAAAATTCATCAATATTTTATGTAAACTTTTTGAAAGGTTGCTATCAGAAATCTTTAAACCTAATAAATCTGCTCTTCCCAATAAGTCGTCAAGTTTATCTACTTCAAACTTTTCTAAATATGAAATTACATCATTTGCAATGAAATTAAATAATTGAATGACTTGCTCGGGAGCTCCTGGAAATTTTGATCTTAAGTTTTCATCTTGTGTTGCAATTCCTACTGGGCAAGTATTTTCATGACACTGCCTAACCATTTTGCAACCTAATGCGAGTAGAGGTAAGGTACCAAAACCAAATCTATCAGCTCCTAAAATTGTTCCTATAATTACATCTTTTGCGGATCTTAAGCCTCCATCTACTTCAATTAATACTTTGTGCCTCATATTATTTTTTACTAAAGCCTGGTGTGTCTCGCTTAACCCTAGTTCCCAAGGAGATCCTGCATGTTTAATACTTACCCATGGACTAGCACCTGTTCCTCCATCACTTCCAGCAATCGTAATTATGTCAGCACCAGCTTTAGCTACACCTACTGCAATAGTTCCAACTCCTGGTTCAGAAACAAGTTTTACTGATACTGGATTATCAGGATTGAAAGTTTTAAGATCATAAATTAATTGAGCAAGGTCTTCTATTGAGTAGATATCATGGTGCGGTGGTGGTGAAATTAAAGTTACACCCTCAACAGTATGTCGAAGTTTTGCAATATGCTTATCAACTTTGAAGCCTGGTAGTTGACCTCCTTCTCCAGGTTTTGAACCTTGAGCCATTTTTATTTGAAATTCTTCTGCAGAAGCAAGATAATCAGGAGTAACTCCAAATCTTCCAGATGCTATTTGTTTAATTTTAGAATTTTTATCAGTATTGTATCTTTTAGGATCTTCACCTCCTTCACCTGAACCAGATTTTCCTCCAATTTGATTCATAGCAATTGCAAGTGCTTGATGAGCCTCTTCAGATAAAGCACCTAAAGACATCGAACTTACGGTAAATTTTTTATATATTTCCTTTAAGATTTCTTCTTTTGCAATCTTATTGTTGTTGATTGTTTCTGGGAGAGAAAACATATCTCGTAGCTGAACATCAACTCTATCTTCAAGAGTTTCAAGATAAATATGCCAATCTGAAATATCACCTGAACGAACAGCTTTTTGTAATTTAAGTACAGTTTTTGGTGCAGTCACGTGAGTTTCTGCATCTTTTTTATGTTTATAAAATCCACCAACTCCAAGGTTTTTTTCTTCTTCAATACCATAAATTTTTAAATTATCATAGAAGTGTTGATACCCAAATCCTTCAGTTCTAGTTTTAGAAAACTTGAAAAGATCATTAACTACATCTTGATTTAATCCAATAATTTCATAAAGTTCTGAACCTCTGTATGAGGAAATTGTACAAATTCCCATTTTTGACATTATTTTTAACAAACCTTTATTTAAAGATTTTCGATAGTTCTCCTGAGCTATACTTGGTGGAAGTTCTAATTCTTCATTTTGTAGTGAAAGCTGTCTAACTTTTTCAAGCGCTAAATATGGCCATACTGCAGATGCTCCATAAGCAATATGACAAGCTAAATCATGTGAATCCCTAATCTCTCCAGAAACTACTACTAAAGATGCTTTTAACCTTATCCCTTCCTCAATTAGATAATGATGTACTTTTGCTAGAACCATTAATGAGGGTAATACTGATTCACCAATTTGAATATCTCTATCAGACAATATGATTACAGATTTTTTATTTTCAATAATTTCTGTTTTTACTGTTTCACATATGATTTTTAAGGCTTCCTCAATTGTATTTTCAACTTTTTTAAAACTAGTGTTGATTACAACAGATTTATCTCTTAATGCCTTTCCTTTTGTTAAAGAATCATATGAGGCCCCACTTAAAATTGGTGAATCAAGAGAAATTAGATTAGCTTGCTGTGCAGTTTCCTTTAATATTGAACCTCTTTTACCAAGATATGTCTTGATTGACATAACAAATCTTTCTCGGATTGGATCAATTGGGGGGTTTGTAACTTGTGCAAAAAGTTGATGAAAATATCTAGTAAGCCTAGGATTATTAGAACTCATAACAGCTAAAGAAGTATCATTGCCCATAGATCCAGTTGGGATATCCCCTTTTAACATTGGTAGCAAAATTAATCTCTCCTCTTCAGGTGTGTAGTCAAAAAACAAAGACATTTGATCTGAATCTATGCCATCATCTTGTTTCTCACTGAATTTTTCATCAACATTTAATGGCTTTGAATTTACCCAGTCAATATATGGATTTTTTTCACTTAACTTTGTAATCACTTGACTTTCATCAAGAAGTTCATCGTTTTCAATTCTATATCTGATTGTTTGACCCGGTTCAAGTTGTGCTGTTTTATATGCGCCAGCTTCAACTGATGGACATATTCCTACCTCTGAAGCCGCCAACACATATCTATCAGAAACCATCCACCTCATAGGTCTCAAACCACTTCTGTCTAAACCTGCAATTATATCTCTTCCATCAGATGCGATAATAGCTGCTGGACCGTCCCATGGTTCACTTAGAAAAGAGTGGTATTGATAGAATGCTTTTTGCTTACTTGTAAATCTTGGATTATTCTCCCATGCAGACGGTATTAACATTTCTTGCGAATGTGCAAGGGTTCTACCAGACCTAACAAGTAACTCAATGGCGTTGTCTAACTGTCCTGAGTCTGAAATTGATTCATCAACAAAAGGTTTAAGTTTCTCAATATCATCTTTCCAAAAAGATGAACTAGCATCAACCTCCCTAGCTTTCATCCAAGAAAAGTTTGACTGTATTGTGTTAATTTCACCATTATGAGCAAGCATTCTAAATGGTTGTGCTTTGTCCCATGTTGATGATGTGTTAGTAGAGAATCTTTGATGGAAAATACCAAATCTTGTTTTATAAAGTGGATTTCTTAAATCCCAATAGAAGTCGGCAGTTTGCTTTGCTGTAAAGAGTCCTTTATAAACAACAGTCTTTGATGAACAAGAGTTAATGTGGATATTTAGGAATTCAATGTCTGATATCTTTTTCTCAAGAACTTTTCTAAATAGATATAATTTTTTTTCAAAATTTTTATGTGATTCATTTTCAGCACTAAGAATACCTTGGTAAATAGAAGGCTTAGACTCTCTAGCAAGATCGCCTAATATTTGTTTATCAGTTGGAACTTTTCTCCAATACAAAAGCTTTATACCGGAATTATTAAGTTCAATATTAATTAGATCTTTAGACTCATCAATATTCTTTGGATCAAAAAAACAGGAAATTATTCCTATTTTTTTATTTGTATCATGTTCAATGTTTAATTCATCTAACTCTGCTCTTAAAAGCTCGAAAGGAATTTCAGTTAGTACACCAGCACCATCTCCAGTTCCATCAGCGAATTTAGCACCTCTATGATCTAAATTAGCTAAGCATTCAAGCACTTTGAGTGTCATTCCATGTGTTGGGGGAATATTCCTAGAAGCTATAAATCCTACGCCACAAGAATCTTTTTCTGAAAAATCAAACATTATTTAATAATTGTAATTTAATATTTGTTTAATATAAAGATGAAAATCAGTCAAACGATCAAAAAGGGGGAAACCTGAATGAATTATGACTGATTTTCAATGTATATTATCTACTTTTTAGTAATGAAATCACCATAAGCTGTAGTTCCATGCTCTGAAGCATCCAAACCTGCTATTTCTTCTTCAGGTGTTACTCTTAGACCTAATATTGAATCTATTGTTTTCAATACTCCATATGATGTTGCAAAAGCCCAGGTACCAATTGCCAATATACCTACAATTTGTGGTACAAATAATGATGTTCCACCATAAAGTAAGCCATCAGTTGTATCAAAAAATGCAACTGCTAAAACGCCCCAGGCACCGCAAATTCCATGAACAGAGATTGCACCCACAGCATCATCTAAACCTTTTTTTTCAATAAAGTTAATAGAGTAAACAACTAATACACCTGATACTAATCCTATTAAAACAGCGCCTAAATTGTTAACATTTGCACAGCCGGCTGTAATTCCAACAAGACCTGCCAAAGCTCCATTTAAAGTCATGCTTACATTTGGCTTACCAGAAATCATAGATGTGTACATAGCGGCTATTGAAGCTGCTGCTGCAGAAAGTGTTGTAGTAGCTGCAATAGCTGCGAGATTTACATCAACAGCTGCAAGAGCAGAACCAACATTAAATCCATACCAGCCAAACCAAAGAATAAATACACCTAAAGCTCCTGCCACCATTGAGCTTCCTGGAAGTGGTAATGGCGAACCTTTATCGTCATATTTTCCTATTCTTGGTCCCACAATCATTACACCTGCTAATGCTGCAAAACCACCAACCATGTGTACTACACCTGATCCTGCAAAGTCTACAAATCCAAAGTCACCTAACCATCCTTGGCCACTCCATACCCAATGTGTGACGATTGGATAAATTAAACCGCAAATAAAAGGTTGAAAGAGTAGATATGCACTAAATTTTGTTCTTTCAGCTACTGCACCTGAAACAATTGTTGCTGTGGTTGCTGCAAATACTACTTGAAAAAAATATGTACTAGCTTGGCCTTCAAGGAAGAAATCTCCGTAAGCCAAAAAACCTCCTAGAGTAGAACCACCATATGCCAATGCAAAACCAAATGCCCAGTAAGTAATTGCTCCTACTGAAAAATCCATAAAGTTTTTCATTACTATATTGACTGAGTTTTTTGATCTAGTAAATCCTGTCTCAACCAACATAAAACCTGGTTGCATAAACATAACTAAGATACCAGCTATAAGTACCCATAAATTGTCTACTGAACTTATTATCATTGATTCCATTAAATCTCCTTTGCTTAAAAAATAAATCTAGTGGAGTTAATAAGTAATTACACCTCTTAGAAGTTAAATGATTATTACTGAATTGTTTCCTATATGTTTCAAATCTCAATTCATTTTTTTAAATTAATGAAAATTAATAGGACTATCCTTATAGCATGCCAAAAAATATTTTAGTTTCTGTAGCTTGGCCATATGCTAGTGGTTCAAGACATCTAGGACATATTGGTGGAGCATATTTACCTGCAGATATTTTCGCAAGATATAACAGAATGATCGGCAATAACGTAATCATGGTATCTGGAAGTGATGTCCATGGAACACCTATAACTGTGAGGGCTGACGATGAAGGCGTAGAACCTATTGAAATAGTAAATCGATACCATGATGAATTTCTTAGCTACTGGGAAAAACTAAATATTCAATGGGATAATTACACTACCACTATGACCGATAATCATAAAGAGGTCACTCAAGAAATGTTTCTAAAAATAAAAGAAAATGGATTTATTGAAAAGAACAAAAGTATTCAGGCATTTGATTTAAAAGAAAATAAGTTTCTACCTGATAGATATGTTGAAGGAGAATGTCCAAAATGTAACTACCTTGAAGCTAGAGGTGACCAATGTGACAGTTGTGGAATAACCTTAGATCCGGAAGAATTAATCAATCCAAAAAGTAAAATAAGTGGAAATCCAGCACAGTTTAAGGAAACAGAACATTATTTTTTAAAATTGAGTGCCTTGAACGACAAACTTGCCGATTGGTTGAATACCAAAAAAGACTGGAGGCCGCATGTTATTAATTTTTCAAAATCTTTTGTTGATGAAGGATTACAGGATAGAGCCATAACCAGAGATCTAGATTGGGGTATAGAGATACCAGATAATGAACTTGGGGATGGAAAAAAGATTTATGTATGGTTTGAGGCTGTAATTGGTTACTTATCTGCTTCAAAAGAGTGGGCAATTAACAACGGGACCCCTGAAGCTTGGAAAGATTTCTGGATAGATAAAAATTCCGAGTCTTACTATTTTGTTGGTAAAGATAATGTACCTTTTCACGCAATAATCTGGCCGGCAATGCTTCTGGCGTATGGGGGTTTAAATTTACCAACTAATGTTCCAGCAAACCAATATATATTAATCAAAGGAGAAAAGGCATCTGCTAGTAGAGGCATAGGAAAGACTCTTAATGATTATCTAGATGAGTGGAATCCAGATTCATTAAGATACTCACTTGCAAGTATTCTCCCAGAACAAAATGATTCAGAGATTTCTGAGGCTGAAATGATAAGAAGAAATAATGAAGAACTTGTAGCAGCATGGGGGAACCTTGTACAAAGAGTTTTTTCACAATACATAAACAACTTTGATGACATAGATACAAGTTTTGAATATGAAAAAATTGATGAGGAACTACTTGAAGGTGCAAGAAACTGTTTTATAAAAACAGGAGAGATGATTGAAAAAGTAGAACTTAAATCTTCCCTTCAGAATGTAATGGCTTATGTAAATACAATTAATGCTTATTTAAATGAAACAGAACCGTGGAAAGTAATAAAAGAAGATAAAAAAAGAGCTAGTGGAATATTGCATTGTGCAATAACTTCTATTGATGCTTGTGCAACTATGTTTACACCTTTTATGCCTACAACTTCGAAAATAGTGAGTGATGCTATTCAAAAAGAAGATCAAAACACTTGGGGAATAAATGAAATTAAAAAAGGTGCCCCTTTAGAAAATATAGGACACCTTTTCAAAAAATTTGATTAGCTTTTTGTAGCTTGAAATACCTCATCTATTTCATTAATCAAACCTAAAAGTTCCTCACCAACTGCAGGATCTTCTGTTTTTTTAGCCTCACCAGCTTTTTTAGTTGCATTCCAGAAAAGATCGTGAACATTTGGGAACTTTTCTAGATGTTCTGGCTTGAAATAGTCTGTCCAAAGTACCCAAAGGTCTTTTTTGACTTCTTCTGCCATATCTTCTTTTATTGTGATACATCTTTGTTTAAATGCTGCATCATCAGATTCTTGATACTTTTTAGATGCATTAACAACTGATTCAGCATTAATTCTTGCTTGTGCTGGGTCGTAAACTCCACAAGGTAGATCACAATGTGCATAAGCAAATTTAGTAGGTTTAAATAATTTCATAAAACTCCTTCTCTAAATATATTATAATTTGAAATGAAGAATATGTTAAAACCACTGAAGAGAATAATAAATTTTAGAACAGCCATCATGGTATTTCTTTATATTTTATTCAGAAATGACAATCAGTCATTTACAACTTATGAGATAAAAGAAGAAAGCATGTCACCTGAACTACTACCCGAGGATTATATTTTTGCACATAAAGTCAAGAATGAAATGGTAAGAGGCGATATCGTTGTTTTTGAAAATGAAGAAAAGGGTATTGATGTTGTTAAGAGAGTAATCGGACTCCCTGGTGAGGTAATATCCTCTGCTGATGGAAGTGTGCTTATAAATAACAAAGTTATATCAGATCCGTGGGCTAAAACTATGACTGATGATTTTATAAAATATGAAATAGAAGAGAATGAATTTTTTGTACTTGGAGATGACAGGAAGCTATCAACTAGTGACTCCAGAACTTTAGGTGCTATTGATATCGACAGGTGTTTAAAGGTCAAGTATCGATATTGGCCTTTACAGAGAATTAAATCATATGAATAACGCTCTTTTTTGTGTTTTTTGTAAAAACGTAAATGAAAAAAATTCTTTAGTAACTCAACAAAAAAAATTACATTGTCCCCGCAAAGATTAAAATAAAAAAAGGGAGAATATAAATGGCGATTGAAAATAAAACTGTTGAGTCTATTCCGGCAATAACTATTAGATTTGCTGGTGACTCTGGTGATGGTATGCAACTTGTTGGTACACGATTCACAGATACATCAGCAATATTTGGAAACGACCTTGCTACATTACCTGCATTCCCTGCTGAAATTAGAGCACCTCAAGGTACAATCGCAGGAGTATCCTCATTTCAAGTACAGATTGCAGATTTTGATATCTTAACTCCTGGTGATAATCCAGATGTTTTGGTCGCTATGAACCCAGCTGCTCTAAAAGCTCACCTGCACGACCTAGCTCCAAATGGAATGTTAATTTTAAATGAAGATGCTTTTGATGAAAAAAATATTACAAAAGCAGGATATAAAGTAGACCCAAGAGAATCTGGTGAATTAGATGGATATAGAGTATTTGGAGTCCCAATGGAAAAACTAACAAAAGAAGCTTTAGAGGAGTTTGATTTACCTGGTAGAGCGGTTTTGAGATCAAAAAATATGATCGCTCTTGGTTTGATTTCATGGACTTTTAATAGACCTATAGAAGATACAGAAAATTGGATAAATGCTAAATTTAGTAAACTTCCTGAAATTGCAAAAGCAAACGTCAAAGCTTTAAAAACTGGATATAACTTTGGTATAACTGTTGAGGCATTTCATCACACATATATTGTTGAGAAAGCATCCCTTCCGCCAGGTGAGTACACAAATATCAATGGCAATATTGGTTTGAGCTGGGGCTTAATTGCTGCTGCTGAGAAAGCAGATCTAGGTCTATTTTATGGCAGCTACCCAATTACACCTGCATCAGATATTTTACATGAACTCTCAAAACATAAAAACTTTAATGTTATTACATTTCAAGCTGAAGATGAGATTGCAGCTGCCGCTGCCTCTGTTGGCGCTTCTTTTACCGGAAAACTTGCAGTTACCGGAACCAGTGGACCTGGATTAGCACTAAAGAGTGAGACAATATCATTAGCTTTATCAGCAGAATTACCACTAGTAGTTGTAAATGTTCAAAGAGGTGGTCCCTCAACCGGTCTTCCGACTAAACCTGAACAATCTGATCTTCTGTTTGCAATGTATGGAAGACACGGCGAATCCCCCTTACCTGTTGTTGCAGCTAAATCACCCTCTCACGCTTTTTTTGCAGCCTATGAAGCAGCCAGAATTGCTTTAAAGTATATGACACCAGTAATTCTATTATCAGACAATTATGTAGCAACTGGGTCCGAACCCTGGCAGCTTCCAGATACGGAAACACTAAATAAGTTAGATACAAATATTATTACAAAACTCAATACAGAAGATGGGTTTCTTCCGTTTTTAAGAAATGTTGATACTTTTGCTAGACCATGGGCACTACCTGGTACACCCGGACTTGAATATAGAGTAGGTGGCCTTGAGAAAGAAGAAGGGACAGGAAATGTTTCTTATGACTCTGCAAACCACCAATATATGACAGATATGAGAGCTTGGAAAGTGTCCAATATAGCAAACGATATTGATAAGTTAGAACTTCATGGCGATGAATCTGCTGATACCTTAGTACTTGGTTGGGGTTCAACTTATGGAGGTATCACACAAGCAGTTAATAGGCTTAATGAAAAAGGTGTAAAGGTTGCGAGTGCTCATTTTGTTCATCTCAATCCTTTCCCAGACAATACACAAGAACTCTTATCAAAATTTAAACAAATAATAATTCCAGAATTAAATACTGGACAGCTGCTTAAATTAGTAAGAGAGGCATTCTTAGTTGATGCACGTGGAATTAATAAAGTTGCTGGTGAACCTTTTACGGCTCAAGAGCTAACTGATAAAATTGAGGAAATAATAAATGAGTAAAGTACCAGTTTCTTATAAAAGAACGGATATGCAAAGTGACCAAGAGGTTAAATGGTGTCCTGGTTGTGGTGACTATACACTCCTGGCATCAGTTCAAAACTTCATGGCTGAAATGGGTATTTCAAAAGAAAAAATAGTTTTTGTTTCAGGAATTGGTTGCGCAGCAAGGTTCCCATATTACATGAATACATACGGTGTTCACTCAATTCATGGTAGAGCACCTGCAGTTGCTACTGGAGTGTCAGTAGCGAATCCAGATTTATCTGTTTGGATTGTCTCTGGTGATGGTGACTCATTATCTATTGGAGGAAACCACTTAATTCATGCTCTTCGTAAAAATGTAAATATCAAAATTCTTATGTTTAATAATCAGATTTACGGACTCACTAAAGGTCAATACTCTCCTACTAGTGAGGAAGGTAAAAAGACTAAATCATCACCATTTGGGTCAGTAGAAATGCCACTTAATCCAATGAGCCTTGCGTTAGGTGCTGAAGCAACTTTTGTTGCAAGATCTATTGATATGGACAGAGATCTTACAGCAAATATTTTAGAAGAAGCAAAAAATCACAAAGGCTCAGCATTTGTTGAGATTTATCAAAACTGTAATGTATTCAACGACAAAGCTTTTGAGCAGTTGACTAACAAAGAGACAAAAGTGGCAAATAAAATTAATTTAGTTCACGGTGAGAAAACAGTTTTTGGAGAAGATGGTCACAAAGCAGTAGTTATCAGAAATGGTGTTGCACAGATTGTAGACACTAAAGATGTTGACGAGTCTGAGATTTATGTACACAATATTCATGAAGAGAATCCATCAATTGCTTTCTCTTTATCTAGACTTTCCCATGGTCCATATGGCCCAACACCTCTTGGCGTATTTAGAAAAGTCCAGAGAGATTCTTTTACCGAAGAAGTTCATGGTCAAATTGATATGGCTAAAGAACAAAAAGGTGAAGGTGAGTTAGATAAGCTTATACGTTCTTTAGGAACTTGGGACGTTAGTTAATTTCTACTTTATTTCTAATTACTTTTAAATCCGTCTCGTTATACAATTTTCCATCTTTGTATCTGGTTTTTAATAAATTAGTTTGATTTAGTATTTCAAGATCAACAACTTCAAGTTCATCATTTTGTACTATTGCAAAACGACCTCTTCTTGAATTTTTTGTTTTATCATTTGATGGTTCTTTATAAACGTCTTTCCATGTGTTTCCATCATGAATTGCTGAAACTTTCATAGCAAAAGAATAAGTGTCTCTATCAAGCTTTTGTAGCAAGGCTCCTCCCATGCCAAAAGTAATATTGGCAGCTGAATAATTATTTTCTTTCATAGAAATTAATATATCTTCAATTGAATTTTTATCTACCCCATCACCTTGTATCACTCTTATATAAGAAGGAAGTTCTTTATAGCCTTTTGAATTTAATGTATAACCAAAATTTTCCTCGCTAGATAAAGTGTTTAGTAATTCAATTATTGTATCTGGAAGCTTTCCAGAATCAGGTCGAACAACTAAAGTTCCTTTTGAATTGATAATCTTTTCTTTTAATTCACTAGATATAGTTTTAGATGCAGTTTCAAAAGTATCGTAAGAGTCTATAACACTAGCGATTACTTTACCTTCAAGTAAAAATTGATTAATGATATTTTCATGTGCTTTGTTTTCATTATCTTTTCCCCAGGCAGTTATTGTTGAGTGTTCCGAAGCAGGTATCGAATATGAAATATCAGTTCCATCATAATAATCTTTTAAAAACATCGCGCCTTCTACCGTATCTGAACCAAGAAAGTTTAGTAAATGTGCTGCGCCACCTATCCTTGAAGATTCATAACTTGAAACTCCCCTAGCACCAAAATCATGTAGTTTGAATGGCAATTGGTCATCAAAATTTGTACATGTATCATCTAAATATCTGAAAATTATTTTTTTTATTTCTCTTGAAATAGTTGCCACACTTGATGGATACCAAAGTGATCGTAGTAATGCAGTTTCAATATATGTTACAAGCCAGGGAACTTTTTCATCAGTATTAGTTATATCTAATAAAGGTATTTTTTTATTAGTGACGGTACCTTCATCTAATGATTTAATTTCTATGGGCAAAAACCCACCATGTTCATTTAAAATATATTCCCAATCATCACGATTGAAAACACCAATATGACTTAATAGGAACTTTTCTGCTTCGTCTATATCGTCTTGTGTTATAGGATTTAATAAATATTTTTTAACAAATGCTTGAAGACCAAAAAAGATCAACTCTTCACTGTTTAAATTTCTTGCCTCTATATAAGCATACAATTTTTTTGTATTTTGAGGATACTGGTTGAAGTGAGTAACTTTATAAGAATCAACATCTAATATCAAATTATATTTTTCTTTGGTCACAATAAATTAATATACCTTTATTTACAAAGTATCAACAAATAGCATCACATTTTTATGAATAATAATTGTTAAAAAAATTCAAAAAACTTCCTTAATTGAGACATTAAGCAATTTTGTAATTTGAATTAACTTTGGTTATCTTACTTACTATATCTTTCTTAACTTTTTCAGATTTGCATATCAATGTAACTACATTTTCATCAAACATTCCAATCTGAGAACCATCTAAAGTGCTAACAGTACCACCAATATATTTTGCTATCGGCTCATACGCAAGCCTATCGTGAGCAAAAGGGGCAGAGGTTATAACACCATCAAATGTTGAAAATCCTAAAGAGATTATCTCTTTACAAAATTGATTCTTATTACGAAATAAAACCTTTTCATTACTAAAAACATCCAACAGATCAAGATTATCCTCACAAGAAATCAAATAATCTTCTTTATCAGCAATTTCGATTTGTTCATAATCAAAAGAAGAAATGATTAAATTATTATTATGAACGGCAGTGTAAATATCTTGAACAGGGCAAATGACTATACCTGTAGAAATTTCACTTTTTACTATTCTAGAAACCAACACACCCCATTCAGGTTTATGTTGCGAAAATGCTCGTGTCCCATCTATAGGGTCAATAACCCAAGTGATATCATTGGTACCTTTTGTAAAGCCTGTTTCTTCACCGAGAATTGAATCATTTGGAAACTTTTTGTTTAAAAGTTTAATTATTTTCTTTTCTACCAAAACATCAATATCTGTAACAACGGACCCATCTGGCTTAGTCCTGATGCTGAAGTCTTTATAGTATCCATCAAGAGCGTAATTTTTTATCTCATCAACAAAGTAGGTTATAAAATTTTCCATACTAAAAATATAACAATCCTAAGTTCATGGAATGTAAACTTAAGCTATAGGAAAGTAAATTTCTGTTAAAGAACTATGTTTTAAAAAATTTAACTATAAACTCAGAACCTTCTCCGAGTTTACTTTTTAGCTGGATATCACCATTATTTCTTTCTACAGCATGTTTGACTAAAGATAAGCCAATTCCTGTTCCGCCTAGAGCTCTGGACCTTCCTTTGTCAACTCTATAAAATCTCTCAAATATCCTTTCTTGATCTGACATTGAAATACCTCTTCCTTTATCTAAAACAGATAGAATTACTTCGGAATTATCGAAAAGTAAATTTATTGTTATTATTTCGTTCTGCTCAGAATAATTACAGGCATTCCTTAACAGATTCCTTACAATCATTGAGAAATCATCTGGATCTAATAAAAAATCAATATCTGCAGATTCAAAAATTACTCTTTTTTTATTTTCTTTAGAGAGGAATCCTATCTCAGCTTCAATTATCTTTTTCAAATTGACTGTTTCTTTTACAGGATCATTGACCTCAAGCTGAGAAAGGTCTAGTAAATCAGAAAGCAACAATGTCATTCTTTGACTGTCTTTAAGTATTTGATTTAGAAATTTTCTTGTATCTTCGAGTTCTGAATTTTCTAAAGCAGTTATAGCTGTTTCAACAGCCAGCTGAATTGAAGTAACAGGAGTTTTAAGTTCATGAGATGCATTAGCTATAAATTCTTGTTTTAATTTATCAATATTCTGAGAATTGTTATTCATCAGTAACTAATTTATATCCGACTCCCCTAACAGTTACAAGTCTTTTGGGTTCTCTAGGATCTTTTTCAATTTTTTCTCTAATTCTTTGAATATGAACATCAAGTGTTTTTGTATTCCCAATGAAAGAATACCCCCATATCTCATCGAAAATTTGCTCTCTGGACATTAAATTACCTTCATTTTCGCAAAAAGCATAAAGAAGCTCAAATTCTCTTGGTGTTAAATCAATATTTTTATCATCAACTTTAGCTTCATATTTTGATAAATTAATTTCAATATTTCCAGATTTAATGGATTTATTAGTCTTATTTGTTTTTGTTGTTGTTGTTGTTCTTCGTAATACAGCTCTAACTCTACTCATCAATTCTCTTACAGAAAAAGGCTTAGTAACATAATCATCAGCCCCTAGCTCTAGACCTGAAACTCTGTCTGCTTCACTGTCTTTTGCGGTAACCATTATTATTGGCACATCAGATTCTTTCCTGATAGATCTACATATATCTAGTCCGGAAATTTCTGGAAGCATTAAATCTAAAATAATTAAATCAAATGATTCTTCACTGAAAATTTCAAGAGCAATAGGTCCTTCATCAACATGTGTTACAGAAAAACCTTCTTGTTTTAAATTGTAAATTACGGGCTCGGCAATACTGTGTTCATCTTCGACTAATAAAATTTTGCCTGACATTAAAATTCTTTAAATTCTCCGGTTACTAAAAAGTGTGTTAACTCACAAATATCAACTGCATGATCTCCACCTCTTTCTAATGTCCTTATACAAGTAACAAGCCTGAATAATCCTTTGAACAAATCTTCGTTGCCTGCAATTTTTGGAGCTTCTTCTAGCATTGAGTTATATAGTCTATTTACCTGATTATCTTTTTCGGCTGTTGCTAAAGCTAGGTCTTTATCCCTATTTTTTAAACTTTCCATTGCGGAGGAAGCCATATCAATTACTAAATCCCCCATCTCTACAACTGTTGCATGTACTGTCTCTGGTAATGGTGAATCAAAAATCTCTTGTGTTGTATTTCCAAGATAAACCGCCAAATCACCAAGACGCTCTAAATGTAAACTTGCTTGCAAAATAGATGTAGAAAGTCTTAAGTCTGTTGCTACAAGTTGCTCTGTGGCCATAAGCTCAACCCAGTCTTGGTCAATTTTAAGGTAAGCCGCATCGATTTCATCATCTTTTTCTATTGTTGCTATTGCTCTATTAACGTCTTTATCTTCTAAAGCCCTAACGCCATCTACTAGAGCATCTAAAACAAGCCTGCCCATTAAATGTAGATCTGTTTCAAGGTTTTCAATCTTTTCCTGTAAACTCATCCGAACCTGCCTGATATATATTGTTCTGTTAACTCCTGATCAGGAGTAGTAAACATAACACTTGTTTCATTGAACTCAACTAATTCTCCAGTTCTTCTTTTTCCATCATCAGAGGTTTTAGTTGTAAAAAATGCACAGTAATCAGAAGATCTTGAAGCTTGCTGCATGTTGTGTGTCACAATAAGTATCGAGAATTCTTTTACAAGGTCTTGCATGAGGTCTTCTATTTTTTTTGTTGCTACAGGGTCTAATGCAGAGCAAGGCTCATCCATCAAAATTGTATCTGGCTCAACTGCAATTGTTCTAGCAATGCATAATCTTTGTTGTTGGCCACCAGATAGTTCTAATGCATTTTTGTTTAAATCATCTTTTACTTCATCCCATAATGCTGCTTGAGTTAATGCTTTCTCCACTCTTTCATCCATATTGTCAGTCATGTTATTGACTTTAAGTCCAAAGGTAATATTTTCTTTTATAGTTTTTGGAAATGGATTAGGTTTTTGAAAAACCATTCCAATTCTTCTTCTGACCTGAACTGGGTCAACCATTTTGTCGTATAAATCAACTCCCTGATATGTTATTGTTCCATTAACTTTTGCACCTAATATAAGATCATTCATCCTGTTAAATGTTCTTATTAATGTGCTTTTCCCGCAACCTGAGGGCCCAATAAAAGCAGTAATTTTGTTTTTAGTAATATCCATATTTACATTTTTGATTGCGACAAAGTCTCCGTAACTTACAGATAGGTCTGTTACATTAAATACGCTTTCGTTATTGACCTGGACTGTTTCTTTAGTTTCCACTATTTGTCTCCTTTATAAATATCACTATAAATCCTTTTCGTATCTGTTTCTAATGAATATTGCTATTGAGTTCATGATTAATAATAAACCCAAAAGTAAGATGATTCCAGCTGAAGCTGTTTCCTTCCATTCAGCCTGAGGATATCCAATCCAGTTATAGACTTGGATTGGAATAGCAGTAAAACCACTTAAAGGGGTACCAGGAAAATAATTAACATAAGTCAAAGCACCCATAAAAATTAATGGAGCAGTCTCTCCAATCGCTCGGGAGAGTCCGAGGACCATCCCAGTTACCATTCCTGGAATTGCAGAAGGTACAACCTGTCTAAAAACTGCCTGAAATTTGGTAGCTCCAAGTGCTAAAGCACCCTGGCGTATTGTGTCTGGAACAGCCTTAAGAGCCTCTCTAGATGCCACAATGACAACTGGAAGAATCAGCAGGGTTAATGTTAAACCACCTGAAAGAACAGATCTCCCAAATCCAGCTAAACGTACAAACACCGCTAGCCCTAGTAGACCATAAATAACAGAAGGGACTCCTGCTAAGTTAGTTAAATTTAATTCAATAAACCTTGTTAATCTATTTTTTGGGGCAAATTCTTGAAGATATATTGCCGCTCCTGTACCAAAAGGAAATGTTACAAAAACAACTATTATCATAAGCCATACTGTCCCAGCAAAAGCAGGGCCGATACCAGCTCTATCTGGATATCGTGAGTCTAATGTTGTTAAAAAGTCTACAGGATTATCAATTTGTATTTTTGTAATGAGACCAACCTCATAATCTGATGTCAATCTTGTAGTCCCAGTAGAAAGCACATCATAGATTAAGGTCATCAGAGTTAAAATAGCAATCGTTACACATATATATAATGTAAAGAGGAATAAACTTTCTTTGATAGCATTTTCAGCTTTCTTGCCGGTTATAAGTGTTTCGTTACTCATATTCTTTTCTATACTTTCTGGCAATATAATCAGAACCTATATTCAGAATAAAAGTCATAATAAATAAAGTTATACCAAGTGCGAATAAAGCATTATAAGCAGTAGTGCCATGAGGTGTGTCACCAAGAGATACATTTACTATTGAAGATGTTATCGTGTACATTGCACTTCTTGGATCTAAATTTAATTCAGGATACTGCCCACCTGCAATGGTCACAATCATTGTCTCACCTATAGCTCTTGAAAAACCTAATATAAATGATGCAATAATGCCTGAAAGGGCTGCAGGAAACATAATTTTAAGTGATGTAATTCTTCTAGTAGCACCAAGTGCTAATGACCCATTTCTTAAAGAATTTGGAACTGCATTGAGAGCATCATCAGAGATAGAGGCGACTGTAGGGATTATCATGATGCCAACAGCGATACCTGCCGACAAAGCATTAAATACTCCCGTACCTGGAATAAATCTCTGAATTATATTCGGAGTAATCCAGTTAAGTGCGAAGTAACCAAATACTACGGTAGGCACACCTGCTAATACTTCTAAAACTGGTTTGATTACTTTTCTTGTTCTTTTTGTTGCAAATTCAGATAAATATATAGCTGAAAATAACCCTAAAGGAAAAGAAATAAGACAAGCAATAACAGCTATGTAGAGGGTTGAGGAAATCAAAACAATAACACCGTATTCGGGATTTTGGAAAGTAGGAGTCCACCTAGTTGCAGTGAAATACCCTTTAAAAGTTACTGCTGGATCTTGAAAAAAATTAATAGCTTCAGTTAATAATGTGAAAATAATTGAGATGGATATAAGAATTGCGGCAAAAGCAGAGGCTGTAATAAAAAATTTTACAATTTTTTCAACTGGACGTGTAATTGTTTTCGTAAGTTGACTACGAAGGTCTTTTTTATTTTCCATAGTTTGATATTTTTATTGTAGTTTGTGAGGGCATTTCTGCCCTCACAAATTACTATTTTTTAATTAAAGTGACTATCCCCTACTAAATGCTGACCATGACATTAATGATGCCATTTTTTGTTCAGCTAACATAGGTACATAACCTACTGCAGGTACAATCGCGTCCATAGCTACAAAGTAGAAATCGACGAATTCTCTAACTGCAGACATTCCTTTTGCAGACTCAGCTATATAGATGAAAAGTGGTCTTGCTAAGAAATAATTTCCTTCAAATGCTGCTTCAGGTGGTTGACACCCATCTCCAGCATCTACTTCAACAGCAGTAAGCTTATCTTTGTTCTCTTCATAATATGCGAGTCCAAAGTATCCTAAACCACCAGCTGATCCAGATACACCGTTCACAAGAACGTTGTCATCTTCTGATGCTGTGTAGTCAGAACGGCTACCGCCATTATCTTCTGTTAACTCTTCATTGAAGAAGTCAAAAGTTCCAGAGTCAGTACCAGGACCATATAGGTCAAGTGCTACATTAGGGAAAGAGCTTCTAACTTGATTCCAGTTAGTAACTGTGCTGTCAGCACCCCAAATTGAAGTAAGTTCAGCAGTTGTAAGACATGTAGCCCAGTCATTTGATGTTGGAACAACAACTGAAAGTGCATCAATACCTACTTGTACTTCTAAATAGTTAACTCCGTTTTCTTCACATAATGCTTTCTCTTTGTCTTTGATTGGACGAGAAGCATCTGAAATCATTGTTTCACCAGGGCAGAATTTTTTGAATCCTCCACCAGTTCCTGAAACACCAACAGAAATGTTGACATTAGGATGCACTGCTGTGAACTCTTCTGCTACAGCCTGGGTAATAGGGAAAACAGTTGATGAACCATCAATTAAGATTTCACCAGACAATGCTTTTCCTGTAACAACTTGCCAATACTCTAATTGTCTTGCAGCAGCGTCAGCCAACATCGGAATGTAACCGACAGCTTCTACAATTGGATCTAATGAGTCAAAGTAGAAATCGACAAAAGCAGTTATAACTGGGTCGTTTACTTTTGCATCATTTACATAAATAAACAATGGTCTTGCAAGTCCGTATGTACCAGTAAAGGCACCTTCTGGACCAACACACCCATCTCCAGCATCTACTTCAACAGCAGTAAGCTTATCTTTGTTCTCTTCATAATATGCGAGTCCAAAGTATCCTAAACCACCAGCTGATCCAGATACACCGTTCACAAGAACGTTGTCATCTTCTGATGCTGTGTAGTCAGAACGGCTACCGCCCAAGTCTTCTGTAATTTCTTCATTGAAGAAGTCAAAAGTTCCAGAGTCAGTACCAGGACCATATAGGTCAAGTGCTACATTAGGGAAAGAGCTTCTAACTTGATTCCAGTTAGTAACTGTGCTGTCAGCACCCCATATAGCACCTAACTCTTCAGTTGTAAGACATGTTGCAAAGTCATTTGATGTTGGAACAACAACTGAAAGTGCGTCTACACCAACTTGAAGTTCAGTGTATGTAGTACCATTTTCTGCACAGAGATCTCTCTCTTTTGCTTTAATAGGTCTTGAAGCATCAGATATATCTGTTTCTCCAGGACAAAATTTCTTGAATCCTCCACCAGTTCCTGAAACACCAACAGATATTTGAACACCTGGGTTAACAGCTGTAAATTCTTCAGCTACAGCTTGTGTAATAGGGAATACGGTTGAAGATCCATCGATTAGTATTTCACCAGTTAGACCTGAGTCTGAACTTGATGATCCACCAGAAGAAGATGCAACAGTTGTTTGAGTAACTGAATCTTCTCCACCTGATTCTTCAGCAGCATCGTCGCTACCACCACCACAGGCAGCAAGGACAAGTACCATTACAAGAAGCAGAGACCAGAATTTAGATTTTGATCTAATCATGGATTTCCTTTCTTTAATTTAATTAACTGGTTCCAAGATATTCATGACAGTTAAACGCAAAGTAAACAAAAAATATACGTTAAGTTAATGACTTTTTTAGATTAAATCTGTTTCTGAAGACCAAGGCCCTCTATTGAAAGCAAGTATGTAGTTTTCATATCCTAAAAAATCCTCTTTAAATTCATCTGGAATATTAAAACCCCACCAGTCATCTTTAAACTGACTGCGGTGAGCTTTCATAGAATTAATTTTATGCTCAACATATTTTCTTCCATCGACTTCAACATCTATATCATCATGTTCACTGCCAATTGGGTTAAATCTGTTAAATTCTTCTTCTGAAATAATTCCAGCATCAAACATCTGTTGTCTTCTTGATTGCATTCTTGTCTTAGACCAAGCACTGTAATACAGACGCTCTGGAATCCAGACTTCTTGATTTTCTTTAAGTGGGAACTTGTCTAAGTCACTAGCTGCAAAAAAGGCTGCGGTTCCAATTCTATGTGTCTGAATATGATCTGGATGACCATAGCCTCCAAAAGGGTCATATGTGATTAGAGCATCTGGTTTATATTTTCTAATTATGTCGACCAGTTTTCCAACAGGGTCAAAATAGTTCTGCCTCCAGAAACAGTCTGGATCATCATTTTCACTAGTACCCATCATTCCAGAATCTTTAAACCCCATCCACTCATACTCTTTGACACCAAGTGCTTCAAGGCTTGCCTCTAACTCTTTTCTTCTCATTTCTGCGAGTTTAGGAAAAAGTTCTTCTGGATTATCGTAGTTATGAATTTCACCAGCAGAACCATCTGTTGCGGTAGCAACTACTACCCTGTGACCTTCATCAGCATATTTTGCTAGGGTAACTCCAGTCGAGACGCTCTCGTCATCAGGGTGAGCGTGAAATGCTAGAAGTGAAGACATTATTCGGCTGGAAAGGCTTTTTTAGCTAACTCTTGACCAATTTCAATAGCTTTATCGTGATCTCCATCAATCTTTTCTACTAGTTCGCCAAGAACAATAACTTTCTCTCCAGTAATTTGAAGTATTCCACCAGAGATTGCAAAACTAGTTCTTGTATTGTCATGTTCAATAGTGAGTCCACCTGGCATGAGAGTTGCAACAGTTTGTTCGTGACCCTCAAGTATTCCAATCTCGCCGTTAGGAGTTCTTGAAATTACCATTGTCGCATCTCCTGAGAAACAACTCTCCTCTGGTGAGACAACCTCAACAAACATTAAAGACTTTCTTCTAGCTCTTTAGCTTTAGACATGACCTCGTCGAGCCCACCAGTCATATAGAATGCCTGTTCTGGGACAGCGTCAAGATCGCCACTTAAGATAGTATTAAAAGCTTCAATTGTATCTTTAATGGATACGAATTTACCCTCGATACCTGTGAACTGTTCAGCAACAAACATAGGTTGTGATAAGAATCTCTGAATTCTTCTCGCACGTCCGACTATTTGCTTATCTTCTTCTGACAACTCATCAATACCAAGAATTGCAATAATATCTTGCAAGTCATTGTATCTTTGCAGAACTCGTTGTACCTCTCTAGCAGTGTTGTAGTGTTCATCGCCAACAACACCTGGATCCAAGATTCTTGATGAAGAGTCAAGAGGATCAACTGCTGGATAAATACCCAAGTCCGCAATTGTTCTAGACAACACTGTTCTTGCATCTAAGTGAGCAAAAGCTGTATGTGGTGCAGGGTCAGTAATATCGTCTGCAGGAACATACACTGCTTGTAGAGATGTAATAGATCTACCTTTAAGAGAGGTAATTCTCTCTTGCAAGAAACCCATCTCGTCTGCAAGTGTAGGTTGATAACCAACAGCAGATGGCATACGTCCTAATAATGTAGACACCTCAGAACCTGCCTGTGAGAATCTAAAGATATTGTCGATGAACAATAACACGTCTTGCTTTTCTTCATCTCTAAAATACTCAGCCATAGTTAGAGCTGACAATGCAACTCTTAATCTCACTCCAGGCGGTTCGTCCATTTGACCGAATACAAGTGCAGTTTTATCAATAACTCCAGATTCTTGCATTTCTCTAAATAAGTCATTACCTTCACGAGTTCTTTCTCCAACACCAGCAAAAACAGACACTCCACCATGCTGCGTTGCAACTCGGTTAATCATTTCCTGAATTAGAACTGTCTTACCAACTCCAGCTCCACCAAATAAACCTATCTTTCCACCTTGTACATATGGCATTAAAAGATCTACAACTTTGATTCCAGTCTCAAACATCTCATTTTGAGCTGTCACTTCTTCATACGGTGGTGGTTGTCTATGAATTGGCCATCTTTGTTTTACACCAATAGAGCTTGTTTCAACGTCTAAAGTTTCACCCCATACATTAAATATATGTCCAAGTGTCTCCTGTCCAACAGGAACTGAAATTGGTGCTCCAGTATCTGAGACTTCAGCACCTCTTCTTAAACCATCGGTGCCTTGCATAGAGATTGCACGAACTCTTCCTTCGCCAAGATGCTGAGCGACTTCTAAAACAATTGTGCTTTTAGAATTATCAATTTCTACATCTACTTCCAATGCATTTGTAATTTCTGGCAAAGAATCTTGTGCAAATGCAACGTCAACAACTGGACCTGCAATCTTTACAACTCTACCTAAACTATCGCTCATTTATTTTTCTCCTTATCCTGCTAGAGCTTCCGCTCCACCTACAATTTCTGAAATCTCAGTAGTAATCTCTGCTTGTCTAGCCTGATTACTCTTACGTGATAAAATTTTAATTAATTCCTCTGCATTCTCTGTAGCTGCTTTCATAGCTCTCATTCTTGCTGCATGCTCCGATGTGGAGGCATTGAGTAAGGCAGAATAAATAGTTGCATTTGTATATTTTGGAATAATATTGCTTAAAACCTGACTTGCTGATGGCTCAAAGGTGTAACCTCCTGCTGATTCTATTTCTTTAGCTATCTGCTCCACTTCAAATGGGAGCACAGTTTTATATAGTGCTGTTTGAGTCATCGCAGATTGATACTCTGTATAAACAAGTTCAATCTGGTTTGTCTTTCCCTCATAAAATTCTTGAACTAACGGTGTCATAATTTCTAAGGCATTTTCGAAGTTTGGCTCATCTGTTATACCTTCATAGTTTTGCTTGGGCTCAATATTTCTATACTTAAAATAGCCATTTGCTTTTTTTCCAACAGTTACAATTTCCACCTTATTATTTAACTTTTCATATTCAGATTTTCTGACTTCTGCAAGCTTCAAAATATTAGTGTTATAAGCACCTGCTAGTCCACGATCTGATGTAATAACAACAAGTGTTATTCTCTTTGTTCCTTCAGTTACTGGAGAAGTTGGCATTTCTCCACTACCTGTAAGTTCTTCAACAATCTGAGCAAGTAAGTTTGTATAGTTATTGGATGATGAAAGTCTTTGCTGTGCTTTTACGATTCTTGAAGATGCAATAAGTTCCATTGCACGTGTTATTTTCTTAGTAGATTTAACACTCTTTATTCTTCTATTGATAATTCGTAATTCAGCACTTGCCATAATTTACTCTTCTTTTTTCTCCAATGTACTTACAAAAGCCTCAACTGCAGCTTTTAATTCATCTACAGGTAACTCACCAGTAGTTTTAATTGAATTAATAACTTCGGAGTGTCGTGTTTTTATATATTCAATTAAATCATGCTCTGTTTGAGGCATATCTGCTGGATCTACCACATCAAGGAATCCCTCTGTAACAGCGTAAAGTGAGACTACTTGTTCTTCCATAGATACTGGTTGATACTGAGGTTGTTTTAGCAACTCAACAACTCTTCTACCTCTATCAAGCTGTGCCTGTGATGCAGCGTCCAAATCTGAACCGAACTCAGCAAATGCCTCTAACTCTCTAAACTGTGCAAGGTTAATTCTTAATGGACCGGAAACTTTTTTCATAGCCTTAGTCTGAGCTGAGCCACCTACTCTTGAGACAGATGTGCCTGGGTTTACAGCTGGTCTAACACCAGAGTAAAAAAGCTCTGATTCCAAATAAATTTGCCCATCTGTAATAGATATAACATTCGTTGGAATGAATGCTGAAACGTCGCCAGCTTTTGTCTCAATGATTGGGAGGCCGGTTAGTGATCCCCCACCTAACTCTTCACTTACTTTTGCACAACGCTCTAATAATCTAGAGTGAAGATAGAAGACGTCACCAGGGTAAGCCTCTCTACCAGGAGGTCTTCTTAAAAGTAATGATATTTGACGATAGGCAATAGCTTGTTTTGATAAATCATCGAAAACAATTAATCCATGCTCACCGTTGTACATCCAATGTTGCCCAATCGCTGAACCAGCATACGGAGCATACATCTGCAATGCTGCAGCAGCGGAAGCAGGTGCATTTACAATAACTACTTTATCTAGTACTCCCTCTTTTTCAAATCTTTCTACAACCTCAGCAACAGTTGATGACTTCTGTCCAATAGCAACATAGATACACTTAACATCAGTATCTTTTTGATTGATTATTGTATCAACTGCAACGGCAGTTTTTCCAATTTGCCTATCACCAATAATGAGCTCTCTCTGACCTCTTCCAATTGGAATCATTGAATCAATAGCTTTGATTCCTGTTTGTAGTGGCTCTCCAACAGGTTGCCTTTCTACAACAGAAGGTGCTTGAAGTTCTAAACGTCTTCTTTCAGTAAATTCAATTGGTCCTTTACCGTCGATTGGGTTACCTAGTGTATCAATAACCCTACCGAGAAATCCATCTCCAACACCTATTGAAAGAACTTCACCAGTCTGCTTAACTGGATTTCCTTCTTCAATATGATTAGAATCACCCATCAACACAACACCGATTGAATCTTCTTCTAAGTTAAGAGCAACACCGACAAGTCCACCTGGGAACTCGAGTAACTCCGAAGCCATAACATTTTCTAAGCCTTTAACTCTGGCTACACCATCTGCAATAGCTGCAACATGTCCTACTACGTCATCTTTTACAGAGTCTTTCCAGTCGCCAAGAGTAGACTTTAATGAATCTGAAATAGCTTTTGCATCAATATTAAGATCGCTCATTTTACCTACCTTCTAATACAGTTTTAATTTCTGAAAACTTTGATGAGAGAAGACTGTCAAAAGTTCTCTCTCCTATGCTTATACTAATTCCACCAATTACAGATGGATCGACATCAATACTGAGCTCTACATCAGTTCCAACTTTATTTTTAATTGCCTTTTGCAGTGCTTCTTGAGTTTTATCATCAAGCTCTATAGCAGAAACAACTTTTGCTACAGACGCTCCTCTTTTGTTTGCAATATAATTTGCAACACTTAACTCTATATCGTTCAGATTATCTGCATAACCTTGAGATATAGTCAAAGTAACAAGATCTACAGTAAGTGGTAGAACTCGAGTACTTAATAAATTTTGTACAGCTTCAATCTTTTTTTCAACAGGTATTCCAAAGTTTCTAAATACATCTAACGCTTCTGATGAATCTGATAGAGATTTGAAAACTTGGAGGATTTCATTTTCTACTCTTTCCGAATCATCAGAAGATGAGATTATTTCAACTATACCTTTTGAAAAAGACTCTACTGACATTGTTCTTACTACCCCATATCCTTAATAAATTTATCAATTAATTTCTTTTGATCATCTTCTGACATTGATGATGCAACTTTTTGAGAAATCTCTAAAGATAGATCAGCAACTTCACTCTTAAGTTCTGATGCTACTCTTTCTTTTTCAGCTTCTGAATCAGACTTAGCCTTGTCAATAATTGACTCTGCTTCTTGCTTTGCTTTGGCAACCATATCTTCTTTTAATTTTTCAGCGGCAGCCTTACCTTCATCAATGATTGTTTGAACTTCAGAATCAGCATTAGAGACTAACTGATCATATTCTGCTTTAGATTTTTCAGCTTGCGCCTTTGTTTCTTCAGCTTCTTTAATCTGTCCCTCAATTGCAGATGCTCTTGTTTCTAATGTTTCATTTAATGCAGGTAGTGCCCATTTCCAAATAAAGAAAAATACAATCGCAAAAGCCGCAATACCAGCAACTAGTTCTGACGTTGCAGGAAGAAGAAGATCAATACCTGAACTTGATTCTTCAGCTTCTGCTAATAAATATTCTAGATTTATATTCACCCTTAAACTCCTATACCAAGAAGAATAGAACGAATCCAATAAGCGCTAGAGCCTCAGTAAAGGCTATTCCTAAGAACATAGTTGTTCTTACCATACCAGCAGCTTCTGGCTGTCTTGCCATAGCTTGGACCGCATTACCAGCAATCAACCCGATTCCTATACCGGGACCTATTGCGGCCAATCCGTATCCTATTAACGCGTATGCAGCTTCCATTTTCCTCCTTATTAATTAATGCTCTGGATGCAGAGACGTTTGTATATAGACAGCAGACAACAACGTAAATATGTATGCCTGCAAAATTGAAACTATTAATTCAAAACCGTAAATTCCTAAACCAAGTGTGAACCAAGCTATACCAACAGGTACTTTAGCTAGTATATAATCTGCTCCCCCAGGCTGAACGATGAAAAAATATGCTGATGCTAACAATAAACTAAGCATTACGTGACCTGCAACTAAGTTTGCAAAAAGTCGTACAGCTAAACTAAAAGGTCTAACTAGTAATACTGATACTAATTCTATAACACCAACTAATGGCTTAAGAGCAATTGGAACTCCTGGAGGCCAAACAAGGTGAGATATGTACCCAAATCCCTCTTCCTTTATGCCTACAAATACAAAAATGAAGTACGTAATCAAACTTAAAAATAATGGTAAAGCCATTCTTGATGTAACAGGAAAATTTATTAAAGGTGCTACTTCAAAGAGGTTACCAACGAGTATAAAAAGAAAAATTGAAATTAGATAAGGGGTAAACTTTTCTCCCCCTCTACCAATAACCCCTAAAGCAATTTCATCTTTAACAAATGTAAAAATTGATTCAACTACTGATTGGAGTTTTCCAGGAACAACTGACTTCTTTCTTAAACCAAAAAAAACAAGAACTACTGGAATTACTGCAGCTAAAACAATTAAAATTTCTGTTCTAGAAATTTCTGTACCGGCGAAATTAGAAAATTCGAATAGCTCATTAACATTTGCAGGTTTGCAAACAACTTCATTTATAAAATCACAAGTTTCAGCTGCTGTTATCATTTGCCCAATCTAAATCTGTGTCTTTTCTCTTAATTACCATAGTCATTTCTATAAATAACATCGTTAAAAATACAATTGGCACTGTCAAAGACATTGCCAATGCATCAACAGAATATACTCTTTGCAGTAATAAGAGAAATCCGAAAATAAAAATTAATCTAAAAACATAACCAAATAAAGCAGCAAAATAATAAAAATTTAAAGAGATTTTTGCTGCATAAGACATTATTACCGCACCCAAAAAGAAACCTAAAGCAACAATCGCTGATGAGTAGAGAGATGTGAAGAAAGCTTCTTGAGATTTAATAAAAAAAAGTAAAGGAACCATTAAATATACTGGTGAAGCCCTTAAGAGCATTCTTTTAGCTAGTTCAATTTCTACGTTCATCTACATCTTCCTCTAATTTAGAAGAGTAATTCCACATTCTTCTAAAACCATCATAAATACCTATTAATACAAAAATTATTACTGGCCAGGGGGTATACCCAATGTAGTTTTGAATTAAAAGCCCTATTAGCAAACTACTAAGAATTGATGTTGAAAAAGTGGAAACTGGTCCAAAATCTTCGTAGTTTAGTTTTGATTTAGGCATATGGCTGAAAACTCGTTGCTAGATCTCTTACTTCTTTTTCAAGTCCATCTAATTTTTTAATATCAGATCTATTTTTCATTATCTCAGAAATTAAATATCCAACTTTTGTAAGCTCTTCCTCTTTCATGCCGCATGTTGTTACTGCTGGAGTACCCATCCTTATTCCTGAAGTTACAAAAGGAGACCTTGGATCAAATGGAATGGAATTTCTATTTAAAGTAATCCCCCTCTCATTTAATAAAATTCCTGCTTCTTTACCTGTTAATTCATCATCAACACTTCGAGTATCTACAAGAACTAAGTGATTTTGTGTTCCGCCGCTTACTACTCTTAGTCCTTGTTCTTGAAAAGAATTAGACAAAGTTGTTGCATTATTTACTATCTGTTTTGTATATTCTCTAAAATCAGGACTAAGAGCTTCTTTAAAGCAGACTGCTTTTGCTGCAATTTGATTATTCAATGGACCACCTTGGGCACCAGGAAATATATTTCTATCAATGTCTTTAGCAAAATCTTCTTTACACAATATAATTCCACCTCTTGGTCCTCTAAGTGCTTTGTGTGTTGTTGCTGTAACAATATCAGCATAGTGCATTGGATTATTGACTACTTTTCCGGCTACAAGACCTATAAAGTGTGCAGCATCAACCATAAAATAAGCCCCTACTTCATCAGCTATATTTCTAAATTTTTCATAATCTAGATTCTGAGAATACGAAGAATAGCCTGCAATAATTAGTTTTGGCTTCGTTTGAATAGCTATATCTCTGACTTTTTCCATATCAATTATTTCAGTAGTCTCATTTAGACCGTAGCCAACGAAATTATAGACTTTTCCAGAAAAGTTGACAGGTGAGCCATGTGTCAGGTGCCCGCCTTGATCTAAAGACATTCCTAATACAGTATCTCCTGGCTCTAGTAGGGCTAGGTATACAGCCATATTTGCTGATGAGCCAGAATGTGGCTGTACATTTGCGTGATCAGCTTCAAATAATTCGCAAGCTCTGTCAATTGCAAGTTGTTCTATTTTATCAACTACTTCACACCCTTCGTAATATCTTCTACCGGGAAAACCTTCTGAGTATTTATTTGTGAGTATTGAACCTGAAGCTTCCATGACTGCTTTTGATGCAAAATTTTCAGATGCAATTAAATGAATATGAGTATTTTGTCTTTCTAAATCTTTCGTAATTAGTTCAGATATTTCTGAATCAACTCCATTAAGTGAGTTTTGAGATACGCCTTTATTTGTCATAGAACATAGTCTAACAGTAACTTGGAGGCCATTTAAGTGGGCCTTCTCTTAATATTCGACCACCCTCTTCACGTAAGTCTATAATAGTTGAGCCACTTCCATGAAGAGCCTCTCCTTTTATATAGTGTTTAATAGCGTCTCCGAATATATTCTGGGCGTCTACGTCACTTTTTACATCTTCATTACCAGAAATATTTGCACTTGTTACAGCTAGTGGGCCCGTTATTTTTAAAAGCTCAATTGCTAAATCATTATCAGGAACTCTTATACCAATTGTATTTGGAGATTTAGTTCCAACCCCATCGGAAAACTCTAATGTAGTTTCTACAATTATTGTCAATGGACCAGGCCAATAAAGTTCGACAACTTCGGGAATAGTGGAAACAACTCCTAATTTATGAATATCATAAAAACTACTAATTAATATCGATAATGGCTTGTCCTCATCTCTTTCTTTTAATTCAAAAATTTTATTAACTGCAGTTTGTGAAGTTGGATTAACTCCTATTCCGTAAACAGTTTCAGTTGGAATTCCAACAATTTCATTATTTGAAATAGCAGTTACTGCTAGTTGTAATTCATCGTTTAGCAATGATATACCTATCCCTATCAACTAAGTCTTTTTCTAATTTTACATCTTTCCAGTATTTTAAATTTTTAATAATAGTTTTTGCGTGGGAAGAATCTACTTCAAGAAATAGGGTTAAATTATTAAAATCTCTTTCTTCTATTTGTTTTATTAATTCATTGATATAAATTAATCCATCTGGACCACCATCTAAAGCAACCATTGGTTCATAATTTATAACTTCTTTGTCTAAGTTTTGTAGAGTCTCTGTAGGAATATATGGCAAGTTAGCAACAATAATGTCATACTTATCATTTTCTACATTCTTAAGGAGGTCAGAAACAGAAAATGTTACATCTAGGTCATTTATTTGGGCATTTTCAATAGCAAGTTCTAAGGCCTGTTCAGATATATCTACAGCATCAACATTAGATTCGCTGTATATTTTTTTTAACATTAACGCAATACATCCAGTGCCAGTACCTACATCTAATATATTTTGTGGTGAGTCAATATTGTTTTTTATAATCTCAATTAAATACTCAGTTTCAGGCCTTGGAATCAAACATCTTTCGTCAACATTAATTTGGATTGAGTAAAAAGGTATGTACTCCTCAATATACTGAAGTGGCTCTCCATTGAGCCTTCTTGTTAATAAATTTGTGTAATATTCTTGATATTCAAATTGTGAACCCGCTTGTTCCTTAGCCTTCTCTCTAAGACGAGCAAGTTCATGTTGAGGAAGTTGCTGTATGTTCATTACTCTTGTAGATTTGCCAAACGTCTTGCTTCGTTGTCTGCTATTAAAGCATCTACAAACTGATCTAAATCACCATCTAAAACTTGGTCTAATTTTTTTAGAGTTAAATTAATTCTGTGATCTGAGACTCTGTTATCTTTATAGTTGTAAGTTCTAATTTTATCTGATCTTTCCCCAGAACCTACTTGATCTTTTCTATCTTTAGCTCTTTCAGCCGCTGCTTTTTCTTGCTCAGCTTTTAAAAGTCGAGCTCTCAAGATTCTCATAGCTTGGTTTTTATTCTTTAGCTGAGATTTTTCATCTTGACTGGTAACCACTAATCCAGTTGGAATATGCGTTATTCTTACAGCGGAATCTGTTGTATTAACACTTTGGCCTCCCGGTCCGCTAGACCTGTAAACATCTATTTTTAAATCGTTTGGAGCAATACTTAAGTCCACTTCCTCAGCTTCTGGAAGCACCGCAACTGTAGAAATTGATGTATGAACTCTTCCTTGTGATTCGGTCTTAGGAATTCGTTGAACACGATGTGCTCCAGCTTCAAATTTTAATTTTGAATAAACACCTTTTGATTTTATTGAAAAAATTATTTTATTGTAGCCACCTTGGTCTGAAGCAGTTAGTTCAATTGGCTCAACATTCCAAGCATTTCTTTCAGCAAAACGGGTATACATTTTGTACAAGTCACCAACCCAAATAGCAGCTTCCTCTCCTCCTGCTCCAGGCCTAATTTCAACTAGTACATCTTTTTCATCTAATGGGTCTTTTGGTAATAAAGATATTTTTATTTTCTGAATCAGTGGATCAAGTTGAGGTTTGTTTAACAAAATAATATCTTCAAAATCTTGTTTCATATCTTCATCAGTTTCTACTTCCATAAGTTCTTCAGCATCTTTTATTTCTTGAACTATATTTTTCCATTGGTTAAATAAATCAACAATTGTTGAAACATCACTATGTTTCTTAGCCATTTCTGCGTAGCCCTTTTGGTCTCTTGAGATATCTATTTCAGATAATTGTTTTTCGATTTCAGGTAAGGAATTCTCAATAGTTTCTAATTTGTCATGTAAAGATTTATCCAATTTCAACCTCCTGAGCACTGGAGAGAATTGCATCAAATCTATTAGAGCCTTCTGAATTATTTATACAGTTTGCCATAGAAAGTATTGCAACCTCAATTTGTTCATCGGAAGGTTTCTTGGTTGTAATTTTTTGTGTCCAGAGGCCTGGAGCTGCAAATATTTTTGCAATAATTGAATGACTGTTTTTAAAGTTAAATTTCAATACCTCATATGAAATCATAGATACTAGAACCACATGCATAAGTCTTGTAATGGTTGTTAAGACTAAATTCAGATTAGGGATAAAAGGTAATGTTAGAAGACTAATAAAAACAATTAAAAATAAGAACGATGTTCCACATCTAATATGCTCTTTTGGGTATTGTATTACATCTTCAAAATCTAGAGACTGTTTGTCTTCAAATGAGGCAATAGTCATGTGTTCAGCACCGTGATATTCAAATAGCTCTTGTGCATCCTTAGTTCTTCCAACTAAATATATATATACAATTACAATAAAACCTCTGAAAATACCTTCTACTACCCCTGTAGCAATTTGTGAGGAACCTAAAGTTTCAACAAGTAGTCTTGGTCCGGCAACAAAAAGGAGGAGGACTGAAATTAATACTGAATAAGTTATTATTTTTGATATGAGGCTTTCGTCTTCGTCTTCATATTTTGAATAAATTTTTTCAGACAATGTAATTGCTTTAAATCCAACATACATAGAATCAATTAAAGCTCCGAAGCCTCGAATAAAAGGGCTTGACCAGAATTTGTTTCTTCTAACTAGAGGTACTCTTGGTTCGTAGTATCTGTGCAATTCATTGTCTTTATCTCTTACCCCCAGAGACCAGCCTTTTGGACTCTGTATTAAAACACCACCTATTACAGCTTGGCCACCATAAGAAATATCAATATCAGACATAAGAAGTAGTAGTTAAATTAGTTATTCTTCTTCTTGAGAAGAAGCTTCTTGTTTAGGTTCTTGCCTAGTGCTTGTAGATCCATAGCGTTGTTTAAATCTTTCAACTCTTCCAGTAGAGTCAACAAGTTTTTGCTTTCCTGTAAAAAACGGATGGCTCGCACTTGATATATCAAGCTTTACTAGAGGATAATCATTTCCATCTTCCCATGAAATAGTCTCACTTGTCTTAATAGTTGAACGAGTTAAAAATGCAAAGTCTGCATCTTGGTCCTGAAAGACAACTTCTCTATACTCTGGGTGTATACCTTTTTTCATATTCCTACTCTACATTATTATTTGGCTTTTGCGACATCCTTTAAGAAAGCATCGTTACTTTTTGTGTCTTTAAGTTTTGCAATTAGTAGCTCGGTTGCAGCTCCACCCTCTAATGCAACAAGTACTCGCCTTAATGCCCAGAGTGATTCTAATTCCTTGGGTGATACCAGTCTCTGTTCTTCTCTTGTACCGGATGGTGTAACGTCGATCGCCGGGAATATTCTCTTATCAGCTAATTGACGATCTAGCCTTAGCTCCATATTTCCAGTTCCTTTAAATTCTTCAAAAATCACTTCATCCATCTTTGACCCAGTCTCAACTAAAGCGGTTCCAAGTATTGTCAAGCTTCCGCCTCCTTCAATATTTCTAGCTGCACCAAAAAATTGTTTTGGTGGAGTTAATGCTGTTGAATCAACACCACCTGAAAGAATTCGACCGCTAGCAGGTGTTGCTAAGTTATGTGCTCTTGCTAAACGTGTAATAGAGTCAAGCAAGATAACAACATCTTTACCTTCTTCAACTAATCGTTTTGCTCTCTCAATAGCGAGTCTAGATACCTGAGTATGCTCCTCAGGTGGTCTGTCAAAAGTTGAAAACACTACCTCTCCCTTGACTGATCTCTGCATATCTGTGACTTCCTCAGGTCTTTCATCAACAAGAACAACCATTAGATAAACTTCAGGGTTATTTGTTGCAATTGAGTTTGCAATTTCTTTTAAAATAGTAGTTTTTCCTGCTTTTGGAGGAGATACTATCAGTCCTCTTTGCCCTTTTCCAATTGGTGCAACCAGGTCGATTATTCTTGGAACAATTTTATTTTGTTCTCCTTCAATTTCTAATTTCAGTCTTTCATCTGGAAATAAAGGAGTGAGTTTGTTGAACTCAACTCTTCTTGCTAATAATTCTGGGTCAGCACCATTTACTGTTTTTGGTTCAATAAGTGCGGGGTACTTTTCTTTTTGACGTGGTGCTCTAATTGGTCCACTGATGAGATCTCCTTTTCTCATTCTGTATTTTTTAATAACACCAGCTGCCACATATACATCATCTTCACTCGGTTTATAACCATTACATCGCATAAATCCATAACCTTCAGGGAGTGTATCGAGTATGCCTTCTCTCTCTTCACCTTTTTTAATTGCACTGTCACCAGAACTCACTACCGCTGGTGCATCATCATCATTTGAAGATTTACTAATCACAGCTGGAGCTTCCTCTACTACTGGTGAATCTAAAATATCATCACTGTGCTCAACTACAAGATCTATTAACTTAGCTTTTTGAAGTCCTTTATGTTCAATACCCAAACTATCAGCTATAGACCTTAAGTCAGCTACTGGTTTAGATTGTAATTGTGCTCTTGCGGACATTTTTCTCCTAAACTAAATCATATTTTTTTGGAAATGATTTGTGATTTGTTTGCCTGAAAGACAATCTTATTATATACATATTTTTTATAAATCAATAAGAATTAATATTTTTTTGAAAAAGAATAAGAAACTGCAAAAACCATACTTGTTAAATAATAAATCATTCCATATATTGCTATTTCAGGTAACTGTAGTGCAAGAGAAACACCCAAAACAATTGGAAAATTCTGACACAGTGCCTCAATTTGTAATGTTTTTGCATTTGGTAAATCAATTTTTGAGAAATTGATTACTAACTTGCTGACAACAAATATCATAATTAAGGAGGTGAAAGATATTAGTACTCCTTGTTGAATGTTATCTAAAATATAAGTTGCCAAATCTATTGGTGTCCAAATTGAAACTACTACGATTATTAATTTTAAAAATTTATCAAGTGGGTTAAATATTAAATTTGTAAATTTTGGAAAATTCTTTTTGATAATCATACCAAGAACAAACGGTGCTAAAACAAAGACAAGTAGCTGCATGAATGATGTTACGGGGTCAATACTAAATTCACTAGATCTTGTAGTTATTATTGTCAGCCAGAAAATAATAGTAAGTGGCGAAATTATTGAGGCAAAAGAAGTTAAAAATACGGATAGTGGAACATTTCCACCTTTAATATGAGTAAGTAAACCAGAAACATGTCCTCCTGGAACTATCAAAACTATCACGGCTGCTATTGCAAATAAAGAATTACTAAATATTGCAGATACTAAAAGGCCAATAAGTGGAAGTAAAATAAGTTGAATTCCTAAGCCATAAAGAAGAGATATTTTCTCAGAGAATAATATTTTAATTTGTTCTAGGTTGCTACTTAATCCTAGAAAGTAAAATAAAACAGGTATTAATAAAGTAACAATATTTAATGGCAAGGAACTGTTTACTGCTTCACCCATACATTCAATATATCAAATGTTTTAAAAGTTTGTACAAGCCTCGAAATAATCTTTAAGATAACTGGTTTCTTCATTTGAAAGCTCGCCAGAATCTCTATAGTGATTATAGGAACCACCAAAATAAAGCACTAAAGCATCTGCAAATTTTTCCTCTCCTCCAAATGAAGCCCACGCGTCTAATCTATAGCTCTGATTGTCTGTTGTGTTGCAGTTCCTTGTTAGGTAGGAAAGTGCATGAGATGATTCATGTATTAAAACATCTTCTGCTTGCTGTGCATCAAATGCTCTATTCGAAATCCAAATAGACATAGACCATTCTGCACCCTTGCTTCCATCACTGTTTGTACCAGATGAATCCCAAACTCCATAAGGACACCTTCCAACTAGTGACCGTGCATATTCATGACATCCATTGACATAAATTACTTTGTCTTTCAATACATCTTTTAATACTTGAGGCATGGATAAGACTAATTGGTCTAATTTATCTTGATTATTACCCTCAAATCCAACAAAATTTAAGAACTCACCATCATAGGCAATAGGTGTCTCTTCATAGTCATCCACTATCTGTACAGATTCTTCATCTCCTAAGGTGTCTGTGCTTTGGATAGTAGTTGTAGTTGTTGCAGGGATAGTAGTTGTAGTTGTTGCAGGGATAGTAGTTGTAGTTGTTATTTCTTCTTCAATAGTTTCAACATCAAATCCTGAATTTATAAATAAAATAAACGCTGACCCAATAACTAGTGTCATGACAAATGTAAAAATGTATTTACTATTCATTATTACCTTTAACCTTTATGTAAAGACCGATAATGAGAATGGAAAACATATAACCTATTAATAACAAAGCAAACGTTAATGAAAATGAACCCATACTTAACAAATCTTGTTGTAGATTTGAAAATTCACTATCAGGAGAAACAATCAAAATTCTAATAAATAACCCTAATCCAAGTAAGAAAGAAAGGAGGGGAAAGATTTTGTATATCCCAGTTGAATCATTTATTGATTCGAGTAACTCATTACCTCCTCCTGGAAGTGCTTTTAATAAAACTCCTTCAATACACATTAAATAGCTAACCGCTGCAATAGCTGTAAAAACAGTCGAATCGAGAATAATAGGTAACGATGTTAAATAGAAGAAACCAAAGCCAACAGCACTCAGAATAAATGATGAGTAAAATTTTGGAGATAATTTAGCGTTTGGCCTGCTATTTAAAATATAACTTGAAGCAATAAAGCCAAATATAAACCCAACAGGCATATTTAAATATACAAAAGCAAGGGTTGAAATTAGTGCAAAAAATATTGCTTGTGGAGCCCATCGGAATCTAACTTTTTGTTTAAATACAAACTTTTCAATTAAACCTTCTACACCCTCATAAAAGAAAGTTACTGATATCAAGCCTATGAAAGCAGCTAAAAACACTGCCAAGTTTTCTAAATCAAGAACAAGTGAAGCTCCTTCCTCTACATAGCCAATTAAAAATGCAGTCATAGTGAGAGCAAAGAGAATCTTAAGGAAGTTTAAAAATCTAGAATTACTAACAATTTCATTTTTCTTTCTAAAAAATCTAACTTTATATTCAGAAAGAATTTTATTGAACCACTCTTGAAGAAGAAGTACTAAGTAAAATAAGACAATTATGATAGTCGTCATTATGAACGCAATACTATTTTTTTCTTGATCAGTTAAGTCAATATCATCAAACAGCGGGATAGATGTAATCAACTCATTTGTAATTTCTATATTAAGGAAATCTGTACTTTCAGGAATAGGTGGTGGAATGGTTGTGGTAGTTGTCGTAGTAGTTGTGGTAGAAGTTGTAGTCGTTGATGGTATTGCAGATATGATTGTCTGATTTTGAAATTTCTCACGTTCAAAGCTTATACAGCTTTCTGCTGAACAGTCTTCATTAGAAAGCTGCACTACCTTTGTAACAACTACATTGATTGTTACAGCTACTTCATTTTTATAACAACATATTTCAATTGAGCTTTCTTTCAATGGAATATCATAAGTTTCTACTTTTCCATCATGCAGTATTTCTAAAGTAATAGAGTCATACTCTGGATATAAGATGTTCCAACTAATCACAATTGTTGCGTCATCTTTTCTGTCTAGTGTGATATTTATATTCTCGGAATCTGCAGATGCATTAATGAATAGAGTAAAAAAAAGTATTAATAAATATTTCTTCATCAGCTACTTTTGTAATAAAAGTGCCTTATCAACAATTTTACTCATTTCAGATGTGAGCCATTCATCAGTGAATTTTGACCAAATTTCAAATTTTGGATTATATCTCATCCATAAATAGATGTTGCCATTCCAG